>JAADIG010000137.1:0-87814 GCA_013151445.1 Actinomycetota bacterium
AGCCTTGAAGGAGGAAGTCGGAATGAACCTTAAGCCTCTCGGCGATCGTATCGTCGTGAAGCCGCGGGATGAGGACGAACAGCGCACTGCAAGTGGGCTCGTCATTCCCGATACGGCCAAAGAGAAACCACAGTTAGGCGAAGTGCTTGCTGTGGGACCAGGTCTCTTTGAAGACGGTGAGCGGGTACCGCTCGATGTAAATGTTGGTGATGTTGTCTTCTACTCGAAGTACGGCGGCACCGAAGTCAAGTACGAGGGCGAGGATTACCTGATCCTTTCTGCCCGTGACGTACTCGCTGTGTTGGGTTAGGAGGAACTAACTACATGGCTGCAAAAGAAATTCGTTTTGGTGAAGAGGCCCGTCGGGGTCTTCAAGCCGGCGTCGACAAACTTGCCGACGCAGTAAAAGTAACGCTCGGTCCGAAGGGCCGCAACGTCGTTCTCGAGAAGAAGTGGGGCGCACCCACGATCACTAACGATGGTGTCACCATCGCCAAGGAGATCGAG
This sequence comes from Actinomycetota bacterium, assembly GCA_013151445.1. Taxonomy (GTDB): domain Bacteria; phylum Actinomycetota; class Acidimicrobiia; order Spongiisociales; family UBA5794; genus BMS3BBIN02. The sequence goes on from JAADIG010000137.1 coordinate 508, forward strand.
CTCGAAGACGTCTGGGAGAACATGGGCGCCCAGCTCGCCAAGGAAGTTGCCGACAAGACCAATACGGTCGCCGGTGATGGAACGACCACCGCAACGGTGCTCGCTCAGGCCATGGTGACGGACGGTCTGCGTCTCGTCGCCGCGGGTGCGAACCCCATGGAGCTCAAGCAGGGCATCGAAGAGGCTGTCGAGAAGGTCGTCGCATCCATTGCCGACATGGCCGAATCCGTCAGCGCTTCGGACAAGGGAAAAATGGCGTACGTTGCCGGTAACTCGGCTGCGGACCCCTCCATTGGCGACTCCATTGCTGAGGCCCTCTCGAAGGTCGGTGGCGAAGGTGTCATCACCGTCGAGGACTCTCAGACCTTCGGCGTTGAGCTGGAGATCACGGAGGGCATGCAGTTCGACAAGGGCTACATCTCGCCGTACTTCATCACTGATGCCGATCGCCAGGAAGTCGTTCTTGATGATCCGTACATCCTGATCGCAAACCAGAAGATCGCGTCCGTACAGGATCTGCTTCCGGTACTCGAAAAGGTCAGTCAGACCGGTAAAGCCATCATGGTCCTCTCCGAGGATGTAGAGGGTGAAGCCCTCGCAACGCTCGTCGTGAACCGCCTTCGTGGCACGTTCGCGTCCGTCGCTGTCAAGGCCCCCGGGTTTGGCGAGCGTCGTAAGGCAATGTTGCAGGACATCGCCATTTTGACCGGTGCGACCGTTATCTCCGAAGAGGTCGGTCTCAAGCTCGACAGTGTGACTGTCGATATGCTCGGCCGTGCGCGCAAGGTCGTCGTCACCAAGGACACCACCACGATCGTTGATGGTATTGGGTCCAAGGCAGACGTCAACGCACGTGTTGCACAGATCCGCCAAGAGATCGAGAACAGCGACTCGGATTGGGATCGTGAGAAGCTCAGCGAGCGTCTTGCGAAGCTCTCCGGTGGCGTTGCGGTCCTCAAGGTTGGTGCGGCCACCGAGGTCGAAGCCAAGGAAAAGAAGCACCGTATTGAGGATGCCATCCAGGCGACCCGTGCGGCCATCGAAGAGGGCATTGTCCCCGGCGGTGGCGTTGCGTTGCTTCGTGCTCGCGAGGCGATTTCGAGCCTTCGTGGTAATACCGACGATGTGAAGGCTGGCCGTGCGATGGTTATCGGTGCTCTTGAGTCACCGATTCGCCAGATTGCGGTCAACGCTGGGTACGAGGGTGGTGTGGTTGTGAACAACGTTCTCACCGCAACTGACGGTTCCGGCTTCAATGCCGCGACCGGAAAGTACGAGGACCTGCTCGCATCCGGCATTATCGATCCGGCCAAGGTTGTCCGTTCTACCGTGCAGAATGCTGCGTCAATCGCAGCGCTTCTCATCACAACCGAGGCGATCGTCGCCGAGGTTGCTGCTGACGAACCGATGGGTGGCGGCGGCCATGGTCACGATGGTGGCATGGGCGGCATGATGTAAACCACATCTTCACCAGATGTGTAGGAGAGGGGTCTCGGAGCAATCCGGGACCCCTCTCCTCTTTGTTTTGGCGTCCGTTTGGGCCGTATACCGCCCAAACGGACGCCAAAACGGGGAAAAAGGAATGAGGGTGAGGCTTAACGCCTCACCCTCATAACGCACTCGTAAGTGCATGTAACCCCAGGCGAAGCGACGTGTCGAGGAGGATCCTTAGCGGAACTCCTTGTGAAGGGAATGGATTACCGGCCAATGGTGGTGATGCCGGGCCGGATCCATATCGCTTCGCCGTTTCGGGGTTACCCGTTCGCACCTGATCTGTCGGCCACATTGGCCAGCCTTAAGGGTTTTCCTCCGGAGATGTTCCGCACTATCCGTTGGCGTTTCGCCAGTCCCGGACCTGGGCTTCCCAGTCGGCACGGGTAACAATGACACAGCGCGACCCCATCGGTTCCCAGAAGGCGTTGCAGTCGCCGTTGATGCGGTACTCGGCGGAGTCCACCGAGGCGAACTGGAATACGTTGGCGTTCATTGTGGCGACAAAAAATGCCGCCTCATTCTCGTTCAAAGGACGATCAAGAAACGCCCGCGAGAACTCGACGGTGACCCGCCCGGCGTTCAGGGAAACCGCGTCGAAGGCATCGGCGGTCGACACATTGAAGAACGACCGAAATCCCGACGACTGCTCGGCCTCCGACGGACCTTTCACCAGTTCGGTGAGCGTGGCGGTCAAGGACCGATTCGTCTGCTCGACTCGCCGAACGACCGACGTATCCGCGGTGGGGAACTGCTGGGAACCACAAGTGAAGAAGACCCGTACCAACCGTCCGCCATCCTCGGCGGGACTTGGCATGGTGCAAGATCCCGCGATGGCCACCGTTGTTGAGATCGGCAATGTCGACGTGGTGATGACCGTGGGTGGAACCGTGGTGGTTGTGGTCGATGTCGCAATCACTGCGACCGTTGTCGGAGGTGCGACTGTGATGGGGTCATTGTCTTCGATGATCTTGCGGAACGCAGTAATCGCAACAAGGAACAAGACGATGGCGATAAGTGCGAAGAGCACACGTTGAGTTATGAGGACGATTGTTTCGTTCACGGAGGCATTCTCCCACGGCTACGAAGACAAGACGTTACACCCCGACGATTGAGTTCCCGAAGGACCCAAACCAATGGGGCCCGATTCGGTGACCGTGTGGGTGACTGTTACACCCACCCGCTTGAGGCGTAGCGAGATCGCTCTATCCGCCACTCCTCCTCGAGGAGCGACCAGGCCGAATGATCGAGCCATTCGTCACCGACGCGGACCTCATGTCGAAGGACACCCTCGTGAAAGAACCCAAGTTTTCGTGCGACCTTCTCCGAAGCGAGGTTGCCGGTCGCTATGCGCAGGGTGACCTTGTGCATCTCGAGCTCATCGAATGCGACCTCAAGCAGCCGTGCGGTTGCCTCGGTGCACACTCCCTGACGCGAGGATCCTGACCGAACCCAATACCCGATCTCGCCCGTCTTGTTTGCATGGGAGGTGAACCACAGTGAAACGTTGCCGAGGTGGCGAGCAGGATCGCCGGCATTTCGAATTGAGAAATCGAACGCTCGGTTCTCGTTCCACGCATTGAGACTCTCCTTGATGTACTGCAGTGCGTCATGGCGGCCGTAGCTGCTCTGCGCCCACGGCAACCACGGTTTGAGGTCTGCCAACGACTCGTTGACGGCCTCCTCGAGCGCACCGACATCTCGGCGGCGGAACGGGCGAAGCATGAGGGCAGGTGTGAAACGTGGCGTCGTGGACAACATGGTGTACAGCCTATCGTCGTAAGCTGGGGAGATGTTTGATGTTTGGTCAGCGGCCGAGAATGTCGGCCCAATCTACGAACACCACGATGCCCGGTCGGCGGTTCTTGTTGCGTTGTTCAAGGACGAGGAAGCGAACGTGCGGATCATCCTGACGCGCCGTCCCGACGACATGGCAACCCATCCAGGTGACATCGTGTGTCCGGGTGGCCGCCTGGAACCCGGTGAGTCGGTCGTAGAGGCGGCGCTGCGTGAGGCCTACGAGGAAGTTGGACTCGACCCGTCGCTGGTCGAGATCGTTGGTGGCTCGGAGCCGTTCTGGACGAGAAGCATCGACGAGATGATCGTCCCCGTTGTTGGACGTATCCGCGGCGACCTACCAGTTCTGACACGAAGCGAGCGCGAGGTCGCCGAGATACTCACTCCTCGTCTCGACTTTCTCATGTCAACAACGGATTGGCATTCCCAGCAATGGCGGGGTCACGAGATCTGGTTTCTCGAACTCCCCGAGGGCATCCTGTGGGGAGCCACCGCTGGCATGTTGCGGCACCTGTTTACGTTGTTGGCCGAGGCTGGAAAAGGGTGAAGCATGGAGATTCGTAACGGGATGGCCGCTGTTGTCACTGGTGCTGCGAGCGGTATCGGCCTGGCTTTAACAAAGGCACTGTGCAGGAACGGTCTGCATGTGCTGATGGCGGACATCGACGGCGACACACTCGACACCGCTCGTGCCGGTCTCGGAGACCTGGCGTCGCTGGCGGCTGTCAGGGTGTGTGACGTGTCGGACGAGTCTGCAGTCAACGATCTGGCGGATCTGGCATTCGCTTCGTATCCAACGGTCGACCTCGTTGTCAACAACGCCGGGGTGAGTTCGACCGGGTCGGTCCTGGAATCCACCATTGCAGATTGGGAGTGGGTCCTGGGTGTTGATCTCTACGGTGTTATCCACGGAATACGCGCCTTTGTCCCACGGATGATCTCCCAGGGCGGTGGATACGTTGTCAATACGGCATCGGTCGCAGGTCTCGTATCGACACCCGGGATGGCGCCTTACAACGTCGCAAAACATGGTGTTGTGACCCTGTCCGAGACCCTGTATCAGGAACTTCAGCTTGCGGATGCGAACGTTGGTGTTTCGGTCGTTTGCCCGGCATGGGTCGCTACCCGTATCGCCGACTCCGACAGGAACCGACCCGGCGGCCCTCAGGAGGACTCGGAAACCGGAGCTCGTGTGCGTGCCGCAGTCCGCGCCGCAACCGAGCATGGACGGTCACCGGACAGCGTGGCGGACCAAATCGTTGAAGCGATCAGGCGAGACCAGTTCTATGTCATGACCCACACCGGGATGATGTCGTTCATCAAACGGCGCAACCGCGAGATCGAAACTGGTGGGAACCCCACCGTCGACACACAGATCTGATTGGTCCCGGTCCACCTGGGACCCGCGTTGCAGCACGACGTTGTCCGCACGACAGCAACACCGTTGCGGTTCGGTGACGGTTCGTTACGACTCGTACCCAGCACGCAGAAGTCCCAGCACGAGTCCTTCGACAACCGCCTGCCATGACGCATTGATGATGTTTTGGTGTACACCAACCGTGCTCCACCGGTCTTCGCCGGTCGCATGGGTGGTGAGTACGCGCACCCGGGCGCTGGTCCCTTCGGAGGAGTCGAGATTACGAACCCGATAGTCGACGAGGCGTATGTCGAGGATTTCCGGGTAGGTATCTTCCAGCGCGGCGCGTAGCGCACGGTCGAGTGCACTCACCGGGCCGTCGCCCTCGCGGGTCATGACGATGCGTTTGCCATGGACCGTGAGTTTCACCGTCGCTTCCGATTCGACTCCGGCGCCATTGGATACAAACACCCGGTAGGACTCAAGTTCGAAGAAGGGTTGGTTCCAGCCCTGCACGTCGCGAAGCAGCAACTCGAAACTTCCGTCGGCCGCCTCAAACTGGTACCCGTGGTGTTCTAGTTCCTTCACTCGGTTGACAACGACCTGTGCGTCGGCGTCGGTCAGGGTCATCCCCCGGGCCTTCCCCTTGGCTACGACCGTTGAACGTCCAGCCATCTCGGACACGACCACCCGGGTGGTGTTGCCAACGGTCGCTGGCGGGAGGTGCTCGTAGGCGTCGGGTCTCCGGGCCAGGGCAGATGTGTGGAGCCCCGCCTTGTGTGTGAACGCCGACGCCCCCACGTACGGTAGATGGGGGTTGAGGGTGATGTTGATGATCTCCGCGAGATGGTGCGATACGGACGTCAACCTGCTGATCTGCTCATCGGTCACCACCCTGGTGTCCATTTTGAGCTGGAGGTTCGGGATGATTGAGCAAAGGTCGGCGTTGCCGGTCCGCTCGCCGTACCCATTGATACAGCCCTGCACCTGGGTGACCCCCGAACGGACCGCAGTGAGACTGTTCGCAACGGCCATCCCCGAGTCGTTGTGGAAGTGGGCGCCAAACACGGCGTCTCCAAGCGCCTCGCCAACCTCGCCGATGACACGCTCAACTTCGTGTGAGAGCCAGCCACCATTGGTGTCGCACATGACCAGACGTTCCGCACCTGCGGCGTGGGCCTCCCGAAGCACTGTGAGCGCAAAGTCCGGGTTGTCGCGATAGCCATCAAAGAAGTGCTCGGCGTCGAAGAAGACACGACGCCCCTTGGATCGGAGATAGGCGACTGAGTCGGCGACCATGGCTACCGCTTCATCCTCGTTTACTCGTAGTGCGTGCTCGACGTGGTAACTCCACGATTTGCCCACAAGGCACACCACATCCGTTTCCGCATCGAGGAGCGCCTGGAGGACGGCATCATCTTCGGCCCTGACGTTGGCGTGGCGAGTCGACCCGAAAGCGACAAGTGTTGCATTGGTGAGTTCCAACTCTGTCTTCGCACGTTGGAAGAACTCGTCTTCCTTCGGGTTTGCCCCGGGCCAGCCGCCCTCGATGTAGTGCACCCCGAGACCATCGAGGAGGTGGGCGATCTTCAGTTTGTCCTGCACGGTGAGCGAGATGCCCTCTTGTTGGATTCCGTCTCGCAAGGTGGTGTCGTAGATTTCTATCTCGGGGGTCATGGGGTTCTCCGTTGGTGATCGAGGTGAGGCATAAGAAAACCCTCCGCCGGGCGGAGGGTGATGGGCGCACACGCGGATGTTGAGGCGTGTACGCCTACGTAATAATCTCGATGCGGGTTGTGCTCGTCCAGTTCGTCATGACAGCCAGTATGCAGGAACCTTCGCTCAGCGTCAACATCCGTCATCTGGCCGCATCGTTGAAACAGCTCGTTGTTGCGGCACATGATGTGACATCACCAACGACTGAGGCGATTAACTCGGCGTACGCACGTTGGCCCTCGGGGCTGAGATGGATGTTGTCGCGCCCGAGCAGGCTGCGGTCCGACTCGGCAAGCAACTTCCATTCGATGACTCGCACACTATCCGTCGAATCGGATCGGTTGCGGATCAGTTCGTTGATCGATGATTCCCAGCGCCGATCGATTCGAATGGTGAGAAGGTAGATCCTCTTTGCGCCTGCTGTTGCGTCAATCAGCGTATCGAGCATGTCGGAACTGACCGGGCCGTTGTACCCCAGATGCACGATCACGATGTCGTCGACGGTGCCATCCATAGAGCGGGCGCGCAGTACACCCACGGCGTTGGTCCACGAGCGGGCCTTGAGAGCATCAACCTCGATTGCGTCGCCGAACAGTGCCTGGAGTTCCTCCTGGGCACCAAGCATTACCGAGTCGCCGATCGCGAACACCGTCGCGGATGCCGGTGTGACTATCGGGTCGGGTGCTCTTGGTGGCATGGTGCGACGCACGGTCGTCGGCTCCACTGGCGGTGGAACAACCAGCAACGTGGTGGTCGAGGGAGGGACAGCTACGGGTTCGGACCCTGGTTGAGGGGCGGCGGTCGTCGGGATCGTCAACACGTTGGCCGACTCGATGAGGGTGGTCGTGGACTCAAAACCGGGAGTCTCCGGGGCCGGTGAAGCGAGGACGATTGCCAACGGCATCGAGAACACCGCTATGTAGGTGGTGACGACTACCCGCCACGCCGAACGTGGGACAAGACGTTCGCGTCCGGAGCGAACCCGTTGCCACCAGCGCCCGAGCGCTCCGTTGCGGACCGGCATTTCGATCCAACGGTACGAGATCTCCGTGAGGATGAGTGCAACAGCGAGACGCACCACGGTGACGATCTTCGGGTCCCAGAACACATCGATGTTGGGTCGGGTGAACACCACGACCGGCCAGTGCCACATGTACAGGCCGTACGACCTGAGCCCCACCCACCGCATCGGGGCAGAGCCGACGATCAACCGCAGCGACCGTGAGCCAACGACGCCGACGATCGCCGCCGCCGATGCCACACCGGTGAGGAGGAACCCACCGCGGTAAAGCCACGGATCGAATCCGTTCACCGTCGCAACCATCCACACCAGCATTCCGAGACCCAGGACCCCAACGAGGCCGGGCCAGCGGCGCTTGTGTTCAACAACCGGGAGGCGGTGGCGGAGGAATCCGAGGGCAACACCGATGAGAATTCCCGCGGCACGCGTATCGGTGCCGTAGTACACCCGCGACGGGTCTTCGAACGGCACGAATAAGTTGGCCATCCACCACGTGGAGGCGAGTGCAATGACCAGGACCAACGTCACGGTCAGAGCGGTCCGAACTTTTCGCAACACAAAGAACAGGACCGGCCAGACGATATAGAACTGCTCCTCGACCGCCAGAGACCACAGATGTCGCCACAGCGAGGGTCGGGCAAAGGTCTCGAAGTACGACTCGTTGTATCCGATCAGGAACCAGTTCGTGAAGTAGCCCAACGCTGGGAACAGCTCACGCTGAACCCGGTCGACCTCCGTGGGCACAAAGGCAGCCACATAGGCGGCCGTTACGGCAAGAAAGACAAACAGGGCCGGCAGGAGGCGTCGAGCCCGGCGCTTCCAGAACTCCCTGATATCTATCCTGCCGGTCCGTTGATACTCCGCGACGAGGAGCGACGTGATGAGGTACCCGCTGATAGTGAAGAACACATCAACACCAAGGAATCCTCCGGGGGTGGATAACCAACCGAAGTGGTAGGCAACGACGGCGAGAACGGCGAAGGCACGGATGCCGTCGACGCCGGGTTCATAGCGCAACGTTGGAGATTTCAAGGGTTCAGTCACTGAGAGTGGTGGGAAACAGTCACGGGTTGTATCGGCACCATGCTTGCACAACCCGAGCAAACTTGCCTTTGGTGGCCCGTCGTGTCCGGATACCGTACGCCAGGGCGCCAAAACCGATCTTGTGAGGTGGCTCCCGGGGGAGTCACCGGGTATGCTCGGAGTATGAACACGGCAGGCACGAAATGGTGGCGGGGCAACTAGGGGCCCTCCATCGCGCACGAGCTTGTAACGCCGCCGGAGGAAATCCGACGGCGTTTTTCGTTACCAACAATCCGTACTGCGACAATGGCACAAGGAGCACACAGTGGAGACGAGGCAAAAGGTCTTCTCTGGTCTACAACCGACCGGAAATATCCATATCGGGAACTACCTGGGTGCGTTGAAAAACTGGGTGAGTTTTCAGGACTCTTACGAGACCGTGTATTGCGTCGTCGACCTTCACGCAATCACCGTTCCGTATGATCCCGTCGAGTTCAAGAAGGACCGCATCGCCGCGGCGAAGGTGCTGCTGGCCATGGGCATCGATCCCGAGCGTTCCATGTTCTATTTCCAGAGCCAGGTCCCCCAGCACGCCGAACTGTCGTGGATTCTCGGAACGATGACCCCGACCGGTGTCTTGAACCGGATGACCCAGTACAAGGAGAAGGCGGACAAGGTGGGCGCCAACCTTGGGCTCTATTCTTATCCTGTACTGATGGCCGCGGATATTCTGCTGTTCAACGCCGATCTGGTGCCCGTAGGGGACGACCAACGTCAGCATCTTGAGATGGCGCGTGATCTGGCCGAACGATTCAACAACCGTTTCGGTGAGGTGTTTCACATCCCGGAGGCATACATCCCTGACGTATCCGCACGGATAATGTCGCTCACGGACCCGCAGGTGAAGATGTCGAAGTCCGATGCCAACCCGAAGAGCATGGTGCTTGTGCTCGACGTGCCGGATGCAATCAACAAGAAAATCAAGTCTGCCGTGACCGACTCCGATCCTGGCGTCCGATACGATCCGACCGAGAAACCGGGGATCTCGAACCTCCTCGAAATAATGTCGGCGTGTACCGGGGTGTCCATCGACGCCCTGGTCGATGAGTATGCAACGAGTGGATACGGGGTTTTCAAGCAGGCAGTCGCCGATGTCGTGATCGAAGAATTCGCCCCGATCCGGGTCGCATACGAACGGCTTGACGACGCGGACGTCGCCCGGATGATGCACAAGGGTGCCCTCGATGCGCGCATCGCGGCTGAGGCCTATCAGGCGAAGGTGCGCGCGGCTGTGGGACTCGACCGAATCTAACCCAGACGAGAGTCCTGCTGGTGTTAGTTACCGGCACTCCAGATCCGTCATCTGCCTGGATGAGGCGGTGGGGGAGCCTCGCCGAGGTCGCATCGCGGCCAAATCAGGGGGGTGTTGGTGCTGGTAGCCTATGGCGCAGCGCTAGCCAACCCGGAGGATCTTCGTGGAAATCGAGATCGGCATTGCCAAGTCAGGTCGACGAGCCTGGGGCTTCGACGATATAGCAATCGTGCCATCACGGCGGACCCGTGATCCCGAGGACATCAACCTGTCATGGGAGATTGATGCCTTCACGTTCGACCTTCCGATGATGGCTTCGGCGATGGACTCGGCGGTGTCGCCGACCACTGCCGTTGCGATCGGCAAACTCGGTGGAGTCGGCGTGCTCAACCTTGAGGGTCTCTGGACCCGGTACGAGGATCCTTCCGCGGCCTACGCAGAGATCGCAGCCGCCACCCCCGAGGATGCGACCCGCACCATTCAAAGGGTGTACCAGGCCGAGGTCAACCCCGATCTGATCACCCAACGCGTGCAGGAGATCAAGGAAGCCGGGGTACTCGCCGCAGCCAGCCTGACGCCGCAGAACGTTTCCAGGTACTACGACTACGCAGTCGCTGGTGGCCTCGACATCCTCGTTATCCAGGGGACCGTTGTCTCCGCCGAGCATGTTTCCACGAAGTCGGAACCGCTCGACCTGTTCAAGTTCATCGGTGGTGCCGATCTTCCTGTCATTGTTGGCGGTTGTGCGTCCTACGCCGGCGCCTTACATTTGATGAGGACCGGAGCGGTTGGCGTCCTCGTCGGTGTTGGCCCCGGGGCAGCGTGCACCTCTCGCGGTGTGCTTGGTATCGGTGTCCCACAGGCAACTGCCATTGCCGATGCCGCGGGCGCTCGGATCCGTTACCTTGAAGAAACCGGTCGGTACGTTCACGTCATTGCGGACGGTGGAATGCGGACCGGCGGCGATGTCGCCAAGGCGATTGCATGCGGTGCCGATGCCGTGATGCTCGGCTCGCCGATTACTGCTGCCGAGGAGGCGCCCGCCCAGGGTTACCACTGGGGCATGGCAACCTTCCACCCGGAGTTACCACGGGGAACCCGGGTCCAGACGGGACGCCTCGGGACGCTGCGCAACATTCTGGTAGGTCCGGCGCATGAAAACGATGGTCGGCGGAATCTCTTTGGTGCGCTGCGTGTTTCGATGGCCACGACTGGGTATGCAAACGTGAAGGAATTCCAGAAGGCCGAGGTCATGGTGGCGCCGGCGATTCAGACCGAGGGCAAGCATCTCCAGCAGACTCAGCACGTCGGGATGGGGTAGCGGGGATGGCATCCCCCGCCGGACAGGCGTCGACCGGAGACTTCGACAAAATTATCGTGATCGATTTTGGCGCCCAGTACGCCCAACTGATCGCCCGTCGGGTTCGCGAAGCTCATGTCTTTTCGGAAATCGTTCCACGAGATATTTCGGCGCAACAGGTCCGTGACCGTGGCCCTGTCGGGATCATTCTTTCCGGCGGTCCGGCCTCGGTGTACGTTGACGGGGCACCGGAGCTCGATCCCGAGATTTTTGAACTTGGCATACCGATCCTCGGGATTTGTTACGGGCATCAGGTCATGGCGCAGGCGCTCGGTGGGGTGGTCGAAAGCAACGATGTCGCCGAATACGGGCGGACCGAAATCTCAGTGGAACCAGGATCCGCGATCTTCCGCGACCTTCCCGACCGCCAGGATGTGTGGATGAGTCATCGCGACGCTGTTGTCCGGGCCCCCGAAGGTTTCGATGTCGTTGCCACCACCGCGGACTCACCGGTTGCCGCGATGGCGAATCGGGAACGACAGCTCTATGGCGTCCAGTTTCATCCCGAGGTCGGTCATACACCGCGCGGCCAAGAGCTGTTCAAGAACTTTCTCTACAACGTGTGTGATGTTCGGCCGAACTGGACCCACGTGAGCATCATCGAACGTTCGGTGGAGGCAGTACGCGAGGCCGTGGGCGACGCCCAGGTTATCTGCGGACTCTCCGGAGGGGTCGACTCATCGGTCGCGGCGGCCCTCGTCCATAAGGCGATCGGTGACCAGCTGGTGTGTGTGTTTGTGGATCACGGCCTCATGAGGGAGGGGGAGGCCGAGCAGGTCGAAGCAACCTTCGGTGCGGCCTTCCACATGAATCTCATCCACGTCAAGGTCCAGGACCGGTTTCTTGACCGCCTCGCCGGCGTGACCGACCCTGAGGAGAAACGCAAGGCTATCGGTGAAACCTTTATCCGCGTGTTCGAGGAGGTGGCGGCCGACATCGACGGCGCCCGGTTCCTCGTGCAGGGAACCCTCTATCCAGACGTCATCGAATCTGGAACCAAGGATGCGGCAAAGATCAAGTCTCATCACAACGTTGGTGGCCTTCCCGACGATATGACCTTCGAACTTATTGAGCCGCTGCGCGACCTATTCAAGGACGAGGTGCGGGCGATCGGCGAGGAACTCGGTCTCCCCGCGGAAATCGTGCAACGTCAACCGTTCCCCGGTCCCGGCCTCGGAGTTCGTATCATCGGTGAGGTGACGAGAGAGCGGCTCGACATCTTACGCGCCGCGGACGTAATCGTCCTTGAAGAAGTTCGGCGCGCCGGGCTCTACAACGAACTGTGGCAATCGTTTGCGGTCCTGCCAGCGATTCGTTCGGTCGGCGTTCAGGGAGACGAACGCACCTATGCCTACCCGATAGTGATCCGTGCGGTCACGAGCGACGATGCAATGACCGCCGACTGGGCTCGGATCCCGTTCGATGTTCTCGAACGGATGTCGTCCCGAGTCATCAACGAGGTACCTGGGATCAACCGGGTGACCTACGACATCACATCGAAACCCCCCGGTACCATTGAGTGGGAGTAGGCATGTCTGGCGCATTCCACCTCGCGTTTCCTGTCACTGATATTGAGTCGACACGGGCGTTCTATCGAGATGTTCTCGGGTGTCGCGTTGGCCGCGAGACGGACCATTGGATCGACATTGACTTCTTTGGCAATCAAATCTCGGCGCACGTCACGACCGTGGTCGAACCAGCAATGACATCTGAAGTTGACGGAATCGATGTCCCGCTGCGTCATCTCGGGGCGGTGCTGGACTCCGAAACATGGCGGGCCCTTGGTGAGCGGATAGCCGCTCACGGGGTACCGTTTCTCATAGCGCCCACCATCCGATTCGAGGGCAAACCAGGAGAGCAGGGGACCATGTTCATCCTGGACCCATCGGGCAACGGCATCGAATTCAAGACCTTCACGCACAGCGACGAGGTCTTTGCCGCGTAACATTCGGCGAACCGCCGAGGACGCGAACAGACAGCACCCATCACTGCGTGCGTACTATCTCCCGATGATCCGCCCGTATCGCCCGCTCCTTTATGCCCTGGCTGCCCTTGGCGGATTTGCGGTGCTGTTCATCGGAGCCGGATTGGCGGGGTGGTGGACACCGGCCGCCAACGAACAGGCAATCGGAGAGATCTCGCGATGGTGCGAGCGGGTCGCGGGCGGGATTCTGCGGGAACCGTCGAACACACTGGGGAACCTCGGATTCATCGTTGTGGGGTTGTCGATGTTTGCCGTCCTCGCCCGGGATACCGCCCGTGGAAAGGACCAAAACAACCGATTCATTGGAAATCAACGCACCGCCCTCCTCTATGCCTCCGCGGTAGTCTTTCTCGGTCCAGGCTCGATGGTCATGCATGGAAGCCACACCTTTTTCGGGGCATGGCTGGACAACCTATCGATGATTGCCTACATCCTCATCCCCTGGTTGTTCAACCTTGGGATCCTCGGTCGCTGGAGGGACCGCAGATTCTTCGGTGTTTACGGGTCGATCTTGGCGGCATACGCCGTTGGGTATTGGACGCTCGGTTCCGATCTCGGTATCGGCCTTGACCTCTTCGGGCTGTCGATTGCCCTCTGGGTTATTTCCGAGGTGTTGTATCGATTCTGGTCGCCAACAATGCGGTGGGCTTCTGGCCTGGTCGGGTTCGTCGTAGCGATCGTCTTTGGGATCACACCCGCGGTGATTGTGAACGAGTTCTCCCAATACTGGTGGGTCGTCTTGTTCTGGGTCCCGTCGATGTTTGCAACACACCCACCGGTCACGCGCCGTCGTTACACCCCGTGGTATTGGGCCGGATTCGGGTTCTTCCTCGTTGCGTATGCGATATGGACGACGGGTGTTCCCGAAAGCGCACGCTGCAACCCGGATTCGATCTTCCAGGCCCATGCCGGATGGCATCTCCTGACCGCGTTAGCGACCTGGGCATTCTTCAAGTTCCTGAGAACCGAACATCGTATCGGGGCGGTCGCCAATGAGCCGACAACGACATGATGCCCCGGTCGGACCGAGGCATCATGGGTTAGAGGTCTATCGTCCTCGTTGTTGAATCCGCTGACATGTGACCAAAGGGTTGCGGTCGGGTGAGCCACCGTCGGCCGAGAAGATAGCCAAACGTGGCAAGTACATCTGACCGGAGACTGTCAGGTGCACCGGGTTGTTTTGCCGACCGCAACCCGTCGGTTCTTGCCCCGGCCTCAGGGAGCCAGGTTTCTTGGAGCGAATGACATGGTTTCCTTCAGGTCGGTGGTGCCGATCTTCTTCACGGTCCCGGCCCCGAGTTTGAAGTTGTTCCGCAAGCTCAATGGCTGGAGACTCGTGTCTGCGGACGTGATGGCGTTCGTCTCGCTGCCGGGGAAGTTCATGTAACTGAACGTCACCCCGGGTGGGACGATGTCAGATACATACGCAACCGCAGAGAACGATCCAGTGACACGCTCGCCGACCGGGCTCAACACGTTCTCGGACGTGATGCTCAGTAGGTCACCTGATTCAACACCCCACGCTTGGGCATCTTCGGGGCTTACCTCAAGGAAGTTGGCGGGCCAACGCTCGGTGGACAACTCTCGGCGGACGTTGTCCGAGAGGTTGTTCCAGAGTGCGTTGACTCTTCCGTTCAACACCCATACCTGGCCATCGAGTGGTTTGAGGATGGCGTTGCGCTCATCGACCGATTCCCAGTCGGGGAACACGAAGTTCGCCTTCTTGGAATCCGTCTTGAACTTCAGATCGGAATGGAGTCGTTCCGTCCCGACGAGCTCCCCACCCTCATTCTTGATCGGTGTCTGGATACCGGTCGTGCCGTACGTCTTGAGGAGGTCGTGACCGCGCATGCCATCGGCCTGCGCCTTCTTGACCAGCTCCTCAAAGTTTCGGCGACCGCCCGCGGACTTTGGTGCCGCTTCTTCGAAGATTTCGTTGGTGTCCTTCCAATCGAATCCTTCGAAACCCATCTTCTTTGCCACGGCAGCGAAGATCTGCCAGTCCGGCTTTGCATCACCGGGGGGATCCATGATCTTCTCGTAGAGACGAAGGCGACGTTCGGCGTTGTTGCGGGTGAAGTCATCTTCACCCCATGTTGCCGCCGGCAAGATGATGTCGGCGACACCAGTCGAACCGTTTGCGTACGCTTCCTGGTGGACAATCACGGTGCCACCCTGGTCCATGCGGTCCTTCAGTTGCGCAAGTGTGCGTTCGTACTCGACCGTGTCGACGGGGTCCCCAATGCTGATCAGCTCGTTGACCCGGCGACGCATGTCCTGGGATGCACCCATTGCACCGATCCAGTTGGTGCCAATGATCCAGCGGAACCGGGTGTTGCCCTCATAGAGCCACCGTTCGGTGTCCATCTCGACCTTTTGCTCCGGTGTTTCGAAGAAATGAGGCGACTTGTCCTTCGGATACCCCGCCGCCTTTTGCCCGCCGCGTTGGTGTCCACCCATACGACCGGTGGCACGGCCCGGGCGTCCGGTTGCTCCAAGGACAAGTCCCAGGTTTCCGATCGCCGCCGTGTTCTCGTAGTTGTGGGACCAGTACACGCCCTTTTCGAACAACACCATTGTCTTGGGGCGGTCGAAACCGCCTCCGGTCATGAGCTCGGCGGCCCTGATGAGCTTCTCGACCGGCACACCAGTGATCTCGGAAGCACGATCGAGTTCGAATGCGGGTTGGGCGTCCAGGTCGGCCCTGAGGCCGTCGAAGGAACGTCCGAAGCGGGCTCGACGCCACTTGCCTTCCGCCGCAACCTCGTCGGTTGATGCGATGTAGGCGTCGATGAATTCGGTATCTTGCCAACCCTGATCAATGATGTACTTCACCAGCGCGCTGTACAGGACAACGTCGGTGCCCGGTTTGATCTGGAGGTGGATTCCGCCGTTGTTCTCCGCGTAATTTGCAGTGAACGTCCGGCGCGGATCCACGTAGATGATCTTTGCCCCACCGGCTACCTGCCATGTTGTAAACCGGACTGTCTTCGTTTCATACGGATCTGATCCGGAGATGAAGATGACGTCGGCTTCCTTGTCATCGGCGAAGCTCGACCCGAATGCGTCGATGCCGCAATCGGAGAGTCCCGGCACGTCATCACCCTCGGCGGGTGCATGGTGGGGTGAGTAGTTCGGTGTTCCGATCATGCCAAGACCGAGCTTTGACGCAGCAAAAACGTTCTCGTAGAACTGGTACGAGTAAATCTTCACACCCCATGCCAGTTCGTCCCACGTCTCGATCGTGTAGGTCGAGAGTGCGGCGACCAGATCGGTTGCCATTTCCCACGAGATGGGAACGTGGTCACCGTTGACCTTGAGCAGCGGTGTCTTGAACCGGTCCGACGTTGGTCCGTCGGCGCGGTAGAGCTTTTGGGCGAGGGCACCGCCGCGCACCGAGTGGGTGCCACCAAGGTTGACTGCCTCGGTCTCGTAGTCGGGCATGATGATGACGTTCGTGGCGACACCCTTGATGTCAACAACGGTGTGCATGTTTTCAGATACCCAACGTCCCGATAGCGGTGACGTGGGGAGGTCGACACTTAGGGCGTTGTCAGCGGCGGTCGTTCCACCCTGGGAACCGACCGGCCACATCAGGACTTTATAACCACACGCCACGGGGCAGTATTCGCAGCAGATCTGCTTGACCTCGGCATCCACAGGAGGGATGGGGACGAGTGATGGCAATGCGCTGTTCATGTGTTGTCTCCGACGAGTTGGGATCCTTCGAGTGTGTTGGCATAGCCATAAACCAGGCGGAACACGCCGTCGGCAGCAACATCACCGGAATCGTTGACGCTCAGCAAAACCTGGGGAAGGTTCTGTGTTGCCTGGCCCATGGAGACGACACCACCATGGACGAGGTCGAACGTCGTGTAGTGACACGGGCAGGGTCCCAGCACCTTGTATTCATGTTTGTAGTCGGGAACGGTGCACCCCATGTGGGTGCAGATTCGGCTGAACGCAACAATGTCTTCGTCGGGTCCAACACCGCCGATGACCGGCTCACCCATCTTCACGAGGATGTTTGACTGTCCAACCTGTGGATAGTCAAAGTTGATCGGTACGCCGTCCTTGAGGTCGGCAAGATTCGTCACCGTGATGCTCGGAAAGAATCCGACCATCGCGGCACTCGCATCAACTTCGGGCGCCATGGTCGTAGTCGTGACGGGTGCCGTTGTGGGTGGTGTGCCAGTGTCTGGCGGTGTTGTGGGCGCGACCACAACCGTCTCGCCATCGCTTGCGATTGTCATCGGGATCAGAACCCCGATTGCGGCGACTGCACCGCCCGCCATACCGGCGAAGAAAAACTCTCGACGCGTAAGTCCCAAGATGAACCCTCTCCTCGTTTCCAGCCAAGGTACGAATTTCGTAGATTCCCGGTTAGGGCCGAACGGCACTAGTGGGCGACTGGCTGGTGATGTTTCCTAGGATATCAAGAGAACGTCCTCGAACAAGGACATTGAATTCGTGTTTTCGAAGAGGGAAGTGTGCCTGGATGGCTGACGAGCAAACTGACGAGATGCAGGTATCCAAGGGAGGTTGGATCGCTCTCGGCGCCTTTGCCGGGATCGCGGCAACCGTTGCGGTCGGGCTTATCGCCCTTGCGGTAGTCGTAGGTACGTCTGATAGTTCCGATGCTGTTGCATCATCTCCGACCTCAACCGTTGCTGTCACCACGACGGTGGTTACCTCATCGGAACCGGTTGCGTCGGGTGGAGGTACTGCCCTCGATGGGGACGCCGGCAACGGTGAGGCACTTTACGGTGCGTCGTGTGCCGCGTGCCACGCCGCGGGCGCTGTCGGTGTCCCGGGTCTCGGGAAACCACTCGTCGGTTCGGACTTCATCGACACGCTCGCCGATTCAGAGTTGGTTGCGTTCATCTCCGTCGGTCGTGATCCCTCGGACCCGGCGAATACGACCGGTGTTGGTATGCCGCCAAAAGGTGGCAACCCGTCGTTGAACGATGCAGACCTGGCGGACATCGTCGCCTACATTCGCTCCCTCAACCCGTAGGTTCGTACTCCACGTCGAGTAAGAACGAACCCGCTCCGAGCCTCCGCTCGGAGCGGGTTCTCCTTTGGGCACCGGTCACCGTCGTTGCGCCGGCCAGGATATGGCATTTACCGTGCTGAGGACGCCTCGAATATGTGTTTGAAGCCTTAAGGGCTGGAGTTCTGGGGTCGATAGACAGAACGTGGCAATCAAGCAGAAAGATTCGGTTACGTGACCTGGGCCGCAGACCCCGAGTTGCTGGAAATGTTCCTTGGCGAAGTCGAGGAACGTTCGACGCGCCTTATCGCGGGCAGCACAGCAATAGTCGAAGGGACGCTGACCGAACAGCTGGCGGGGGAGATGGTTCGCCAAGCGCACACGATCAAGGGCACTGGACGCGTCATGGGCTTCGACGCCATCGCCCGGGTTGGTGATGTGCTCGAGCGGCTATGGCGTGAGATTCAACAGGGATCACGTCCCGCCGACGAAAAGCTTGGTGCCCTCATCAAAAGGCTTGTCGAGGAGTTGATACCATCGAGCCGTGCAAACGCCAAGATCGGTACCCTTCGCCTCTGGAAGAAGCTCAACGCCGTCGAAGAGGCGATCGAATGGGAGCTTTCCGAACCCGAGGAGGACGAGGTTGATGCCGACACCTCCGAACTCCCAGAGGACGGTACCTCCACGGCCGGAGCCGACACCCAGGACATTCTTGATCTGCTCGACAAGGCCGTCGCCGGACTCACACCACCCACTGTCGAGCCGGATGAATTCATCGATCGTCGTCTTGCGGAAACAAAGGCGTCGTCCCAGCTCCTGCGATACGCGGATACGAGCGACCTGGGTGGGTTGCTCGGAGCGTTAAACACATGGGCAACTGAACAGGCGGTCAACGTCAACGCTGGCTCCCTCTACCGGATGATCAACAACGTTGCAAGCATTCGTCTCAGCCTGCAAGCCGCCTTCACCGAAGCCGCCGCGGACACCTCGAACGCCATCCCCGACTCGATGATCGAGGCGCTCGCCGGCCTCGACCGGGCGGCCGTGAGCCTCGAAGCGGATGCCCTCGCCCTCGCCTCGGTTCCCCTGAGTGATGTCACTGCGACTCTCAACCAGTTGGTTCGCTACCTGTCCAAGAAACTCGGCAAGGACGTCTCATTCGAAATTAACGCCGACACGGAGATCTTCGTCGATCGGCAGGTCCGCGAACGCATCGCCGACCCGCTGCGTCAGATGGTTGTCAACGCGGTCCTGCACGGCGTCGAGCTTCCGGCCGAACGTGAAGCGGCAGGTAAGCCAGCCAGCGCAAAGGTGGTGGTGCATGCGGTCCTGAAGGAAAACCGGCTGGAGCTGCTGGTTGCCGATGATGGCGCTGGCATCGATTGGGAAGGGGTTCGCAAGATTGCCGTAGACGCCGGTTTGTATACCGCCGGGCGTGGTGCCGACCCGAAGGCGCTGACCCCAATATTGTTTTCGAAGGGGTTCACAACGATCGATGTCAACGAGGTCGGTGGCCGCGGGGAGGGGCTCTCCCGAGTCGCAGCCGCAGCCGAAGACCTGTACGGGCGTGTGACGATCGAGTCGGAACCAGGCAAGGGCACCGGGATCTCGCTGGTTGTGCCAACTACCCGTGCGTTGCAAAGCGTGCTGATTGTCCGCACCGGCGAACAGATGTGGGGTTTCCCCGAGGCGACTGTCGATGACACCATGCCACTCGCCGAGGTGGTACTCAGTGGCTCCAATCCCGAGACGATGGTGTGGAAGAGAGCGTCGCTACCCGTCGTCCACCTCGCTGACGTCGTCGGCTCGGAGAGCGTCGGCGGTCCAGGTCAGCAGCTTGTCGTAGTCACCGCTCGGTCGGGGACCGTTGCTTTTGTCGTCGACTCTTTGGCCGACGTCAAGGAAGTGGTAGCAAAAGAACTGGGACCGATCGTTGCCGGACCATCTCACATCACTGGAGCAGCTTTGCTCGGCGGTGGCGAGGTGGTACTCCTGCTTGACACCGTCGAACTGGTCGACCGTGTGAGTCGTGGACCAGTCGAACGTGTTGCCGGGAGTCGCATCCTGGTCGTCGACGATTCTCAAGGTGCACGAGCGGTTGTCTCCGGAGCCCTCGCTTCGGTGGGGTACGCAACCGACGTTGCTTCCAGCGCCGCCGAGGCGATAGAGAAACTCGCTGCCCGCGGTGCCGACGCTCTTGTTGTAGATTTCTCCATGCCGGACGCCGATGGTGTCGCCCTCGTCGACGAAGTCCGTGCCCGGTTTGATCGCCTCCCGATCGTTATGTTGTCCGGCGTCGCCACCGACGAGGATCAGGGTCGCGCCCGTGCGGCCGGTGTCGATGTCTTCTTAGACAAGGATGATTTCCGCGAGGGAGCCCTTGCGGATGCCCTCTCGGAACTTCTCTCCAAGGGGGATAACCGATGAGAATCCTCATCGCCGATGACTCCCCAGTTCTGCGGATGGCGGTCTCCAAACTGCTTGAGGCCGAGGGGTTCGAAGTCTCGACCGCCGCCGATGGTATCGAGGCGGTGACCAGTGTGTACGAGTCGCCACCGGACCTGGTCTTGCTCGACGTCAAGATGCCCCGACTCACCGGCTACGTGGCCTGTCGGCTCATCAAGGAGGATCCGCTTACCGCACAGATCCCCATCCTTATCCTCACCTCATTGGACTCGGAGGAGGATCGCTATTGGGGTCAGAACTCCGGGGCGGACGGTTATGTCACGAAGGATTCTCTCGGCGCTGGCCTAGTCGCAGCGATCAACTCAGCACTCGCGACCCGAGCGTTGACCGACCTGACGAGTAGACCGAGCGTACAAGTTGTGCCATCGATGGGTGCCGCCGATGTGCTGACCCGAGTGTGCGAGATGCTTGACCGCAAGTTGTTCGAGATGACCGTCGTGAACTCGATGACGGCGATCAGTATGCGCTCATTGAGTGTCCCGGTGTCGATCGAGCAGGTGTTTGCAGAAGTGAGACACGTGGTCCAATACGATGTTGGCGCCGTTTTGACCTTGGAAAACCGCCTGATCCATTTCTGGGCCGCGGAGACGATTGGCCAGGATGGGCTAACCCGCCTCAAGCAAGTGGCCGTCGACAGTGTGGCGCGGTTCTCGGGAAGCGAGCCTCATATCGATGCGGTACGTCTCGTCGAAGTTGGGAAGTCCGGTGATCGGATCACCGAAGGAAAGTCGATCGAGTCCGTGTATACGGCACCGCTGCGCGGACACGGCACCTTGATAGGGGTACTTGTTCTCGCATCGACGCGACCCACGGCCTTCCCCGATCAGGTTCTCACCACCGTGCGAACTCTGGTGCCGGCTATCGCCGGTGTGGTGGAGTCGGCCCTGACGTTCCGCCAGGCTATGCAGCAAGAGGTTCAGTCGAACCTGACAGCCATCAGCGGTATGTAACGCACCATTGTGCAACCCGCTCAGTGCGCGACCGGTCGTGGTCGTGATAGACGCCTGTTTGTCGTCCAGGCCCAACGGCCCTCAAATGACATCGCTGTAATCAGGTCCGACGGACATCGTATACTTCGGGTCTCATGACTGACTCCCCCCTGCTCGAAGACCTCAATCCCTCCCAACGCGAGGCCGTTGCCGCAACCGAAGGCCCCGTTCTGGTTGTTGCCGGCGCTGGTTCGGGGAAGACCCGTGTATTGACTCGGCGGATAGCGCATCTGATTCGCGACCTCGGGGTGTCTCCACAGGCGATTCTGGCGATCACCTTCACGAACAAGGCCGCATCCGAGATGAAGGAGAGGGTGAGCGAGCTTGTCGGCCCGATGGCCGAACGGATGTGGGTGTCGACATTCCATAGTTCCTGTGCCCGGATTCTGCGTGCGGATGCACACAACCTCGGCTACCGGTCTGCCTTCTCGATCTACGATTCCGCTGACTCCCTCAGGCTTATCACACTGTGTATTCGTGATCTGGACATGGATCCGAAACGATTCCCTCCACGCAACATTCGGGCAACGATTAGCTCAGCCAAGAACGAGCTGATGGACTACGAGACTTTCGCTCAGACGGACAGCGGGTTTTTCCACGAGCAAGTCGCCGATATCTATCGGCTCTATCAGCAACGCCTGATCGAGGCGTCGGCGATGGATTTCGACGACCTCTTGATGTTGACCGTTGAACTCCTCACCGCGTTCCCCGATGTTCTTGCCAAGTACCAGGACCGGTTCCAGTACGTCCTTGTTGATGAGTACCAGGACACCAACCATGCGCAGTACATGATGGTGAAACTGCTCACCGAACGACACAAGAACCTGTGTGTCGTCGGTGACTCCGACCAGTCCATCTATGCGTTTCGCGGTGCGGACATTCGCAACATCAACGAGTTCGAGAAGGACTACCGCGATGCGCGCATCATTCTGCTCGAACAGAACTATCGGTCAACACAGACGATTCTCGAAGCTGCGAATGCCGTTATTTCCAACAACGGAAGTCGTAAGCCGAAGCGTCTTTGGACCGATGTCGGGTCGGGTGAAAAGATCGTGACGTTCGAGGGCGAAGATGAGCGCGACGAGGCTGCGTTCATCTCGGAAACCGTCGGTGCCTTGCAGGACTCGGTGGCGCTGTCGAAGATGGCAGTGTTCTACCGAACCAACGCGCAGGCGCGGGTCATCGAAGAAACCTTCGCCCGCTACCAGGTGCCGTACCAGGTAGTTGGTGGCCTGAAGTACTACGACCGACGCGAGGTGAAGGATGCGCTCGCTTACGTGCGTGGCATTGTGAATCCTGACGACCAGGTAGCGTTGCGGCGGATCATCAACGTGCCTAAACGTGCGATAGGGGACACCTCGGTTGCCCATGTTGACCGGTTCGCCGAGGAGAGAGGGATCGGGTTTTGGGAGGCCCTCCAGCATTCGGCCGACAACGATCGCCTATCGGCTCGGGCCAAGAAGGCGATCGCCGAATTCGTGGCCCTCATGGACCAGCTTGCCTTTGAGTCCGCCATGGGGCCCAAGGCAGCGTTCGAGGCCGTCCTGAACACCACCGGCTATCTCGACGCGATCCGGGCGGAACGTTCGATCGAAGCGATGGGTAGGGAGGAGAACCTGCGCGAGCTGGTTGCGGCGGCGGCGGAGTTCGAGGAGACCGGCCCCGCATCGCTTGGCGACATCGACTGGGACAAGCTCGACGGGCCGCGCAAGTTAGAGATGTTCCTGGAAACGATCGCCCTGGTGACCGATGTCGACTCGATGGACGAGACCGAATCGGTCACCCTGATGACACTCCACAACGCCAAGGGCCTGGAGTTCCCGGTGGTTTTCATGAGCGGGATGGAGGACGGCGTTTTCCCACACATGCGTGCGCTGGGAGATCCCGCAGAGCTTGAGGAGGAACGCCGCCTCTGTTACGTGGGTATCACCAGAGCCCGCCAACGTCTGTATATGACAGGCGCGTCGAGCAGGAACATGTTCGGCACGAACAACTACAACTCGCGGAGTCGGTTCTTCACGGAGATCCCCTCACACCTTCTTGAGGAGGCCCGGCGATCGCGGCGTCGGTCGACCTTGGAGGCCGCTCCCGCATCGGGACGGCGTGCGCTGGTACCAAACGCGGGTGCACTTTCATCGGATGAGATCACGGCCGGGGATCGGGTGCGTCACAAACAATGGGGCGCCGGCGTCGTTCGTGAGGTACGGGGGGTTGGGGACTCCGCCGAGGCCTACGTCGTGTTTGATGCCACCGGTACCAAGCGGCTGTTACTGGCGTGGGCCCCACTCGAAAAGGTATAGCTTGTGACACGCTGCCATCAGTTCTGAGGGGGGCGGTGGCGGGATGGGTAGATCGCTGTGGACGGGCTAACCTCCGTGGGTTATGCCAGCACGTGTTCTTATCGCAAAACCGGGTCTCGACGGTCACGACCGTGGAGCGAAGGTGGTGGCGAGGGCGTTGCGAGACGCCGGCTGCGAGGTGATCTATTCGGGTCTGCATCAGACACCGGAACAGATCGTTGAAATCGCCATCCAGGAAGACGTAGACGGGATCGGATTATCGGTCCTTTCGGGTGCCCACCTCACGGTGTTCCCCCGAGTCATGGAAATCCTCAAGGAACGAGGAATCGATGACATTGTCGTATTCGGTGGCGGGGTTATCCCCGACCAGGACATCGAGACCCTTAAGCAGGCTGGCCTGGCTGAGATCTTTACCCCCGGGACATCGTTGCACGATATTGCCGAGTGGGTCCGTAACAACCTTCACAATGACGAATGACCAGCATGCCCGCCCGGTACGAGACCGTATCAAGCGAGAACGTGCCGAGGAGGCCTCTTGAAGATTCATGAGTACCAAGCCAAGGAGCTGATGAAGGCTCGTGGCATTGCCGTCCCAGTGGGAACGATGGCGACGACCGTCGAAGAGGCGGTCGCCGCGGTGCGCCCACTCATTGAGAGTTCTGGTAATCCCGTGGTTGTCGTGAAGTCGCAGATCCACGCCGGAGGGCGTGGCAAGGGCCGCTTCAAGGAGCACCCGGATCTCGGTGGCGTAACGGTGGTGCTCGACGGCCTCAAGGGTGGTGTCGAGGCGACCGAGGCGAAGGTCCGTGAGCTTGCCGACAAGATGCTTGGCGCGACTCTGGTAACGATTCAGACCGGACCCGAGGGCAAACAGGTGAACCGGCTGTACGTGGAGCAGGGTATCGATATTGCGACCGAATTGTACGTGTCGGTCGTGCTTGACCGGTCCAGTTCCCGCAACATCGTGATGGTGTCTACCGAGGGCGGCACCGAGATCGAAGAGGTGGCTGCCAACACCCCGGAGAAGATACTCAAAGAGGAGATCACCCCCGGGTTCGGCCTCCTGCCGTTCCAGGCTCGAGCCATTGCCTACGGTCTTGGTCTCGAAGGAGCGGCGTTCAAGAACGGTGTGAAGTTCATGCACCTGCTCGCCGACGCGGCCGTCGAGCTCGACACGGACATGATCGAGATCAACCCGCTTGTCGTCACGACCGACGGTGACGTGATGGCGTTGGATGGCAAGATGAGTTTCGAATCGAATGCGCTGTTCCGCCATCCGGATGTCGTGGCGATGCGCGACGACTCCGAGGAGGACCCTGCGGAGCTAGAAGCGAGCGGGTATGACCTTTCCTTCATCAAGCTCGATGGATCTATCGGTTGCATGGTGAATGGTGCGGGGCTTGCGATGGCGACGATGGATATCATCAAGTACGTCGGCGGCGAGCCCGCCAACTTCCTCGATGTCGGTGGCGGTGCAACCGCAGAGAAGGTCACGGCTGCATTCAAGATCATCACTCGCGATCCCAGCGTCAAAGGCATTTTTGTCAACATCTTTGGCGGCATTATGAAGTGTGACACGATCGCCGAAGGGGTCGTGACCGCGGTGAAGGAAGTCGGACTTGAGGTGCCGCTCGTGGTACGTCTTGAGGGCACCAATGTTGAGCTGGGTAAACAGATCATCAATGAATCCGGGTTGAACGTGGTGAGTGCCGAAGACATGTTGGATGGCGCAAAGAAGATAGTGGAGTTGACCGAATGAGTGTGTTGGTCTCGAAAGACACAAAGGTTCTCATCCAGGGCATGGGGAAGACCGGCCGGTTCCATACTGATAAGGCAATTGCCTACGGCACGCAGATGGTTGGGGCGGTGCATCCGTCACGGGCCGGACAGACGGAGGCGTTTTCCGGCGAAACCGACCACTCTGGCGTGCAGGGTCGCCCCGACACCTACGCCGCGGACATTCCGATCTTTCGCACGGTCACCGAGGCGATCGACGCCACCGGTGCGACCGTTTCGGTTGTGTATGTGCCGCCGCCGTTTGCAGCCGACGCAATCATGGAGGCCGCCGACGCCGGTCTGGAGCTTGTGATTTGTGTGACCGAGGGCATCCCAGTCGCCGACATGGTGAACGCCAAACAGTTCCTCGCTGGTACGAACACCCGTCTGGTGGGGCCGAACTGTCCGGGTGTTATCACGCCGCAGGAGTGCAAGATCGGCATCATGCCGGGGTACATTCACACGCCGGGGAAGATCGGCGTGATTTCGCGCTCGGGCACACTCACTTACGAAGCTGTGTTCCAACTCACCAACAATGGTCTCGGGCAGACAACTGCCATCGGGATCGGTGGTGACCCGGTGAATGGCACTAACTTTGTTGACTGTCTCGCCCTGTTCAACGATGATCCCGATACCGAGGGTGTCATCATGATCGGAGAGATCGGAGGCACCGCGGAAGAGGAAGCCTGCGAGTGGATCAAGGCCAACATGACGAAACCGGTCGCTGGTTTCATTGCGGGGACAACGGCCCCTCCCGGCAAGCGCATGGGTCACGCCGGTGCAATCATTTCCGGAGGCAAGGGCACGGCCGCTGACAAAATTTCCGCGATGGAG
Source organism: Actinomycetota bacterium (assembly GCA_013151445.1). GTDB lineage: Bacteria > Actinomycetota > Acidimicrobiia > Spongiisociales > UBA5794 > BMS3BBIN02. The sequence continues at coordinate 26,927 of JAADIG010000137.1, forward strand.
GCTGCCGGCGTTGTGGTTGCTCCGACACCGACCGACATGGGTGCGGCCATGCTCCAGGCGTTAGATCGCTGAGTCTCGTTTCGGCACCGTCGACCGATGACCGTGGGGACTGATCGTCACAACTTGACGTTTAGTTGACCGACCATCTAGTATGCCCGCATGGGTAGAACAAGTGACGCCAAGGAACGCCTCCTGAGAACCGGAGGTGAGCTGATTCATCAACGTGGTTACTCCGCGGTGAGCATCAGCGATGCTTGCGCCGAAGCGGGTGTCAAGAAGGGCAGCTTCTATCACTTCTTCCCGTCGAAAGTGGACTTCATGGCGTCCGTCATTGCGGACTATTCGGCGCGTACCGCCACCGCCTACGATGAGGTAGCCCACGGTGACGCCCCACCGCTGGACCGGCTGGCGTACTACCTCGACGGCATCAAGACCTATCACATCGAGCTGCAGGGTCTCTACGGCAAGGTTGTTGGGTGTCCGATCGGAAACCTTGCTCTTGAGATGAGCACGCTCGAGGCGGAGCTGCGTACCAGCGTCCGTGACGAGTTATCCGCCAATCGGGCATCCTTTGAGATGTGTGTTAGAGAAGCCATCGACAGGGGTGACATCCCGGCGATGGATCCCGGTGCGGCCGCAAGGGCGATCCAGGCACAGATTCAGGGAATGGTCATGCAGGCCAAGGTCGAGGACAATCCGGACGCGCTGGACGGCCTCCGTGCGTCGGTGTTCCAACTTCTTGGTGTTGTCGGGTAAACCAGGATCATCGGGACCATCAACACCACCCTCCTTTTTTTTCGAGATCAATAGACAACCGGTCAACTAAGACCACAATGAGAGGAAAACCAACCATGCAAACTAGGAAGATTTCGGACTCGGTGGCCTTTGTCACCGGCGCAAACCGAGGAATTGGGCGGGCCATCACCGAAGCACTGCTCGAGCGAGGGGTCCAAAAGGTGTATGCCGCAGTTCGTGACACAGGGACGGTTGGCGATCTCGTCGGCCGCTATGGCGATCGGGTTGTGCCGCTTGCTCTCGATGTCACCGATGCTGCCCAGGTCGCCGCAACGGCCGCTGTTGCAGGCGATACGACGTTGCTCGTCAACAATGCGGGTGTAGCGCTCGGAGGGGACCTGGTGAGCGGTGATATCGTCGCAAACGCTCGTCAGGAGATGGAGGTGAACTACTTCGCTCCACTTGAGATCCTGCAGAGCTTCGCCCCAATTCTCAAGACCAACGGTGGGGGTGGAGTCGTGAACATGTCGTCCATCGCCGGTCTGAGCAACTTTGCCATGCTTGCAACCTACAGCGCCTCGAAGGCAGCCGTTCATTCTCTGACACAGGCGACTCGTGCGTTGCTTGCTGCCCAGAACACGGCCGTCTTCGGCGTGTACCCGGGTCCCGTCGACACGGACATGGCAAAGGGTATCGATATGGAAAAGACCTCACCACAGCACGTCGCAAATGCGATTCTCGACGGTGTTGAGGCTGGTACGACCGATATCTATCCCGATCCGTTCGCCGAAGGATTCGGCCAGCAGTTCGAGGATTCTCCGCGCGCCGTCGAAAAGCAGCTCGCTGGGATGGTCCAGCAGGGCTGAACCAGTGGTGTTGTGCGGGCCTCGAACATACCGGGGCTCGCACGACACCGGTTCGCGCCGGTTGTGACAGGTGACTCCAATAGCGGGTATTCTGCTTGCGTCGTCGAGTGGAGACCTTCGAATGAGCGACCAGCATCAACGAACCTGGACCTTTCTCACGAATCATGCGCGGGTTCTCGTTCTTATTGCGGAGACACCCGGCATACGACTGCGTGATATTGCTGTCCGGGTTGGGATTACCGAACGAGCATCACAGCGTATTGTCGCGGAACTTGAGGCCGACGGGTACCTCTCCCACGAGAAGGTAGGTCGGCGCAACCACTACCACCTCCTGTCGTCGGCTCACCTCCGTCATCCTCTGGAGGACGGGATCGAGGTCGGTCAACTGCTCGATCTTTTTGTGGACCCGGACCGCTCTGAGTCGCCGCCGGTGACCACCTAACGCCACTCATATTCCACCCGAGCCTGCATCACGACCGATACCGAGCGATGCATTACCGATTAACAAAGCATGATATCGTTAGCGTCTATTCGACGTAGTCGTTGGTTTCGGCGGCGAATAGCTTGGGAAACCTGTGGTGGGTTGACCCGGTTTACGGATAGGTAGCTCGGGCCGTATGGTCCGATTGCTCGATAGGCGGGGCTCGCGGCTTTCGGCGTGCGAGATAGATCACACCCGTTGAGAGGATCGTCGTAGGAGCGGCGTGGTCCCTCGGCCGGAACATAGAGGTACATGGCAATCTACGAGGAGTGGCACGGCCAGTGTTTGAAGACCCCATCATTCAACTAGGCGGGATCGCGGTCCTTGCGTTTGCGGTGACATGGTTCGGTGATCGGATCCGGGTGCCGGTGATTCTGCCGCTACTCGTGACGGGGTTCCTCGTTGGACCAGTATTTGGTCTCGTGAACCCCGATGTTCTGATTGGCGATCTGCTCACGCCCGCAGTTTCCATTGCAGTCGGCCTCATTCTCTTCGAGGGTGGGTTGAGTCTCAAAATGCGCGAGATGGCCGGCCAGCAACGCGTGTTGTGGTTACTAGTGACGGTGGGCATGCTGATCACCTGGGCGGTTGGTGCCGCGACCGTAATGGCATTCACGGACCTGCGGCCGGGGCTTGCGGTACTTCTCGGATCGATTCTCGTGGTGTCCGGTCCGACGGTGGTCGGACCTCTTCTCGCTCATGTGCGCCCCAAGCGCTCGGTCGGTTCGATCCTGAAGTGGGAAAGTATCTTCATTGATCCGATTGGTGCCCTGGTAGCCGTCCTGGCATTCGAGGTATTCCTCGTGGGTCGTGTCGGTGCCACACCCGTCGAGATCATCAGCCAGGTCGCCCAGTTCATGTTCGCCGGTGTGGCGGTCGGTGGTATTGTCGCCGCCGGGGCGATTCCTGCGTTACGACGGCACTGGGTGCCCGAACACCTCCTTTCGCTCTTTGGGATAAGCGTTGCGTTGCTCGCCTTCATCGTCGCCGACTCGATTGCGGCCGAGTCCGGCCTGCTGTCGACGACCGTTGTCGGACTTATCCTCGCCAACCACAAAACGATTCGCACGGAACAGATCGTCCAGTTCTCCGAAGTCGTCAGGGTCCTGCTGATTGGCGTGTTGTTCATTGTGCTCAGCGCCCGTTTGACGACCGACCAACTTCAGGTCGATCTCGGAGCTGCGGCCGCAATCGTTGCTGCCTTGGTCCTGGTGGCACGGCCACTTGCTGTGGCTGTATCGACCTGGCGATCGAAACTCTCCTGGCAGGAGAAGGTGTTGCTCGCGGCGGTCGCCCCGCGGGGAATCGTTGCGGCCTCCATTGCGTCCGTGTTCGCCCTGGAACTCCAGCATGCCGGGATTCCGGGTGCCGACGAACTTATACCTCTGGTGTTTGCAGTGATCGTCGCCACCGTCACGATCTATGGCCTCGGAATGGGTCCACTTGCCCGCTGGTTGAAGCTGGCCGAACGCCACCAAGAGGGGGTTCTGGTTCTCGGAGCCGGAAGAGTGGAGCGGGCGATCGCTGACGCCCTCGCCGATGCGGGTGTCGAGGTTGTTCTCGCAACGACCAACCGTGATGACTATTACGATGCCAGAGCCGCCGGTCGACGAACCTACTTCGGCAACATCCTCGCTCGCGATGTGGATCTTGAGCTCGACCTGTCGGGAATCGGGAGGCTGCTCGCGCTAACGCCGAATGACGATGTCAACACGCTGGCGGCGAGCCGTTATGCAGCGACATTCGGCGGCGGATCGACGTTCCAGCTCGTACCTCGGCGCCGCGACGGGGGAGTTGCCTCAATCCCCGCTTCCGAATTTGGCGGACGGTTGTTGTTTGGAAGCGAGTGGGACTACAACACCGTTCTCGAGTCCCTGGAGAATGGTGGACAGGTGCTCACTAGCACTGTCTCGGATCCGGTCGAGGGTGAGGGTCTTGGTCCTGTCGAGAATGGCACAACACCGCTGTTCGTCGTCAAGTCAGATGGCAAGGTGGTCATCGTCGAAAGCGGATCAAGTGGGGTCTTGGACGGCCTTGGATCCGGCGATACCGTCATCTCGCTCAGCAACGATTAGACCGTCGTGCGGACGCATCGTACGAGCAATATGATGTCCGGATGATGTCCGAAGTAACCCGAGACTCAGTCGACACTGCACACCGCATCGCAGATGAGCTGTTCAGCGTCTACCCGACGGAGTTCGGTGCGGCGAGGGCCGCTTATCACGGTCATGTGCACAGGGGCATCGATCTTGTCGCCCACCAGATGGATCTTGACGAAGCGACCGGGAAGCTGTTGGGGGTGGCGGGCTTTTTTCACGATGCGGGGATCTGGCTCGACAACACCTTCGACTATTTAGGTCCGTCGATCCGGCGGGCTCTTGATCATCTGCATGACGTCGATGCGGGGGGTGAAGATCTGGTGCGGCTGGTTATCTTTGAGCACCATCGGTTGCGGAGGGCGAGGTCCGAGCATCCGCTCGTGGAAGCGTTTCGGCGTGCCGATCTCACGGACCTCACCGGCGGCCTTGTTCCGAGTCCCGGGGTGTCGTTTCGGGAGTATCGGCAGATCGGTGGGCGGTACCCGTCTCATGGGTTCCGTTGGAGGCTCACGGTGATCTTTTTGCGGTGGACGCTGCGGCACCCGCTGCGACCGCTCCCCATGATGAAGTGGTAACCCCGCCCCCATCTCCCCATTTTGGCGTCCCACCACCCCATGTTTCGTGCGCAAATGGACGCCAGAATGAGGATGATCGTGCTCGTTGACTTGATCAACTGCGCCGTAGCTGCGTGATCCGCGACTCTCGCCACCACACAGAAACTTCTTGACATTCCTGTTGACTGGAATGTGTACGGTGGCTGCGTGTAGCCAGATGAAACGTTCGGGAGCATCGAAACGATGGAGCATGCAGGAATAGCAGTACAGGCGGAGCGCCCCCGCGGGCGTCCCGCAAAGAGGTTCATGCCGGGGAGAATCTGTATCGAACCGGAGTGTGTGACCCTCCTCAGTACGTACAATCCGAACGATATGTGTTTCCGGCACAGTCCGATCCGTTTCCCGCGGACCCGTGGTCGGGTGGATGTAGAGTGACTGATTTCTTGACGGCCGTCACGGCGATGCGAGGCGATGAGACTCGCTCGGATCATGATCATCCACGTTCGGCAGCTACCAAAACGAAACGCCGACCGGTACGTGGCTCGTTGGATGAATTGCACACATCGACGGTCGGCGGCCAGATTCGGCAGGGGCAGACGCCGTTCATATTCCTGCACGGGCTTGGCGGGACCCAGGTGTACTGGACCGCAGCCGACAGTGACAGGTACCTGCCGCCACAGTCGACTCTCGTCGATCTTCTCGGGTTTGGCCAGTCACCCAGACCGTTCAAGAAGTACACCCTCGACACGCATCTCGCCGCACTGGAGGCGGCGTTGGCTGGGCAACCTCCAGCGATCCTTGTCGGGCATTCCCTCGGGGCCGCTCTCGCATTGGCCTATGCCGTGCGCAATCCCGAGAGTGTGAAGGGACTGGTGCTGATCAGCCTCCCGTCGTACGGCGGCACCCAGGGGGCGATCCGTTGGCATCGACGACGGCTCAGCGGCTGGTTTCTCACCAACATGGTGCTTACTGGCCTGGCGTGTGTGACATCACGTCGACTGTTGGGGCCTCTGCTTCCCTTGATACTGCGCGACATACCCCGCGAGGTGGCTCGTGACCTTGTCGAACACAACGTCATGTCGTCGACTACGTCGCTGTGGAATGTGTTGTATCGCCGTGATGCGGTCGACGACCTCGATGCGCTCGCTCCCGACCTTCCGGTTACGTTCATCCACGGGACCAAGGACGGCACCGCTCCGATCGACTCGATTCGTGCCGTCACCGACGGGTACGAGAATCGGAAGCTGATCGAACTCGAAGGAGTTGACCACCACCCCTGGTTGCGAGCCCCCGGCGCATGCGCTGCGGCCATCGCCGACGCCGGGCGCGCCATTCAGACAGCACCACCAAAAGCATGACAGGTGCTCGGCACCGGTCGAAAGTTGTGGACTACTCGGGTGGGCGGAACCCGATCGCCGCACGCTCGGTTCGTGATCTCTTGAGTTCCCAGAAACCCGGTGTGGACCCCGCGGCGTGAACGCCATCCCACAAGCGCAGGGCTGCATCGATTTCGAGTTCGCGAGAAATCACCGGTCCGAAGATGGCGACCGGTTCGCCCTCAGCGTCATCAAATCCGATGATTGGTGTTCCGACGTCTTCACCGGTCAGTGCAAGAGCTTCGGCCATGCTTGCCGAGATCGTGTCGTCCCACGAAACATCGTCGGCCGCGAGCGCAAACTTACTGTCCAGACCGACGGCATCGAGGGCTTGCGCGGGATCGAAGTCGATATCCTGACCGAGGTGGATATGGCGGCCGTACTCGGTGTAGAGGTCACCGATGACCGCATCGCCCTTTTCGGAGCGAACGGCCTCAAGGACTCGCAGAAGCCGATGACTCTTGGTGTAGATGCCGGTGAAGGGGTGGTCCGGGTTATCAACGTTTTTCATCTTGAGACTGATTGACCGCCATCGAACGTCCAGGTCGCGGTGCGGTGCCACGTTGACGATCCAGCGCGATGTCATCCAGCACCATGGACAGATCGGGTCGAGCCAATAGTTCACTCTCACGTGATTCTCCTGATTCTTGTTGATAGGGGATACAAATTTGGTCGGGTCTCATGGACTGACACCGCAGTTTGCTCGAAGAAATAGTATCAACGAATCAGTCACTCTATTCCGGTCGGGTTGTCGTCCTGGTTCTGCCCGAGTAACGCCTGTCCGTGGTGGTGAATATCAATGAGAGGGACATCGATGAGATCGTTTCGCACTGCCCTCGGCCTGTCTCTAGGGTATCTGCGTGATCGCTGGCACGACAGCGCGGACGCGTATAGCTGTCCTGGTATCTGGGAGCGGGTCAAACCTGCAGGCCCTTATTGACGCATCTGTCGACCCTCATTTTGGTGCCGAGATCGCTGTCGTTGTTGCTGACCGGCCGAACGCCGGGGCACTCAAGCGTGCGGCGGATGCCGGGATTGCTCATGTGGTGGTTTCGTGGTCCGACTACTCCGACCGGGAGACATTCACGACCGCTATCTGCGATGCAACCCACACCCATGACGTCACCGGGCTGGTCCTTGCCGGCTTCATGCGGATCCTTTCACCCGTGGCGATAAGACGGTATCCGGATGCGATCATCAACGTTCACCCGGCCCTGCTGCCGGCGTTCCCGGGAGCCGATGCCGTTGGCCAGGCGCTCGCCCACGGGGTGACAGTGACGGGTGTGACGGTTCACTTTGTCGATGAGCAGGTCGACCACGGGCCGATTATCTTGCAAGAGTCGGCTGCGGTCCATCCCGACGACACTATCGATATCCTCCATCGTCGAATCCAGCAGATCGAACACACGGTGCTCCCGCTTGCGGTCGACGCTTTTGGCAAGGGTCTCCTCAGGGTCGTGGGTCGGCGCGTCGAGTGGTCTTCGTTATGAATCTATGCCACGTTGAGGGGGTACCAAGATGGGAGCCAACATGACCAGACAACCGGTTCGGCAAGCACTGATATCCGTCTTTGATAAAACGGGTGTCGTAGATCTTGCTACCCGCCTCGTGGCCGGGGGAGTCGTGATCATCTCCTCTGGTGGGACCGCGAAACATCTTCGGTCCCACGGTGTGTCGGTGGTCGACGTTGCCGACCTAACCGGCGCCAAGGAGATGCTCGGAGGTCGGGTGAAGACGCTGCACCCGACTATCCATGGTGCGATTTTGGCGGACCGTTCCCTGGCGAGCCATGTTGATGAGCTGTCCGATCGTGGGATTTCGCCTATCGACCTCGTCGTCGTAAATCTCTACCCGTTCGAGGCGACCGTGGCCGATCCGAACGCGACCGTATCGGAGATCATTGAGAAGATCGACATAGGGGGCCCCACGATGATCCGGGCTGCGGCAAAAAATCACGCCCACGTGGCCGTGGCCACCGACCCGGATGACTACCCGGGAATTGCCGCAGCAGTCGAACAGGGGGGAACGTTGCCGGAGGAACGCCAGGTACTTGCTCGCAAGGCCTTCGCCCACACGGCCGGATACGATGCGGCGATTGTCCGGTGGTTTGATCGAGACGATTCGCTACCTGGGTTGCTTCCTCTCACTCTTGAACGCGTCGAGTCCCTGCGTTACGGGGAGAATCCGCACCAACCCGCAGCAATTTATACCGAGCGTGGAGCCCAAGGGTGGTGGCGTGAGGCGACGATTCATCAGGGTAAGGCGATGTCTTTCAACAACTACGCCGATACCGAGGCTGCGTGGCGTCTCGTAGGCGACCTCTCGCGCCCCGGTGTTGTTGTCATGAAACACATGAACGCCTGTGGCGCAGCGGAAGGGGCAACACTCTCAGAAGCGTTCGGCACTGCCTGGGAGTGTGACCCAAAGTCTGGTTTTGGTGGCATCGTGGCCCTCAACGAGGAGTTGGACGAAGACACGGCCCGAAGGATTGTTGCGAACTTTGTCGAGGTGGTGATCGCACCGGGTCTCACCGAGGCCGCTGCCAACCTCCTTGCAAGCAAGAAGAATCTTCGTGTCGTTACCGCACGGTTCCCCGAAACGGGAGGTCTCGACATGCGACGCGTCGAGGGGGGCATGTTGGTCCAATATCGAGACTCGCTTGCCACCGCTGGAGGAGATGTCCCCGCCGAGTGGCGTGTCGTTTCCGAGCGCACGCCGACAGATGAGGAGATGGCCGCATTGCGTTTCGCTTGGACGGTGGCCGGGCACACCAAATCCAACGCAATCGTCATCGCCAACGGTCGTGCCGCTGTCGGTGTGGGCGCCGGTGACCAGAGCCGGGTTGGTGCCGCCGAGAGAGCGATCGTGAAGGCCGGTGACCGCACGGTGGGAGCCGTTGCTGCCAGCGATGCTTTTCTGCCATTCCGAGACACCCTCGACATCCTCGCTTATGCGGGGGTGCGTGCGGTTGTTGAACCGGGGGGATCAAAACGCGACGATGAGGTCATCGCCGCCGCCGACGAGAGCGGCGTTTCGCTCGTATTCACCAACAAAAGGCATTTCCGACATTGAGCGCACAAATACTTTCAGGACGTGATGTAGCCGCCGTCGTGCGGGCAGAGGTGGCCGAACAGGTTGCCGCTCTCAATGGGCGTGGCAAAACAGTGGGTCTGGCGACGGTCCTCGTCGGCGATGACCCGGCGTCGCACGTGTATGTGCGTAACAAACACCGTGCTGCCGAAAAAGCAGGGATGATCTCGATTGATGTGAATCTGCCAGCCGATGTCTCCCAGGAGGAGGTGATCGCTGCGGTTCACACCCTCAATGGTGATGATCGTGTCGACGGCATGATTGTGCAGCTTCCGCTCCCCAGCGGATTAGACGGCAACGCCGCGGTCGAGGCGGTACTCCCGGCGAAGGACGCCGATGGGTTACATCCCTACAACCTAGGATTGCTCATCCTTGATCGTCCGGGTCCACGGCCGGCGACACCATCGGGTGTTCTCCGGATCCTGGAGCACTATGGCATCACTACCTCTGGCAAGCGGGCTGTCGTGATCGGCCGATCGTTTCTCGTCGGACGTCCCATGGCCATCATGCTGGGTTCCAAGGGTGTGGATGCAACGGTTGTCCAGGCCCATTCGCGGACGCCCGATCTCGGGGCTGTCACCCTTGAAGCCGACATCATTGTTGTTGCCGCCGGTCGACCCGACCTGCTGCGTCGTGAACATGTGAAACCCGGAGCCATCGTGATCGACGTCGGGACCAACAGGGTCGATGGCAAGCTTGTTGGAGATGTCGATTTCGAGGGGGTCTCAAGTGTTGCCGGCGGGATCACTCCAGTCCCCGGAGGTGTTGGACCTATGACGATTGCATCGCTGCTCGTGAACACCGTACAAGCTGCACAGAGGACGGCCACGCTCGATTAGGGGTTCCAGTTATCGGCGGGTGAACCGGCCCCACGCCACGGCGATCTGTTCCAGTTCCTCGACGTCGACGTCGACACCAATTCCAACCGCAGGGCGTGGCAAGATCGCCCCGCTCTCCGTCTCCCACGACGGGCGGGCGCTGTCAGTTTCGAGATAGAACGATGTCGGGGCGAGGTCCGTCGGTCCCATCTCGCCGAGCGTGGCGAGGGCAAGCGTGTGCGCGCGACCGATGCTCGACTCGATGAGGCCCGAGAGGCGTACTGCCATGTCGGTTGAGCGGAGCTGCTGATTTACCTCAAGCACCCCAGCAATTCCAATGATGCCGGGCTTCACCGTGAGCAGGTCCGCGGCTCGCAACTCGATCGCCTGTGCGATGCCGGAGCCTGAGTGAAGCGATTCGTCGAGTGCGATTGGCACATCGAGACGCTCGCGTAACTTTGCGTGGCCGCGGAGGTCATCTCGGGGGAGGGGTTGCTCGAAGAAATCGAGATTGAGTGCGTCGAACGCATCGAAGATGTCGACGGCGGTATGGTCAAATGACGCGTTGGCGTCGATGGCGACGCCAAGGTGTGGGTAGGTGTCAACGACAGCCTTCACGAATGCAACATCGCGTCCGGGCATCACCTTCACCTTGACCGCGGGGATACCCCACGCAACGGCGCGTTCGACCTTCCCAAGGAGGTCGTCAATCGTCGCCCCGGACACCGCCACGCGACAGGGTATTGGACGTGCGATCCCTCCGATCGCCGCCCACAGCGGTTCCTCGGAGAGACGTGCCGCGAGATCCCATCGAGCCTGGTCGACCGCCGCTGACGCAGTCAGAGGGATGTTTGGGATCGCACCACCGAGGATGTCGTCCGCATGGTTGCCGAGGGCCTCCCAGACATCATCGATCGTCTCCGACGAATAGTTCGGGTAGGGGGCGGCCTCGCCCCAGCCGACAACTCCCTTCTCCTCAATGCCGACAAGCGCGACGTCGCGACTCCTGACGACTCCGGTTGCCGTGACAATCGGATCGACGAGTCGCAGTTTCAGCCGGGCGAGAATCAGTGATGAGAACACGACAAAAGGGTACCCATGGTGGCGCCGATTTGGGCGCACCGGTCTCGCACGGGTTCTCGAGTCGGGACACACGGAGAGCAGCTGAAGCCGTACTACTCTTGGGTACGAATCCGACATCGCTGACTTTTTCAGGAGAATGCACATGGCCGCGCCAATCACGATGGGTCCCGAGGGCCTCCAGGTACCCGAGAATCCGATCATCCCGTTTATTGAGGGCGACGGTATCGGTCCTGATATTTGGGCTGCAGCCAAGAATGTGTTCGATAGTGCGGTCGCCAAGGCGTACGGTGGCGAGCGGCAGGTCGAGTGGACCGAGGTCCTGGCCGGCCAGAAAGCCTTTGATCAGACCGGGCAGTGGCTTCCGGATGAGACGATCGACATGTTTAGGACTCACCTCGTCGGTATCAAGGGGCCGTTGACGACACCGGTCGGTGGTGGTATTCGCAGCCTCAACGTCGCCCTTCGCCAGATTCTCGACCTCTACGTTTGTCTGCGACCCGTCACCTGGTACGCCGGTGTGCCGAGCCCGGTGAAACATCCCGAGCTTGTCGACATGGTGATTTTCCGTGAGAACACCGAGGATGTGTACGCCGGCAAAGAGGTCGAAGCCGGGAGCGAAGGCGCCAAGGCCCTGCTGGCTTTCCTCGACGAAGAGTTCGGATGGGATATTCGTCCCGACTCCGGTCTCGGTATTAAACCCATCTCGGAAACCGGATCGAAGCGGCTCGTCCGAGCGGCAATCGAGTATGCCCTGGCCAACAACCGCAAGTCCCTGACCCTGGTCCACAAGGGCAACATCATGAAGTTCACCGAGGGTGCCTTCCGTACCTGGGGTTACGAAGTCGTTCGTGACGAGTTCTCCGATGTCGCCGTTGGGTGGGACGATTGCAATGGTGAGCCCGGCGATCGGCTGCTGGTCAAGGACGTGATTGCCGACGCCTTCCTCCAGCAGATTCTCACCCGCCCGGCCGAATACGATGTTGTCGCAACGATGAACCTCAACGGTGATTACATGTCTGATGCGCTGGCGGCCCAAGTTGGCGGGATTGGGATCGCCCCCGGCGGCAACATCAACTACGTGACCGGCACAGCGATTTTTGAAGCGACTCACGGCACGGCACCCAAGTACACCGGCATGGACAAAGTGAACCCTGGTTCGGTGATTCTGTCCGGCGAGATGATGTTTCGTTATCTCGGCTGGGACGAAGCGGCCGACCTGATCGTGAAGGGTCTCGAAGCCGCAATCACCGACAAGATTGTCACGTACGACTTCGCCCGTCTTATGGATGACGCCACCGAGGTCAAGTGTTCTGAGTTCGCCCAGGCAGTCGTCGACCGGATGTAATCATGGTTCCAACAGTCGGACCGTGACAGCAGCAAGCGGCAGCGATGATCGCCGACAAAGCGGTGACCCATCTCAGCGAGCCGGTCGAGTTGGCGTCCGGTCGGATGTCGTCAGTCTTCATTGACGGCAAACACGGTCTCGCCGACCCGTCCGACCTGGAGACCGCGTGCCGGGCCATCATCGAGATGGCACAAGGTGCGGGCTGCAGTTTCGATCATGTCGGGGGGCCGACGCTTGGTGCCGACCACCTGGCGGTTGGTGTTGCCCTGCTTGGGTCAAAACGGTGGTTCATTGTCCGCAAGGAACGTAAGGATCGAGGGACCGGTCGGCTCATTGAGGGGGCCCGAGTTGGTTCGGGAGACTCCGCTCTCTTGGTGGAGGACATTTGCTCCACTGGTGGTTCGTTGCTGAAGGCTCTGCGCGCAGTACGTGCGACGGGTGCTGTTGTTACTCACGCTGGGACACTCGTGGATCGCGGGCTGGTTGCTCATGCGGCCTTTGCAGATGAGGGTGTCGAGCTGCTGGCGGTAACGACGTGGGCAGATCTCGGGATTGACCCCATCGAAGGCTCCCCGTAACGACCAGATCAGCCGTTGACGACGTATGCGAGCAGCGGCTTGTCGGGTCCGCCGGAGATGTTCGTTCCGCGGGGAAAGTCCCAGATCTCTACCCACATTGTGCGACCCCCGATGGAGAACAGCCCGGCGACCCGGGGAATGGACGGGTCGTCTATGGCCGTGAAGGTCCCCGACCATCCGTGGGTTGCAAGTCCCTGACGCACCAGCCCTGCCATGTGCTCGATCGAGGTGCTGTCGGTGTTCCACACGTAGTACACCGGTGCGGGGTTTGCGATGCCGGCTTGGCTTGCCAACTCGACCGCAAAGAGCGGATCCGTTGAACTGCTGTTCTCGCTCGCCGCTGGGATCCAGGGTGTCCCCCGTGTCAAGGTTGTGAGGTCGGTGTCCAACCAGTTTGTAATCCAGTCGATTCGCGAGCGTGAGATCGTGTCCTCGGCCCCGGTTGTGATCGCGGCAACGGAGTCCGCCATGTCTTCCACCGGGTCGCTGCGTCCGTAGGCAGTTGTTCCTTTCGGGTCGGCGAGCGTCCAGGTCAACGTGTCGCCGTCAATGAACGAACTCCACCCCGCGGCCGCGGCAAAGTCACCGACAAGACCGGATCGTTCCATGGCATTGTCCGTGACAACAAAACTTGCCTCCTTGGACTCGTCGACGAGTGCCGCAAACTGGGCGACATGGATAAGTTCGTGGGTAAGGATCGACTGCATCACAACCGGGGTATCCGCGACCTCAAACGTGTGATCAATCAGGTAGATGTCGAGTCCCTTGGAATACGCGGAGGCGAGTGACGAGACCTGACCGCCCTCGGCCACGCGGAACAGGGCGTCCGGTGATACTTTGTCGAGCAGCGGCTGGGGGATGAGGTCGAATCCTGCGGCAATCAGATCGAGCTCTTCGAGGTTGATGGCGCGACCCGACCCCGAGATTGGGTAACCCGCAACGGTGCGAGTCCAATCGATCTGTGCCGGTCGTTCCGCCACGAACTGAACGTTCGATTCACCCAGCGGGGTACCAATAGAGCATGCGGAGAGCACGATTGCGGTGGTCAAGGTAAGAGCTAGAAGGCGGCGCATGGATGCCATTGAACCACGTCTTGGCAGGCAATCGGTCGGTGAGGGAAACGCACTACCATTGGCGTTGATCCCAGGGGTGACGTACCCCGCCTTGAAAAGGAGCATGCGATGAGCAAGGTTACGGTCGTTGGCGCAGGCAAGTACGGTTCAACAACTGTCCAACGGATCGCCGAGGCGGACATTGTTGACGAGGTCGTGATGATCGACATCGTTGAAGGTTTGCCACAGGGTTTGGCGCTCGATATGAACCAGAGTCGTCCGGTTCAGCGGTATCGCACAAAGGTTGTCGGAACCAATGATTATGTGGACACCGCCGGATCCGACGTTGTTGTAATCACGGCTGGTCTTCCCCGAAAGCCCGGCATGAGTCGAATGGACCTGCTCCAGGTGAATGCGGGAATCGTCAAGCAGGTCACGGAACAGATCGTCGCAAACTCACCCGATGCCGTCATCGTGGTTGTTACGAATCCGCTCGATCAGATGACCACGCTTTGTGCCGACGTATCCGGGTTCCCGAAGAATCGCGTACTCGGTCAAGCCGGCATGTTGGACAGTGCCAGGTTCGCCCACTTTATTTCCGAATCCGCCGGAGTCGATATTCTCGATGTTGAGGCGGTCACGCTCGGCTCCCACGGCGCCACGATGGTTCCGGTGCCTTCACTGTGCCGGGCCGGTGGCCGACCGCTCGAGGACGTTCTCGATAGTCACACGATTGATGGGCTTGTTGACCGTACCCGCAACGGTGGAGCCGAAATCGTCGGTCTGCTCAAGACCGGGTCGGCGTACTACGCCCCTTCTGCGGCCGCGGCAGCGATGGTCAAGGCGATCATCACGGACGCTGGAACCGAGATGCCGGTGTGTGCATGGATGACCGGCGAGTACGACATATCGGATGTCTATCTTGGGGTTATCGCCAAGATCGGCGCTGGTGGTGTGCGCGAGGTCGTGCAAAAGGACCTCACCGACACCGAACTCGCCGGGCTGCGGGAAGCCGCGGCTGCCGTGAAGGAAAAGGTCGCGGACCTCAACGCCCTCTAGGGCGTTGCCAACATTGCCGGATCTGCCCGTCGGGTCCGTCGCTGAGTTGTGGGAGTGAGCCGAGGATTCGGTTTGCGGTCCGTCGCCGGCACCCGTTGTCGTTAGCCGCGGTTCATCGCGGCTTCGAGCTCCCGCTTGGACTTTTCTGCTGCCTCACGCTGCTTGCGAATTCGACGGTCATTCACGATGACGTCGCGACGTTTCGCCCACATCGAGATTGCACCAAGGAGGACGAGCGCCGAACCAGCGACCGCAAACAGCCACCCGCTGGTGACCTGCGTGTCCTTGTACTGTGCGGCGAGAGTGGTGAGTTCAACCTGCTCGCTCAGCAGGTTCGAGCGCAATGCTCCGGCCGAGAACGCCAGCGCGCTGAACGCACCGAGTGATCCAAGTATCAGCGTCCGGTTGGCGGCTAGCTCGATGGGGTCCTTCACCACTGAGGCGATGACGATCGCCCCTCCGATGACGGCCGTCATGGCGGCAGCGGAAAGCTGCAGGTCAGCGGCAACGAGTGCGAAGTACACACCGCCGATACTGGCGATGACGACCACACGATTTTTCCAGACGTCTGCTGTCGAGCGTTCCGACTGATCCTCATTCATGAAGCCCGTGTACCGTGCAACGAGGCGCGTGATGGCGCGTCCGATGAGAATGGCTATAAGGGCGGCGCCGATTCCCCCGAGACCCTTGGTGCGTGAGGGATCTCCGACGGCGGCTGCGATGACGACTGCCAGGACAACAATCCCGACCGAAATCATTGGTCCCCACTTGGAGTCCTCGGACCCTTTCCACATCACAGCAACTGACGAGACAAGAAGGAGGGCTCCGATGGCGACAAAAATGACAGCGTGGTTGGACTCTGTTCCGCGCATCGCCCACGGTTCAACGAGGAAACCGTAGGCAGGCTTCATCCGGGCAAACTCCCAGAAAATAGATTGGATCACGAACAGCGATCCAATTATCGGTAGGGCCTCGAACAGTCTCTTTTTCACGGTTGCTACCTCCAGCGCCCGCATTGTAGTGCTCTGCCTCGCGAGTTCGTACTGAACGGGTACCGGTGGCATCACTGGGTGCGGGCATTGCCGCATATACGTTTTTGATGAACACCACCGGCAGCGTTAGGGTTACACGCGTGTAATTCGCCTCGACAATTTTCCACAGAAAAGGAACGAGACTTCATGAACAAGAGTGAGCTCATTGACAACGTCGTCAACGCAACGGGAGAGTCCAAGGCTGCCGTTGGTGCGGTGCTCGATGCAACGCTCGGTGCAATCACCGGTGCGGTCAAGAATGGTGACAAGGTCCAGCTGACAGGTTTCGGAACGTTTGAACGCCGTCACCGTAAGGCGCGTGTCGGGCGCAATCCGCAGACCGGAGCCGAGGTACAGATCAAGGCAGCGAACGTGCCGGCGTTCAAGGCTGGCAAGGCATTCAAGGACACGGTCAACTCGTAACCGATTCGCCCACTCCCCGTTCTTGTGACGTTTCGCTTGAATAGTCCTATTCAAGCGTCACAAGAACGGGGGTTTTTCTTGTTCTAGGCGGCGTACTCGACGTCCATCGTCTTGAGAGCGTTTGCGAACTCCACAAAAACATTCTGATGCATGATCAGTTTGGAAGGGTTCCCGCCGATCTTGATCTTTCCCGTCATGAACGCCATCTGCGTATTGAGCTCGCCGCGTGAGATGCTGGTTGCGGTCTCGTAGGCACTCGTGATGGAGGCATCAAAGTCGGGAAGTGTCGTGAGACTCATCTCGGCATTTCCGTCGGCAATGGTCAACGCATAGTTGATCGTATCGCCGTCCGGTACGTCGGTGACGATGAACTGGACATCGAGTGTGAGACCGGAAATAGCGGTCTTGAACGCGTCGCTGTTATTGAGTTGCGCGGTCGCTTGTGTCATGAATTCGTCACTGAGGAATTGAACGGCCACGCCGTCTCCTTTGCTGAGTAGGTCGATTCAACAAGGTTAGTCGACCGTCGGCGCAAAATTTGAGTCCCCGATCAAAAAGAACCTTGCCGCGGTCCTTCATCGAAGTGCGAACTACCGTTGACCAGCGAGACGGCCCTGTTGGAACTTCGACCTGATGTAGTCCCGGTTCATCAATGCAATAAAGTCGATGCTGATGCTCTTGGGGCAGGCGGTTTCGCATTCACCATGGTTGCTACATGCACCGAACCACTTCTCCATCTCGTCGACCATGTCCGCCACCCGCGAGAACCGCTCGGCCTGACCCTGTGGGAGCAGGTTCAGGTGGGAAACCTTTGCCGAAGTGAACAGCTGGGCCGCAGAGTTGGGGCACGCCGCTACGCAGGCGCCACAGCCGATGCAGGCAGCCGCGTCCATCGCTGCTTCCGCCGCTAGTTTTGGCACGGGTATCAGGTTTGCGTCCGGTGCCGATCCGGTCGACACCGTGATATACCCGCCCGCTTCGATGATCCGGTCGAATGCCGACCGATCGACCGTTAGGTCTCTGACGACCGGGAACCCCTCGGCGCGCCACGGCTCGATACGAATCGTGTCACCGTCTTTGAACTTGCGCATGTGGAGTTGGCAGGTCGCGGTACCGAGCTGGGGACCGTGCGCCTGACCGTTGATCATCATGCCGCACATGCCGCAGATGCCCTCACGGCAGTCGTGGTCGAAGGCTATTGGCTCTTCGTTGTTGGTGTTGAGGTTCTCGTTGACAATGTCGAGCATTTCAAGGAAGGAGGCATGATCGGGGATGTCGTTCGCTTCATACCGAACGAACTCACCTTCGGCATCGGGACCGACCTGGCGCCACACGCTGAGGATGACATCCATTACTTGTAGCTCCTTGTCGCGAGTTTGACGTTTTCAAAGACGAGCTGTTCCTTGTGTTTCGTCTGCGGCTGGTTGGGTCCGTTCCACGCCCAGGCCGAGACGTGGGTGAAGTCCTCGTCGTTGCGCCGGGCCTCACCTTCCTCGGTCTGGTGCTCAACCCGGAAATGACCGCCGCATGACTCCTCGCGGTCGAGGGCGTCCCGACACATGAGTTCGGCGAGTTCGAAGAAGTCGGCAACCCGTCCGACCCTTTCAAGGGATTGGTTAAAGGACTCGTTGGTGCCGAGCACCTTTACATCGGTTTCGAACTCTTCCCGTAGATGTGGGATCTCGCGAATGGCTTTCTCGAGTCCCTCACGTGACCGTTCCATTCCGCATTCCGCGAGCATGATCTTGCCAAGTTCGCGGTGGAACCAGTCAGCGGACCGTGTGCCCTTGGTCGCCAAGAACTTGGCTGTTCGATCCTGCACCTGCGTGATGGCCTGGCGGAATACATCGTGGTCGGTCGGAACCGGATCGACGTTGAGGAAGTCGGCGAGGTAGTCGCCAATGGTGTAGGGGAGCACGAAGTATCCGTCTGCAAGACCCTGCATCAGCGCCGAAGCACCAAGACGGTTCGCACCATGGTCCGAGAAGTTTGCTTCTCCGATCGCGTACAACCCGGGGATCGAGGTCATGAGGTTGTAATCCACCCACGCTCCACCCATGGTGTAGTGCGGTGCCGGGTAGATGCGCATGGGTGTCTCGTACGGATTGTCGTCGGTGATGCGCTCGTACATCTCGAACAGGTTGCCGTACCGTTCGCGGATCGTGTCTTCACCGAGACGTGCGATCGCATGTTTGAAGTCGAGGTAGACACCGTTGTTGAGGGGACCGACACCGTGGCCCGAATCCACCTGAGTTTTTGCGTTGCGCGACGCCACGTCACGAGGTACGAGGTTGCCAAATGCCGGATAGATCCGTTCCAGGTAGTAATCCCGCTCGCTTTCGAGGATGTCCCCGGCCGGACGGTTATCCCCGACGGTCTTGGGTACCCAGATCCGGCCGTCGTTGCGTAGCGACTCCGACATCAATGTGAGCTTCGATTGCGACTCGTCGGACTGGGGAATACACGTTGGGTGGATCTGTGTGTAACAGGGGTTTGCGAAATGGGCACCCTTGCGGTGGGCACGCCAGATGGCCGTCGTGTTGCAGGCCATGGCGTTGGTCGAGAGGAAGAAGACATTCGAGTAACCACCGGTTGCGAGAACGACCGCATGGGCAGAGTGAGCGGTGACCTCTCCGGTGATGAGATCACGCACAACAACGCCGGCGGCTTGTCCTTCGTGGGTAACGACCTCGAGAAGTTCCGACCGGTTGATCATTTCAACCGATCCCTTTGCGATTTCCTTCGCCAACGCCTGGTACGCACCGAGCAGCAGCTGTTGTCCGGTCTGTCCACGTGCGTAGAACGTTCGAGAAACCTGGGCGCCACCAAAGGAGCGGTTGTCGAGAAGACCGCCATATTCACGTGCGAAGGGCACGCCCTGGGCCGTCGCCTGGTCGATGATGTGGTTCGAAACCTCTGCGAGGCGGTATACGTTTGCCTCGCGAGAGCGGTAGTCGCCTCCCTTGACGGTGTCGTAGAACAGCCGGTACACGCTGTCCCCGTCGTTGTGGTAGTTCTTTGCCGCGTTGATGCCGCCCTGGGCTGCAATCGAGTGGGCTCGCCGCGGTGAATCGTGGTAGGTGATGACCTTGACGTTGTAGCCGAGCTCGCCAAGTGTTGCCGCGGCCGACGCTCCTGCCAGTCCGGATCCGATGACGATGATCGAGTATTTGCGTTTATTGGCGGGGTTGACCAGGCGAATGGAGAACTTGTGGTTGTTCCACTTGTCCTCGATGGATCCGGCGGGAACCTTGCTGTCGAGTGTTGTCATGAGAGACCCCTACAACTTCAGAATGCCGAACTGAACGGCAAGTGGAATGCTGATATTTCCGAGAACAATGAAGGCGGTGAGGCCGTAGGCGAGTTTGTTGCGCCATTTGTTGAACTTTGCATTGTTGATACCAATGCTCTGGAACAGGCTCCAGGCTCCGTGGCGAACGTGTGCGCCGAGTGCCAGGATCGCAACGATGTACAGGATTGCCACCGGAACCCGTTCGAAGGTTGCAACGATGTTTGCGTACACGTCACCGTAGACAAAGTCCGGGTTGGCTGGACCCCAGGTCAGATCTGACAAGTGGAACAGGATGAAGAGAAACACTGTGATCCCGGTATACGCCATGAATCGGCTTGCGTAGGTGGCGGCGAGATATGTCGTGCGGGTTTGATATCCGACCGAGCCACGGGCCTTTCTGTTTCTCCACCAGAGCGAGAGGGCTGCATGCACATGGATGGAGTAGGCCAGGAGCAGGCCGATCCTCATGAGCCAGAGTATCGATTGACGCGGCACGAGTTCACCGCCGAGGTCACGGAGGGCCTCGGCGTAGAGGTCAACGTTCTCGGGGCCGAGAAAGACTTTCAAGTTACCGAGTAGGTGGGCCACCAGATACCCGAGGAGCAGAATGCCGCTCAGAGCCATGGCCCACTTCTTGCCGACGTCCGAGCTGTAGAACTCGATGATGAATGGTCGTTTGCGCCGTGCCTTTACGCTGTCGCGCTTGTCGACCTCTGTATGTGCCACGTGCCTCTCCTTGGGTGTAACGCCCTCATTATGACCGGCTTGTGCCAACGCTGCGAGATCAGGATCTTGCTGACATAGCGGCGCCGCCCGATGGTAGTGCGTCGCAAGCAATTCTGGTTCATTCCCACTCAGATTCGCGCGGAGTGTGGTCACCCCGCGCTCGCGTTCGCGAGCATTCGCAGTGGTTCCCCTTGTATATCAACGGTTTCTCTAGTTGACATTCGCGCGGAGAGTTGTCAGAATTACCAACGGGTAATTACGTTATCGTAATTCCACTTATGTAATTTAGAGATATAGGGGAGTGTGTGTGTTCACCCAGTTGATCGAGGCCTTGAAGGGAGCCGACTACGGTTGGCAGGACCTCGCAAACTGCCGAGGCGCAAATCCGGATCTGTTTTTTCCGGAACGCGGCGCATCGACACGGACGGCCAAGTCCATTTGCCGTGAGTGTTCGGTGAGACCCGAGTGTCTTGAGTTTGCCATCACGAGTTCAGAAAAGTTCGGTATTTGGGGAGCACTCTCCGAGCGCGAACGGCGCAAGATCCGCAAGGAACGTACCGCCGCGGCTGCTGCTCGTAAGGTCGGGTAGCTCTCCACCGGGAGGATTAGTCGGATCACATATATCGAGGTAGGTACATGGGTTGGGTCGTAGGTCTCGTTGTTGGTATTGCCATCGTGGCGGTGTTTGTGTGGGTGCGGCGCATCTCGGTGGCGGCAGGACCGAGCGAGGCATCTCGCGAGGTTCCCGTTTCCGGACTGACCCTCGACGTTCTCGAGTTCATCCCATCACTTGAACAGATAACGGTTGTTTTCGATGCTCCGCTCCCCGATGGCGATATCGGCGATGTGCTGCGTGATCTGTTGTTCGACGAGGCGCTACGAGTCGTCCGCCAGAAACGCCAGAGTGGTCTCCCTATCGACGGTATTGCAACGATCCGTGTGATCGGCATGCGCAACGGTGAACGTGTTGAGGTTGGTGTTCTCGAAGTAGAAGAACCGGGTGAGCTGCCGGAGCCGCCCGCGGTGCCGTTGCCACACATGCGAGCCACGGGGGACCCGTTCCGCGGCATGACGCAGGAGGAGTTGGATCTGGCTCCGAAGCTCAGGGACCGTTCCGGCGAGGACGGCATCGAACCGGTTGGTGAGATGTTGCGGTTCTCGGAACGAGTCGATGCCGGCCTGCGACTACGAGGTGTTGATCCATCCTCGGCTTCGCTTGCGGCGTTGACGACCACCTTGTTCGAACTCGCCGGTTACACCATCGACATACTGTCGCAGGACTCCTTCGTGGCGGCCCGCGACGGCGTCAAGACCTATGTTGCGATTGTGCCCCACGGCAGCGATGAACATCCCGAACTTCAGCCATCGGAGATGACCTCGTTCGTTATCGACTTTCAGCAGTCCCGTGCGAATCGGGGGATTTTGGTCACCGACAAGTTCGGACCGTTCGACATCTATGCGATGGAAAAGCGGGTTCCCGATGTGCGGTTTGTGCCGCACGAGCGACTCCAAGCCTTCGTGGATTCGTTCGCACTCGATTGGGACAACTAACGAAGGTCGCAATCCGGGTAGAATCACCTTGTCCATCAAGGAGACCAACCAATGTTCAGCAATCTCGGTGGTGGCGACTTTATCTGGATCCTTCTCATTGTCGTGGTCCTGTTCGGAGCCGCCAAGTTACCCAAGCTCGCCCGTTCGCTCGGTGCGTCTGCTTCCGAGTTCCGCAAGGGCCTCGAAGACGGTGCCGAGCAGGAACCTCCAGACAAGGAATAACCACTCGACACGCGGCGATCGTTGTTCGTCGCGCAATATTCCCGTCCGCCCGGGAACCGATCCCAAAACACCGGCGTTAGCTAGGTGGAGAATCGGGGAAGACATGGCAGAAGAACTCGTACCCGACTGGGAAGACGTGGCTCGTCGTTATGGGCGGAAAATCTACAACTATGCGTACCGGCTTACCGGTAATCCTGACGACTCTGCCGACCTCGTCCAGGAGGTCCTGCTCAGGGTCCGCAAGGGTCTACAACGCTACACGCCCGGATCCTTCGAGGGATGGCTGTGGCGTATCACCCGAAACGCCTTCCTTGACGACGTCCGTCGCCGCAAGCGACGACCCACGGTTCCTCTCGGTGACGACGACCGCGGCATTGGCAATCCCAGCCCGTCTCCCGATGAGGTGCTCTCCTCCGTCCGGCTTTCCGAGGATGTCCAAGCAGCGCTGCTCAAGCTCCCGATGGACTTCCGGGAATGTGTCGTGCTTTGCGACGTTGTGGGACTTACCTATGACGAAATATCCGACGCCGTCGACATACCGGTGGGGACTGTCCGCAGCCGTATCCACCGCGGCCGCAAGATGCTCAGGGACACGTTGACATGGCCTCTGTAATACACGCGTGTGCGGTCGGGGAGTTGCTTTCGGCCTACCTCGACGGCGAACTCACGCGTGACGAGTTACATGTTGTGGTGGAACATCTCGACTCGTGTTTGGAGTGCATTGCGGAGTTCCACGAACTGCGCGATGCGCGCACCATGTTGCGCACACTGCCACGTCTTGAGGTCCCCGATCGTGCGCTCCCGGATATCCACTACGGTGCCGAACTTTCGGCGTACCTCGACGGCGAACTCCCGACTGGGGAGCAGCCAGTGGTTTTTGCACACATGGCGCTCTGTGAGAAATGCCGCAACGAGCTCTATGAGTTAGATGCGGCCCGCACGGCTGTCCGTGCGCTGCCACGCCTCGATGCGCTGCCCGACGGATCCGCCCACGGCCGCGATGGTGATGCCAACGTAATCCCATTGCGACGCGGACGACGCTCCTGGTTAGCAGCGAGTGTTGCCGCGGCGGTCCTGGTTCTTTTCGTCTCCCTCACGAGCAGCGACCCGCAGGGCCCCGTTCTCGACCTTGAAGTGTTCAGCAACCAGCATGTCGCAAGGGAGTCGGTTCAGTCACCGGCGTCGCTGTTTAGCGCCGAGCTGACCGCCGTCGACGTGAGCAATCCGTGAGTTCGCATCGTCTTGTCGCCACGCTTCTGGCGGGTCTTGTTTCGGTCGCCCTGGTTGCACCCGCCAGCGCCGATGACACCATCGCGACGGACCAGTCGCGCAACGAGATCTACAGCGGCGTTCGTGTTGTCGTGAGCATCTGGGACGGTGTTGCGTCGGCGGGTGTGTATGACATTGAGCACATTGGGGACATGGAGTATGTGTCGATCGACGGTGCGTGGCTCGTCCTGGGGGAAGGCTCCGCGACCTCCGGTGGTGGTGGCATGGCACTCGCCGGTTGGTCCGACATTGCCCTGTCGGATAAGTATCAGGTTCGATCTGCGGTGGGGAAGTCGATGCTGGGACGGACCACCCGAATGGTGGAGGTCATGGAGGGGGATCTGGTGCGAAGCAAGTTCCGCTTCGATATCCGGACCGGAGCGCCGTTGTCCACAAAGATCTTCGACGGTGACGGCGAGCTGTTCCGGTCATCGACGATGGTGTCGTTCGGCAGAGCCAATCTGCGTCTGTATCGAGAACTACTGGAAACCGGCACTCAGGACATCATGATGTCCGTCGCGCTCGGTGATGCGCTGCCCGAGAAGGTCGCGGGGTATCAGGTCGCCGACGTGTACGAAATGAACGGTGGGGGCCAGCAGGTGTTCTACTCCGATGGCCTCTTTTCGTTCTCTGTATTTACCCTTGCGAAGAACACGACCGTGAGCGAACTCGCCGAAGCTGACGAAGTCACGATTGGGTCCGGGAAGTACCGCAGGTTCGCTTCGCCAACGGTCGTTTGGGTGACTTGGACGGCTGGTGACGTGACCTACGTGCTTGTGGGTGACGTGCCACCCGACCACCTGGAGGCCGTCCTTGCCGAGCTACCGAAACCGTCGCGGGGGAACTTCTTGACCCGCTGGTGGGGAAGAATGTTCGGCTAAACGAACCCTTACCGGAGTTCCGCTCGTGCGACAACCATGCGGTGTACTTCGTCGGGGCCGTCGGCGATTCGCAGAGTACGTGCAAATGCGTACATGCGCGAGAGGCCAAAGTCATCACCAATACCGGCGCCACCGTGTGCCTGGATTGCCTTGTCAATCACCCACAGCGCGGAATTCGGTGCCACTACCTTGATGGCTGATACGTCAACACGGGCTGCTCGGCTGCCCATCGTGTCGATCTTCCAAGCGGCATGCATGACAAGAAGTCGGGCCTGATCGATGCGCATGCGTGACTCGGCGATCCATTCCTGGATAACCGCGTTGTCGGCCAGCGGGCCCCCGAATGCCTTGCGTAGCTTCACCCGCTTCTTCATCATGTCGAGAGCCCGTTCGGCCATGCCGATAACCCGCATGCAATGGTGGATGCGTCCCGGTCCGAGACGAGCCTGGGCGATCTGGTAACCCGATCCTGGTTCTCCAATGATGTTTGCCGCCGGGACCCGCACATTGTTGTAGGCGATCTGGCTGTGGCCACCTCGTTCGTGAAATCCGAACACCGGGAGGTCGCGTTCAACGATCATGCCGGGAGTGTCCATGGGGACCAGGATCATGGAGAACCGCTGTTTCGGCGGTGCATCGGGGTTGGTGACACCCATCACGATCGAGATCTTGCACTCCTTCGAGGAAGCCCCGGTGATCCACCACTTGCGGCCGTTGACCACGAAGTCTTCCCCGTCGGCAACGATCGACGTTTCCAGGTTGCGAGGGTCGCTGCTGGCAACCCGCGGCTCTGTCATCGAAAACGCCGAACGAATCTCTCCGGCGAGGAGTGGAACCAGCCACTCCTGCTGCTGGTCATGGGACCCAAACGTTGTCAGCACTTCCATATTGCCGGTATCGGGGGCGGCACAGTTGGTTGCCTCGGGTGCGATTTCGGCCGAGCGCCCCATGATCTCGGCGAGTGGTGCGTAGTCGACGTTGGAAAGACCGGGTCCCCATTCGTCGTCGGGCAGGAACAGGTTCCAAAGACCCTTTTCCTTGGCGATCTCCTTGAGAGCCCGCAGAACCGAGGTACCGGAGTACGGATCGTCGGATGCTTCCATCTCGGCGAGGTTGGCCTTCTCGGCTCGGTAGACGTGCTCGTCCATGAATGTGAGCAATTCCTCACGTAGACCCTCACACCGCTCACTCATTCCGAAATCCATACCGGCCTCCTTAGGTTCGGAGGCTACCCGCACAACCCGATACGACACAAAATCAGTAACGACGTTTCCGGACGAGCGGATCAGTCGGCGTTCGGGAACTTTGCGGTCACGATGTACGTGACGTGTTCGCCGATATTGACGGCGTGGTCGGCGATTCGCTCGAGGAACCGTCCGACGCGTGTGAGCGCAACCGCCGTCGTGAGGCCAATCTCATCCGCCTGCTGGCCGATCTCGGTGTAGAGAATCGACACCAGGTCATCGACCACGTCGTCCGCGGCGTCGAGGGTGATTCCGGCATCGGCTGGAAGCTCGGCGATTGCGGTCACGCACTGTCCGAACACCGACCCGACCGCCGCCACGATGTCTGCAATGCGCGCCCGCAGCAGGGGATTGTCGGGGAATCCTCCTTCGCGTTCGAGCATCTTTGCGCAGTTCACGACCAAGTCCCCCGAGCGCTCGATCTCATACAGCATGCGGGTCGCCGAAACGAGGAAGCGCAGGTCGCTCGCAACGGGTGCCTGGCGGGCAATTGTTTCGAACGTCGAGGTGTCGAGACGGGTGTACATTTCGTTGATGGCGAGATCCGCGTTCTTGATCTCAGGCACGAGGTCGAGTCTGCTTTCGGCCATCGCAATACCTGCCCGGTCGAGGTTCTCGAGCACGAGCGACCCCATTGTCTCTAAGCCGGACTGGATCTCGCCGAGCAGCGACGAGAATCTGCTGCGAAGGTCATCGTCTGAGGTTGGTATGTTCATGGGAGCCTCCCTAGCCGAACCGGCCGGTGATGTAGTCCTCGGTCGCTTGCTGATTCGGGTTCGTGAAGATGGTACCGGTCCCGGCGTACTCGACGAGGTATCCGGTGCGTTGTCCCTGGTCGTCCACTCGAATATTGAAGAAGGCCGTACGGTCGGATACCCGGGCGGCCTGTTGCATGTTGTGAGTCACTATGACGATCGTGTAGTCGTGCTTGAGATCCTGCATGAGGTCTTCGATGCGCAGCGTCGCGATGGGGTCGAGCGCCGATGCGGGTTCGTCCATAAGCAAAACGTCGGGGTTGGTGGCGATCGCTCGTGCAATGCACAGACGCTGTTGTTGTCCACCGGACAACGCGTAGGCCGAGGTCTTGAGCCGGTCCTTTACCTCGTCCCACAATGCGGCACGCTCAAGCGCGTCGCGGACAACGTCGTCCATGTCCCCGGAGAAACCGGCGATCTTCGGTCCGAACGCAACGTTGTCGTAGATCGACTTCGGGAATGGGTTCGGTTTCTGGAACACCATGCCGATACGCCGCCGGACCTCCACAGCGTCAACACTTTTACCATAGAGGTCGACACCGTGGTAGGAGATCGAGCCCTCGATCCGTGCGATCTCGATGATGTCGTTCATCCGGTTGAAGCAACGTAGCACGGTCGATTTGCCGCACCCCGAGGGTCCGATAAGTGCGGTGATCTCGTTCTTATGGATCTCCATGGAAACACCTGCGACGGCGACGTTATCGCCGTAACGAACACTGAGGTTACGGACGTCGAACACGGCCTCCCCTGTCGGACCGGTCTCGGGTGGGTGTTTCGAGGGTGAGTCGGCGAGTGTGACCCTCGGAGTCGATCTTGCGACGACCCCCGGTTCGGGTACGGATGGGGAAATGGACATTGCTTCGGTTAGATCAGTCACTGTTGGTTCCGATCGAATCGGTTTCGGATAATGATGGCGGCCGCATTCGCTGTGAGGAGCATTGCGAGGAGTACGACGATCGCCGCGGGCGCCAACGTATCGGCGAACTGGACATCGTTTTGTTTGCTCCATGAAAGGATAACCACGGGCAGGGCCGTGTAACTACCGGTGACCCGTTCGACGAACGTGGCGTCCGCTGCCGCGGCGAAGAACCCGGTTGCCACACCGATGACAAGCAAAGGCGCGGTTTCGCCAAACGCCCGTGCGATGGCCAGGACCGCACCGGTGAGGATCCCCGGCGCAGCCGACGGTATTACCTGGTGGCGAATCACTTCCCATTTGGTAGCTCCGACCCCGAAGCCTGCTTCGCGGATCGTCTGTGGAACGGCGCGGAGGGCTTCCGATGTTGTGATGATCACGATCGGTAGCACGAGCACTGCCATGGTGACACCGGCGGCGAGAATGTTACGCCCGCTGCTTGTCCCTGACAGCCCGATGAGGTTCACGACCCGGACAAAAATCGCCAGGCCGAGGAGGCCGTAGACGATCGACGGGACGCTGGCGAGATTGCGAACATTCGTGCGCAGCAGATTGGTGAGCCGCCCCCGCGATGCGTATTCCTCGAGATAGACAGCGGTGCCGATACCGAGTGGAAACGCGATGACAGTCACCAGCGCCGCAATGCCGGCCGAACCCACGATCCCGGACCAGACCCCGGCTGTCGCCGGATCGAGCGACAGCGGGGATGTGATGAAGTCGAGACCGCGCTCCTGGAACGTTGGTACCGCTCCGGCCGTGATGCTGGTGAGCAGGGTCACGAGGATGAGGAGCGACGTCAACAGGGCCATGAGCAGCGCTGCCCGAAATACGATGGAACCGATCGGTACCCGTTTGCCAGCAAGGTGTTGGGCGACGATCTCGGTCGTTGTGGGAGCTGACACGACCATCAGTAGCGCTCCTGGACACGTCTGACTAGCCGATCACTAGCAATGTTGAGGACGAGGGTCATGAGGAAGAGGAGCAGCGCGACTGCGAAGAGGCTCTGGAATGCGGTCCCCTCACCAACTACCTGATCCGATCCGGTCGCCAGTGATGCAATCGCGGCGGTCATCGTTTGTCCCGGTCCGAGAACGTTGAAGCTCCGCAATGATCCTCCGACGGCGCCAGCGGCCATGAACACGACCATTGTCTCGCCGATTGCGCGCGAGATCCCGAGAATCATTGCCGCCACGATTCCGGATGCGGCCGCCGGGTAGACCACTCGGCGGACCGTTGTCGAGCGACGCGCACCGAGACCAAAGGCGGCTTCGCGTAGATGCTTGGGAACCGCCCGCATCGCATCCTCGGCGACCGACGCAATGATCGGAATTGTGAGGACCCCAACACCGATCCCGGCGGCCGCCATCGAGAACACCGACGCATCCGTGAAACGTTGGACGATATTCGGGCTAATCCAAACGAGTGCAAAAAAGCCGATGACCACCGAGGGTATGCCAGCGAGAATCTCGATGATTGGTTTGAGCACACTGCGAGCACGAGGACGGGCGAACTCGGAGAGGTAGGTCGCCGTTCCGAGGCCGAGAGGTGCTGCGACGACCATTGCGAGCAACGTAATGAGCACGGTGGCGCCGACGATGGTGAGCAAGTCAAAGAGGCCTCGGCGTGGAAACCAACCCAGCGTCCACAGGGGATTCCCATCGCCGAAGTCGAGGCCGGATACAAAGGTCGCGGATTCGCGGAGGAGTGTCGTGATGATGGCGATGCTGACAGCGAGCGACACGGCCGCCATAGCGATGAGGAGTCGGCGTACCCGTCGTTCACGCCGGTGGCGTTTTGGGCTGCCGGTGAGGTCCATACCCTCCATCATCCGCCTCCTTCGGCGTGTGGTCGTAGGCGGGAGGGACTGCTGCATGTGCTCGGCCGTCTCTCCCGCCCTACGAATCTATCGAACATGGCGGTCTCCCGGAGCGGTGTCCAGGACCGCTGGTGGTGCGGGGGACAGACCCGAATGGCCCCGGTCGCAGCGGGCCGGCTGCGACCGGGGGAACCAGTGGTGTTCCGCACATCATGATGGGGGTACTGCGTCATTCGGGGAGCCTCGGTATCTAGCGCTGGTCCCACGCCGCGATGGTCGCTTCGTAGGATGCCAGCGGGATGTACGCAGCCTCTGCAACGGAGCGGAGGCCTTCCTCCGAGAGGTAGAAATCCACGTATGCTGCGACGGCGGGTTTCTCCGCCGCTTTTTGTGTGTTGATGTAGAGATAGAGAGATCGGGCGAGTGGGTAGGTTCCCGATGCGATCGTTTCGGTCGTCGGGAACACACAGCCGTCACCTCCGTCGATCTCGATCGCTTTGACCTTGTCCTGGTTCTCGACGAAGAAGGCGTATCCGACCCATCCGAGTGAGGTCGGCGATGAGGACAGTCCCTGGATGATCACGTTGTCGTTCGGGGACGCGACGTAGTCGGGTCGGGTGGCCTTCTCGGTGTCACGAGTCTTGGCGACCGGCTTTAGTGCGAGTGAGATGAACGTGTCGTAGGTGCCGGATTCCTCGCCGGGTGCGGTGACCGCGAGAGGTACGTCCGCGTAGGGGGCAACGGTGGATCCGAGTTGGGCTGCGAGATCGTTGGCGTCACTCCAGCTGGAGAACCCGGTCGACTCGGAACCGAGCAGGGCGTACAGGTCCACGAACGCCAGGCACTTGACGTCGTTCTCGAGACCGGTGAGCACCGAAATACCATCGATGGCGATCTCAAGTTCGATGTAGGAAATGCCGGCCTGTGAGCAGGCTTCGGCCTCGGAGTCCTTGATGCGTCGCGACGCATCGGAGATGTCGGTTTCTCCGGCACAGAACTTCTTGAAGCCGTCACCGGTTCCGGGTCCTTCGACGGCGATGGAGACGTTCGGGTTGGTGGTGTTGAACTTTTCGGCGTTGAGTGCGGAGATTGGTTCGACGGTTGATGATCCGGAAATGAGGACCGAGCCGGTCAACGCATTGGAGTCGGATGAGGCTGGAGCTGTGGAGGCCGGGGGTGAAGTAGTCGTTGGAGAGTTGCTTGAGGTGCTGCATGCGGCGGCCACAAGGGCAAGGGCGAGGACGAAGATGAGCGGTTTCGACAACCGGGATATCATTGGTGGAGTTCCTTCCATACCTATATTCAAGGTTGCATATCGGGAGGTCCGACATGCGTCGGATCCATCCGACGTCATGGACGCTACGGAGACGAGTTGACCATGGAGGAGTGTCAGAGTGAACGCAATGTGAATTCTTTGTGTACCCCAGCAGCGCCCCATCACCGATGTCGTATAGTTGCCCGGCATGCTGATCGCCGTAGTGATTTTTGTCGTGGTCGTCACAGCGCTGGGAAGTGCCCTACTTCGCCAGCGCAAACGTCTTGATGCCCTCCTCGCAGAGTTCGGTGGTGGACCCCGGGTTCGCTCCGACCACATCACGTCGTTACGCACCGCAATGCAACGTCGCCAAAAGGAATACGACGTCGTCGTCAAACAACGCGACCTGCGTCTCGTGGCCATCGGGGCGACGCCGCTCGGTATCCAGCTCTACGACAGCGAGGGTGCGGTAGTTGTGTCGAATGATGCCGCCCAGCAGTTGCTTGGATCCTCGAACGTCGCGCTGCGAGAGCGCCTCGCCGAGCTTGTGAGGCACACTCGCGAGACCGGGATCGAAATGGATGAGAGAGTGCTCACCTCGAGACCAGTCGAGCGTCTCACCAGGGTTGTTGTGCGACCGGTCGGCGACCGCGAGGGTGTCGTTGTGGCGCTCGTTGACGCGACCAAGAGTCGCCGAATAGAGAAGGTGCGCAGAGACTTTATTGCCAACGCAAGTCACGAACTCAAGACACCGATCGGTGCGTTGCGTGTGCTTGTCGAGGCCTTGGTTGCGACGTCGGATGTCGCAACCAAGGGAGCGCTGGTTGAGCGGCTGTCGTCGGAAGTGGTTCGCATGTCTGCGCTCGTTGATGACGTCCTTGACCTCGCCCGGGTCGAGTCCGATGTTGACGAGGAGGCGTTCGAACGCACAAACATCGCCGACGTTGTCCAGACGTCGCTGGCCGGATTGGCGAGCGAGTCCGACCGGTATGGCGTGAAGATCGATGTTGGTGGTATCGATCCGGATCTGTGGGTGTGTGGCGACCATCGCCAACTCGAATCTGCGATCACCAACCTCATGGACAACGCCGTGAAATACACCGCGGCAGCTTCTCGGCGTGTACCGGTTGACGTTCAGGCACAACTCGTCGGAGACGCCGTCGTGATCACGGTAAGCGATGCGGGCATTGGGATCCCCGAGCGTGATATCGATCGCATTTTCGAGCGGTTCTACCGAGTCGATAGGGCACGCAGCCGCGAGACTGGCGGGACCGGTCTCGGGCTCGCCATTGTCCGCCATGTCGCTCTCAATCACGGCGGTACGGTCTCGGTTGAGTCCGTCGCCGGTGAGGGAAGTACGTTCCGAATCGCACTGAAACAGGAGGGCCCGTGCTCCGCATCCTGATCGTTGAAGATGAACCGTCGTACCGCGAGGCCCTTGCCGTGGCTCTCGGAGCGGAAGGGTTTCGTGTGGAGACCGCCGCCACCGGCCGTGAGGGTGTGTCCCTGTTCCGCGCCGAGCATCCCGATATTGTGCTCCTCGATTTGATGCTTCCCGAACTCTCGGGTCTTGATGTGTTGCGGGCGATACGCGGCGAGTCCGATGTTCCGGTGATCGTCGTATCGGCCAAGGACAGTGAGAGCGACGTCGTGTCCGCGCTCGAGCTGGGTGCCGACGACTACCTGCGCAAACCGTATTCGATCCGCGAACTGGTGGCCCGCATCAGGGTTTCGAGTCGGCGTTCACAGGCTGGCGACGTCGGTGATGATGAACCGCTGGTCTTTGGCAATGCGGTGCTGGACCCGGGTACCTACGAGGTGCGGATCGGGTCGGTAGCGATAGACCTTCCGAGGAAGGAGTTTGCCTTGCTTCGTCAGCTAATGGAGCGCAGCGGGCGCATCGTAGCGAGAGAGATGTTGCTGGAGTCGGTGTGGGGGATTCATTGGACCGACTCCAAGACGCTTGACCAGCATGTTCGCCGGTTACGGCGGAAATTCGAGGGTGCCGAGGGCGCCCCCGAGATCGTCACGGTCAGGGGTGTCGGGTACCGCCTCACGCATCCGGAGCAGTAACCAGAGCGTCGCCCATCCACGGGAGAAGCCCCCGGGATAACCCGGGGGCTTCCATGTTGAACTGGACTGCGTGGTCAGGAGAGTTTTGCGAGCGCCTCGGTATACGCGGAGAACTCGCGACCCTCACCGAGAGAGTCGGTGTTGATGACTTCGCGCACGACACCCTCGGCGTCGAGGATAAAGCTGTACCGGTTGGCGACACCGACGGCGTCGTTGAACACGCCGTACGCCTTGCTGACCTCACCGTGGGGCCAATAGTCCGCCAGGACGGGGAAGGTGAAACCTTCCTTCTCGCTCCACGCACCGTTGGTGAAGAACGTCTGGCAGGTGATCGCAACTACCTGGGTATCGAGATCGTTGAGGGCGGAGAGACTGTCGCGAATTGCGCAGAGCTCACCAGTGCAGATACCGGAGAACGCAAACGGGATGAACACGATGAGAGTGTTCCGACCCTTGAGGTCTTCGAGGCTGACCTCGGTTTTGTCGGGTGCGAGCAGGGTGAATGGTGGTGCGGGGGAACCGACAGTTGCAGCCATGGTGCGTTTTCCTTTTTTTGTGGGTTGATCCGGGATGGTACCCCGATGTCTTCCAGTCATGAACGTTCCTGTTCTGGCGTCCATTTGGGCCGTATACCGCCCAAATGGACGCCAGAACAGGAGGTTGGCGCTATTCGAGGTCGATGTCGGGCAGATAGTTGCGGGCAACCCAACCGACAGGATCGGTGAGCTCGTCAGCCGTTGGCACCGACGCCGCCGATGACCACAGCTGGTCAAGCGATTCGACCCCCCAATTGTCAACGAGCTCGCGCACGAGCCGACCGGCGTCGGCGGCAAGCCCGCGATCGAATCGCAAACCGATCATCGCGCCGATCCCGTCGTCGGCTTGTCCGGGTTCGGAGCGGCGCAGGGTGTGAGCGTCGACGATCCGGGCTAGAGACGGGAGCATGTCGGAGGCCGCATCGTTAATGACAACATCGACAAAACCCTCAATTGTTGCGAGGAGACCCTGGACCTTCTTCAGCTTGGCCGTGTCGTATGTTGCCCCGAGCAACTGCCCGATACCTGCATCACCCGACAGCAAACCCTCAAGATCCATGGCTCCGCCGGCGCCGGCCGCGGCGTCGGTTAGGCGTGACATGTCAAACTCCACCGATTCGAGGAACTCGACCACGATGGTCCGCACAAGGTCTTCAACGCCGGGTTTGGCGAGCAATGACCGATAGGCGACCGCACGGAGTGACGCCCAGAATCGCACCTCGCGAGCATCGAGTTCGTATTCCTCGGCGAACGCCTCAATAGCTGGGATGACGAGCACGGCATTCTTCTGGCCAAGCGCCGGAAGACCCGTATCGAACTGACCGAGGACCCGGTGCGACATGAAACCGACCATCGTGCCGGACTGCATGCCGGCAAGCGCCGGTCCGAGTGGTCCCATCATTGCGGCCATCGGCCCCTCTGCCATGGCCGACATGCGTTGCGCCAACGGCAGGATGAACCATTCGAATGACCGTTCGTTGAGCTCGGCCCACGTTCGCCGGTCGACGGGCTGGAGAAGGTCCGAGGTCACCGTCGTCAGCAACCCGGTTCCCTGCATCTTGAGCTCGGCGGCACCAGCAAGGTCGAGATACTCCTCGGCCACCCTTGGTTCGATGAGATCTGGTTCACCGACGATGCTCTTCATTACCTCGTTGCCAAGCTGCCAGTTCACCGGACCAGATGACTGGAACAGTTCAAACAGCTTGTCGAAGATGCTGTCACTCACAGGTCGTCAGGGCGCTCACCCAATATCACGGGCACCGTGACCTCCTCGCCGTTGCGAATTACGTCTACCTGGATGGTGTCACCCACGGAGTAAAAGCGCAAGGCAATTATCAACGAGTCCATCGTCCGGTACTCGACACCGTCGACGGCGATGATCGTGTCGCCAATCTGGAGACCGGCCGTCTCCGCAGCGCTGTCGGGTGCGAAGTCCACGATCTCTGCACCGCTTGGTCGCATGGAGCCATCCTCAAGATCCGCGACGTAGGTCGATCCGATGATCCCGAGGAACGCGTGGCGAACCGTGCCGGTGGCTCGCAGTTCGTCGATGATTCGCGTCATCACCTCGACTGGTGTCGCAAACCCGATGCCTTCGGGGCCACGGTCGCTCACCGCAACCGCGGTCACGATGCCAATGAGTTCACCACGGTCATTCACCAGGGCTCCACCCGATGATCCCGGGTTGATAGCAGCGTCGGTCTGCAACATGCCAAACAGCTGGTTCGAGGACGTGTTGACCTCGCGGTCAAACGCCGAGATGACGCCGACACTCAACGAGGGACCTCCCACGAGTGCGAGCGGACTCCCGATGGCAATCGCCTTCGAGCCGATGCTGAGTTCGCTCGTGTTGCCGATCGCGATGGGGGTGAGACCGGTAGCTTCGATACGGACCAATGCAAGGTCGGTGATAGCGTCCGTGCCTTCGACGGTTGCATCGAAGATGCGTCCATCAAAAAGTGTCACCCGCACCGCCGTTGATCCTTCAACGACATGGTTGTTGGTGACGATGAGACCGCCGGCATCGATGATGACTCCAGAACCCGAAGCCACGGCCGAGAACTCGCCGTCCACCTCTTGGCCGACCTCGATCGCCACGACTGAGGGCACAACACGGTTGCCCACCTGCACGGGGTCATAACCGCCGACGGGCGTCTGGCCCGGCGCCAGGGTTGCGACAGGGGCCGCCGAGGGAGCGGCGGTGACGGCGGGGACGCCGGGACTCGCCGGGTCGTCAAACGCACCGAACGCCCACATGCCGCCGAGCATGAGCAATGCACCGAGCATCGATGCAACGAGGGTGAGACCAAAGATCACACCACGGCCGGGTCCGGTGGATCCCTTCGATGAACTTGGCGTAGGTACGTTCGGGGTTCGATAGCCGACCGAGTCGGTGGCGTCCTCGGTGGGGGGAAGTGTGCGGACGATCGCACCGTAGTCGGCAGGAGCGGTAGGGTCGGGAGTCCGAGTCGGATCGAGTTCGCGCTGGGTGATGCCAGCCTCGGACAGGACACTGCCGAGCGGTGTGGTGGTGTCGAGGTCCGCAGGGAATGCACGCGGTGTTGGCGGCGGGTTCACACCGGCATCGACAGTTCCTGCATCGGTGGTTGCCGTGTCAGGCGGAGTTCCAAGTGGTGGTGGGGAGGTGGCGTTCGAGGCGTTCTGCGCATCCGATGTCGCTGCGTCCACGGTGTCGGTGGTCGGTGCAGGGGCGGTGAGGTCGGACGGGTCGTCGCCGGGGACACTCTCGTCGTGTCCTGGGAGGAGTTCGGCTGTCGGTGGTTGGGTCTCCGGAGAATCTGTGAAGGAGGTGTCTTCGCTCTCCGGGTTCGTCGCGTCGTGGGGATCAGATGTAGTGTTCATAACCCAAACAATTGTACCGAGGGCACGAATTAATGAACCCGTTCGACCGGGACACCGTGGTCGTCAGCCATGAGCAAATCGATGTCACCGCCATGCTCGCCGCGATCGGTGATGATCGGGCGGGTGCCTCGGTCGTCTTTTCCGGGATGGTTCGGAATCACGCTCCGGGAAAAACCGACATCAGTCACCTTGAGTATGAGGCGTATGTCGGTGTTGTTGAAGTCAAGATCGCCGAGATTATTGCCGAGGCTGCTGCCCGCTGGGATGTTCTCGAAGTGAGGGCCGCACATCGTCTCGGCGAACTTGGAATCCGTGACGTTTCGGTTGCGGTGGCTGTCTCGTCTGCCCATCGAGCGGAGTCGTTCGAAGCCGCCCGTTACGTGATCGACGAGCTGAAGAAACGCGCTCCGATCTGGAAGAAGGAGCACTGGCCCGGCGGTGCCGAATGGGTTCGCGAGGACCACTCCAACCAGGATCTGAGCAGCTAGCCGGGCACTGGTGGGTTCAGTCGGCGAGTTCGATCGCATACCCGATAAGCGATACATCGGGAACCGGCTCCCAGTCTCGACGGGTGTCTCTGACGAACCCCAAACTGCGATAGAGAGACTGTGCCACCACCATTGCATCCAGGGTGAAAAGAATGACACGCTGACGGCCTGCTGTGCGAGCCGCCATGACACAGGCCTCGGTGAGAGCTCTCCCTATTCCGCGACCCTGGTACGCAACATCGACGGCGAGCATCCGGATTCCGGCGGCATCGGGGTCGTCGAATTCTGCTTCCTCCGACGTTGGATCGGAGACAAAGGTGACGGTCCCCACGAGTACACCCTCGTCTTCGGCCACAAGGACACGATTCGATTGAGCGCGCCGAGCAACATTCATGAGCACACCGCGGTAGTCGTCGCGTAGTTCGAGGTTCGGAAGGTTGGCGTAGGCGCGAACCGTCAGTTCTCCTATCTCGTCGAATTCACTTTCTACGGCGTCTCGGATCAACATGGTTACGTCTCGGACTCCTTTCTTGCCGGTGCTGAGAGCTCGAGCGGTTCCCAGTCTGGTGTGGGCCGCCCGACAACCATTTCGGCGGCCTCTCGGACCATGGGGTTCGTGTCGCGGGCCGCGGCTCGCAGCGCCGTCTCCACCTCGTCACCATCGAAGACGGTGAGGGCTACCACGGAGCGACGACGTACCTGCGGCGGCCCCGACGCCACGAGGTCCAGAAGAACAGGCAGCGCATCGACATGGCCGTTCGCACCTAATGCGGCGACCGCGGATTCCCGGATCAATTTTGTTGACCCGTTGTAGGCAAGGTCGATGAGTGGAGCAACTGCGCGTTCGTCGTTGCGCTCACCGAGTGCCGTCACGACCGCTTCGACGACCACCTCTTCCGGATCGTCCAGGGCCGCCAGAAGGGTCTCCGTCCGGTCAAGTCGGGACAGGCCGATACATTCGGCGGCCTCGGCGCGGATGCGCGGATCGCGGTCGTGCGACAGCATCTCGCAGAACCGGTTGATGACGTCGGGATCTGACGAACCAGCGAGAAGTGACACGGCCAACCGCCTCAGGTCAGAGTCACCGTCATCGAGAAACGTCTCGGGTTCATCCAGGAGCTTCGTGAGTCGATCGCGCAGGCTTGCCATATCCGGAGGGTAACAAAGTAGATCGGGACATTCCGGGGTCTTCGTCGGATCGGTCCATCCTGGTTGCTCCGTGATGCTGCCTGGCGCTCATACTCCGATGGGGTACTCGTGTTGTGGACGCCAGTAACCTCCCCGCGAGTACCGTTGAGCATCGTCGGTACCACGGTCTCGAGAGCACGCCAGGTTCCGCCGCCGGGCGCCATCGTGTCTCGTTCCACGGATCCGTGGGTTGGAGCAGAGTGAAACAACCGGGTAGCGTTCGACTGCATTCCAACGAGAATTGATACGACACGTCTGGCAACGAACACCCACCGCGCAAGGTGAGCGGGGAAACCGACGACTACGAACACGTGAGGACGTAATGGTTGAAGATCATCTTCTATCGGGCCGCAACGCCGGTGTGCTCACAATTACTCTGAACCGTCCGGATCGGTTGAACGCCTTCACCGCGGCGATGACCGCTGAGCTCCACGAGCTGCTGCGCGATGCCGGTAGCGATCCGGCGGTCCGCTGTGTTGTCGTGACCGGCGCCGGCCGCGCTTTCTCGGCGGGTCAAGACCTTCAGGATCGGACCGTCACGAGCGATGACGACGAACCACCAAACCTGTATGAGTCACTCGAGGAGCGTTACAACCCGATCGTGCGAGCCATCACCGCGATGTCGAAACCGGTCATTGCGGCCGTGAACGGCGTTGCCGCTGGTGCGGGCGCAAACCTCGCACTCGCCTGCGACCTGGTCTATGCGGCACGGTCAGCGAAGTTCATCCAGGCATTTTCGAAGATTGGCCTCATCCCCGACAGCGGGGGAACGTGGACACTTCCGCGACTCGTCGGCTCCGCCCGGGCAAAGGGGCTTGCGTTGCTGGCGGAACCGTTGTCCGCTGAGCAGGCCGCCGAATGGGGAATGATCTGGGCGGTCGTCGACGATGATGAACTTCACGAAACCGTGATGACCTCCGCCGCTACCCTCGCGACCGGACCGACTCTTGGTTACGCCAAACTCAAGGAACTGCTTGCAGGGTCCTACGGCCGATCACTCGATGATCAGCTCGACCGGGAACGCGACATGCAGGACCTTCTGGGCCGTTCCGCAGATTACCGCGAGGGCGTACGTGCTTTTTTTGACAAACGACCACCGAACTTCACGGGATCCTGATGGGTGCACTTACGTCTGAGAGCGTTGTCGGCGTCGTAGGAGCCGGGACCATGGGGGCGGGTATTGCCCATGTGGCGGCCGCCGCCGGTCACCGGGTCATCATCTTTGATCAGGACAAAGGTGTCGCCGAGCGCGCCATTGCGGGGATTGCAGCCCGTCTTGAGAGAAGCGTCGAGCGGGGCAGAATCGACGAGGAGTTGGCGAACCAGACGAACCGAAACCTGACCGCCGCGGCGTCGATCAACGACCTCAGCGAGTGTCGGTTGGTGATCGAGGCAATCGTCGAAAACCTGGGCATTAAACGACTCGTACTCGGTGAGATCGAGAAGATGGTCAGCAACGATGCCATCCTTGCAACCAACACATCCTCCCTCTCGGTCACCGCGATCGCCGCCGAGCTCGAACGACCGGAACAGTGTGTTGGAATGCACTTTTTCAATCCGGCGCCAGTGATGCGCCTCGTCGAGATTGTTCACGGTGCCGTCACCGACTCGGAGGTGGCAGCGACTGCGTTCGAAACTGCACAGGCGTGGGGCAAGACGGCGGTACACACCAAGTCATCTCCGGGGTTCATCGTGAACCGCGTCGCCCGGCCCTACTACGGCGAGGCGCTACGTCTGCTCTCGGAGGGGGCAGCCAATGTTGTAACCCTGGACGCCGTGTACACCGAGTGCGGTGCGTGGCGGATGGGACCCTTCTCGCTGCTGGACCTCATCGGTCTTGATGTCAACCTTGACGTTTCCAAGTCCGTGTTCGATGCCACGTTCAATGACCCACGTTTTGCCCCGTCGTTTGTCCAACAGTCGCTCGTCGATGCGGGTCACCTCGGGCGTAAGACAGGCCGCGGGTTCTACGAGTACGGACCCGATGCGGTTGAGCCCGAACCCGCGACCGCCCCCGATCACGGGCTCGACAAGGAAGTCGTTGTTCACGGTGACCCGGGTCCCCTCGGTGCGCTCGTCGATCGATGGTCGATGCGCGGTATTTCGATCACCCATGTCGCCGGTGACGGGTTGATTTCGGTCGGCGATATTCAGCTCCGTCTCACCGACGGTCGGCCAGCCACCGAACTCGTTGACGTCGGCCTTGCGCCACCGAACACGGCCGTCATCGACTGGGTGCATGATTGGGTCACAACATCGCGTGTCTGCATCGCGGCAGCGTCGACCTGTTCACGTAGTTCGCTCGGCACCCTGGTCGGGGCCCTGCAGGCCGCCGGTTTTCGGGTGACCGTGATCGAAGATACCCCTGGCCTGGTTGTAGCCCGCACACTTTCGACCCTGGCCTCCGTCGCCGGCGACACGGTGTTGCACGGCATTGCGTCGGTGGATGCGATCGACACCGCGATGCGGCTCGGCACGAACTACCCGTCAGGTCCCTTGCAGTGGGCGGCTCGGATTGGTTTTGGTCGGGTCGTTGAAGTTCTTGACCACCTCGTCGCGGCGTACGGTGAGGAGCGGTATCGGGCATCCCTCTGGCTGCGCCGGGCCAGCCAGGGCGAGCGCCTAACACGAAGGTTTGCACCATGATCGAAGCATTCGTTTGTGACGCCGTGAGAACACCGATCGGGCGTTTTGGTGGTGCGTTGTCCGGGGTACGCCCCGACGACCTCCTCGCACACGTTATGGCAACCGTGATGGAGCGGAATCCGGCGGCCCAGTGGGACACAACAGATGACGTGTTCATGGGTGCAGCGAACCAGGCGGGCGAGGACAACCGCAACGTTGCGCGGATGGCAATCCTGCTTTCCGGCATGTCGACCGACGTTCCCGGTTCGACCATCAATCGACTGTGCGGATCGGGTATGGAGGCGATCGGTCTTGCGGCCCGAACGATCAAATCAGGTGAGGGACACCTGCTACTCGCCGGTGGGGTTGAGTCGATGAGTCGGGCGCCGAAGGTCATGCCCAAGGCAGATACGGCGTTTAGCCGGGCAACCGAAATGTATGACACGACGATCGGGTGGCGGTTCGTCAACAAAAGACTGTCCGAGCGTTTCGGTCGCGATGAGATGCCGTCAACGGCGGAGAACGTTGCGAAGGAGTTCACCGTTTCGCGCGCCGATCAGGATGCGTTTAGCGCACGGTCCCAGGAGCGGACCGCGGTCGCGATGGACTCGGGGCGGCTAGCTCGCGAGATCGTGCCCGTCGAGGTCCCGCAGCGTCGCGGCGACCCGGTGATCGTGGAACAAGATGAACATCCGCGCCCGGGTACGACGGTCGAGAGGCTGGCTGGTCTGCGCACAATCTTTGAGGGCGGCACCATCACGCCGGGTAACGCGTCGGGAATCAACGACGGTGCCGCAGCAACGATCGTGGCTTCCGTTGACGGTGTGCGCCGCCACGCACTGACCCCGAGGGCTCGCATCGTTGGTATGGCCACTGCCGGGGTGCCGCCACGCATCATGGGCATGGGTCCGGTCCCGGCGACCCGGAAGGTACTAGATCTGGTTGGTCTCAAGCTGGCCGACATGGCCGTGATCGAACTCAACGAGGCCTTTGCGGCTCAGGCGTTAGCGGTGGTGCGCGAGCTCGGTCTGCCCGATGACGCCGAACATGTCAATCCGAACGGGGGAGCCATTGCACTCGGACACCCCCTCGGCATGACGGGAGCCCGGCTGGTGAACACACTCGTTGAGGAGCTCCACGTACGCGACGAACGGTTTGGTCTCGCAACGATGTGCATCGGTGTGGGACAGGGGATCGCAATGGTTTTGGAAAAGGTTTGAGGAGAAACACATGACGACAGAAGCGCTTGTCGATGCTCATAAGTCGACGCTGGACAAGGCACTGGAAGCCATCAAGACACGCGAATACTGGAGCCCCTATCCCGAATCACCACGGGCCTATGGGGAGGACGCACCGGCTCTTGGCGAGGCCGCCTTCAAGGCGCGTCTCGGCAGGCCGTTCGAACTGGATCAGCCTTGCGCGGGCATGATGGAAGTCGCCGAATCTTCGCCGTATGGCATCGAGCTTGGAGTGACGTATCCGCGACCCGATGTTGATCGGCTTGTTGAGCTTGCCCGTGACGCGATGAAGACGTGGGGCCGCGCATCGGCCGAGACACGTGCCGCGGTGTGTCTTGAGATCCTGGATCGCCTTTCGAAGCAGAGCTTCGAGATGGCCTACGCCGTGATGCACACGACCGGTCAGGCCTTCATGATGGCCTTCCAGGCCGGTGGACCACATGCCCTCGACCGTGCGCTTGAGGCGGTTGCCTACGGATATCGCGAAACGACCCGGGTTCCGGTCGCGATGCGTTGGGAGAAACCCCAGGGCAAACGGGATCCACTCATCATCGATAAGGAATGGCATGTCCGTCCCCAGGGCGTCGAGGTCACGATCGGGGTCTCGACATTCCCGACATGGAACGGGTATCCGGGGATCATGGCGAGCCTGGTGACCGGCAACGCATCGATCATCAAGCCACACCCGGGGACGATCCTGCCGCTGGCGATCTTTGTCGAAACCGCACGTGCGGTCATCGCGGAGGCCGGGTTCGACGCCAACCTTGTGACCCTGGCGGTCGACACTCCGGATGCACCGATCGGTAAGGATCTCGTGCTCAACGATGCCGTCAGGCTGGTCGATTTCACCGGTGGGTCGGCGTTTGGGAACTGGCTTGAGGCCAATGTGCCCCAGGCTCAGGTATTCACCGAGAAGTCCGGCGTGAACTCGGTCATCATTGATTCCGTGCCGGATCTCAAGGGAATCATGCGCAACCTCACGGTGTCCACGTCGCTGTACTCCGGCCAGATGTGCACCACGCCCCAGAACATTTTCATTCCCCGTGACGGGATCGACGTCGGTGGTGAGCATGTCAGTTTCGATGACGTGGTCAGGGCGTACACGAGTGGACTTGAGGGATTGCTCGGTGACGATGACAGAGCCAGCGACATTCTCGGAGCGATCAAGGGTGCCGACACACTGGCGCGTATCGAAAGTGCCGCTTCAAGTGGTGAGGTACTGCTCGAGTCGCGCACCGTCGTGAATCCCACTTTTGCGGATGCGACCGTCAGGACACCTGTCGTGATCTCTGTCGACGCTGGCGACGAGGACATCTATATGCGGGAGATGTTTGGCCCCGTGATCTATGTGGTTGCAACCGATTCGACCGAACACTCTCTGCAACTCGCTCGCGAATCGGCGAGCACCCACGGTGCTCTCACGTGGTTGGTTTACACGACCGACGAAGAGGTCTCTCGCCGTGCGGTGGACAGTGCGGTCGAGGCCGGGGTATCGGTCGCGTTCAATCTCTTTGGTGGGTTGTACGTCAACCTGTCGGCAGCGTTTAGCGACTTTCATGTCACCGGTGCCAATCCTGCTGGAAACGCATCGCTCACAGACCCGGCATTTGTGGCAAATAGGTTCCGACTAGTTGGGGTAAGAAAGTCCGTTCTTTCGTGAACCGAGACATGTCCGTATGACAACTGTCCCCGCGATTCTCTAGGGTGAACCGAGTTCTTACGGATCGCAACCCCATATATGGGATCGAATAAGGGAGTTCAAGCTGGAGGTCAACGTCATGCCACTTCGTGGCTCCGTTGGATATAGAGAGGTCCTATGACGGCGACAATGGACCGACCGTCGGCACCGAGCACTGGCTCGGGGTACCTGACGGTCGCATCTCGTGCGCGCGATTGGGCGGCTACGTCGCCCGACCTGGTCGCGATGCGCGACAAAGATTTTGGAATCTGGCAGGAGAGAACCTGGGGAAGACTGTGGGATGAAGTCCTCACCGCGGCTCATGCACTGCTCGACATCGGTGTGTCCGTGGGTGATGTCGTTTCTATTCACTCCGAGGACCGGCCAGAGTGGATCGTTCTTGACCTGGCCACGGTTGCGATCCGGGGTATTACGACAGGTCTCTATCCGACAAACCCGATGGCTGAAGTCATCTATCTCGTCAACGACTCCGGCGCTGCGGTGCATTTTGCCGAGGATCAGGAGCAGATTGACAAGGTCCTGGAGGCAGAGCCCGGCTCATTCCCGCTGATCAAGAAGCTTCTCTACGTCGAACCGCGCGGTGTGCGTAACTATGACGATGACCGTCTCGAGTTCTGGGACGACTTCATGGAGCGCGGACGTGCCCACCGTGCCGCCAACGAAGGTGCCGTTGAAGCGTTGATGGCCCAAGCCGAGGCCGAGGATGTGATGACTCTCGTATACACGTCGGGGACGACGGGTCCGCCAAAGGGCGCCATGTTGACCAACGCCAACGCCGAGTTCGCCATCACAAAGATCGTACGAGCCCCGAACCGGACAGCCGACGGGAAGGCACCGGGAACCCATGACCAGGTGCTCACCTACCTGCCGCTGTGTCACGTCGCGGAGCGCATCTTTTCCACATGGACGATGGTTGGCACGGGCTGTG
Organism: Actinomycetota bacterium; assembly: GCA_013151445.1. GTDB lineage: Bacteria > Actinomycetota > Acidimicrobiia > Spongiisociales > UBA5794 > BMS3BBIN02. The sequence continues at coordinate 71,081 of JAADIG010000137.1, forward strand.
TCTTGAACTTCGCCGAGTCAATCGAAACCGTGCAGGTGAACCTGCGCGAGGTCCAGCCGACGTTGTTCTTTGCGGTGCCGCGCATCTGGGAGAAGATCCACGCCACTGTCCTCATCAAGATGTCCGACGCAACATGGTTTAAGAAGATCATCGGTGCGGGTGCGATGCGTCTCGCTACGTTCATTGGCCGCGAACGTGTCAACAACGGCGGGAACCATACGTTCAAGAGTCGAATCGCCTATGCGATCGGCGACCCGTTGGTGTTCCGGGCATTGAAGGAACGCATCGGAATGCGCCGCTGTCGCTGGGCGGGCTCCGGTGCGGCTGCGATCGCACCGGAGGTCCTCGAGTTCTTTATGGGTCTCGGGATTCCCGTGTACGAGTTGTACGGCATGACGGAGAATGCTGCGGTCGCGACGTTGAACTTCCACGGCCGAGTCAAGCTTGGCACCGTCGGCGAGCCGTATCCGGAGATCGGTTTACGCCTCGACGAGGAAACGGGTGAGATTCAGACCAAACATGGCGGGGTGTTCAAGGGTTACTGGAAGAAACCCGAGGCGACCGCGGAGACGTTCACCGACGACGGATGGTTGAAGACCGGCGATGTCGGCGAGTGGGTGGACGGCACCCATCTCAAGATCATTGATCGCATCAAGCACATCATCATCACTTCGGGTGGTAAGAATATTTCGCCGTCGGAGATCGAGAACTCTCTCAAGGCCTCCCCGTTCGTGAAGGAGGCGATGGTGATAGGAGACGGACGCAAGTACCTCTGCGCCCTGATCGGGATCGAGTTCGACACTGTCGGCAACTGGGCCCTGCGCCGGGAGATCACGTACACGACGTACCGAGACCTGTCCGAGAAACCCGAAGTACTCGAACTCATCCAGGGAATCGTCAACAAAACCAACGAAAAATTCTCCAGAGTTGAGGGGATCAAGAAGTTCAGGATGATCCCCAAGGAGCTCGACCACGAGGATGGCGAGCTGACCGCCACCCAGAAGATCAAACGATCCGCCATGGTCGACATGTTCTCCGATCTCGTGGAGGAAATGTACTAATGCTCAGTGTTCCGTTGATCGCCCAAGTGGGCGGGACTTCGCTCGAAACCTTCATCACGAAGACGATTGATGGTTTGGCGCTTGGGGCTATCTACGCCCTCCTAGCCCTCGGGTTTGTGATCATCTTCAAGGCAACCCAGGTGCTCACGTTTGCCCATGGTGCGGTGTCTGCAATGGGCGCCTATTTGGTTTCCTACTTTGCGGTGACCCTCAACGTTCCGGGTCGGTGGATGGGGGACCTTCCGGTGACGCTGCAGTTCGCTTTGTCGGCGGTTCTTGCGGTCCTCCTCGCCGCAGCTATCGGCATGGCGATCGAGCGGGTCTTCATCAGGCCGATGATCGGTGAACCCCTGTTCTCGATCGTCATGATCACCATCGGCCTCGATATTGTGATCAGAACCATCGTTGGCGACTACATCGGGCAGGGCAACACGGTGAGCACCGGCGCACCATGGGGTTTCCTATCCCAGTGGAGGATCGGTGGTGTGATCATCCAGCATGCCCAGGTCGCCACCATTATCGTTGCGGTCATCACTGTTGCGGTGCTCATGTGGTTCTTCAAGACCCGGATCGGTATTGCGATGCGAGCAACGGCCTTCGATCAGGAAGCCGCGATGGCTCAGGGCATCAGCGCCGGGAAGATCTTCGCCCTGGCCTGGGGTATCGGCGCCGCACTCGCAGTTATTGGCGGAATCTTCGCAGCCGTGCCCCCACGGGCTCTGGGAGTGTCGGCGGGGACAGCATTTTTCGCACTTCGTGCATTTCCGGCAATCGTCATCGGCGGTCTTGACTCCATCAAGGGAGCCGTCGTCGGTGGGTTTATCGTCGGGATGGCCGAAGTGATGGCGGGTCATTACTTATCAAGTGTGACTGCCCTGGGTATCGGGTTTAATACCGTCGTACCGTACCTTGTGATGATGGCGGTGCTACTGGTTCGACCCCACGGACTGTACGGAACAGTGGAGATTCGACGAGTATGAGAGGCCGCCCGAACTTTTTCGCATCGTACGAGGCCGAGCAGGGTCTGCTGCCGACGACTACCAAGAAGATCTTCGCCGTTCTTGTGTTGATCGCAGCGATTTCGATCCCGTTCGAAGTGTTCCCGATTCTCGACAAGTTTGCGGAGCCGGCATGGCTGGTGCTGTTTAACCGTTCGTTGATTTTCCTGATCGCCGCGTTGGGGCTCAACATCCTGACGGGCCTTGCGGGGCAGGTGTCGCTCGGTCACGCGTTCTTTATGGGTCTTGGTGCCTACACCGCAGTTGTGTTGGGCGGCTCGGCGGAGGGTCTTTGGGGGCTTGGCCTCCCGATCTGGATCTGGTTGCCGATGGCGGGAGTTGTGCCCGCACTTGTCGGCATCCTTGTTGCCCCGACCGCGGTTCGCGTGCGTGGGTTGTACCTCGCAATCGTGACACTCGGTCTCGTGTTCATCGGCGAACATATCTTCCGCAACGCAAATTCCATCGCTGGCGCCCCCGAGGTCGGCCGTGAATGGCCGCGGCTCACCTTCCGTATCTGGAAGGAGGAGAATCCGCTCATCGACTTCTCGAGAGATGGGCAGTGGTTCGGGGTTTCGCTCTCCGGCGAAGCAAAGACATTCTTCTTCCTGCTCGTTGTCGCTTTGGTTTTTGTTGTTCTTGCGAAGAACCTCAGCCGGACTCGAATCGGGCGGGCGTTCGCCGCGATCCGTGACCGGGATGTGGCCGCCGAGGTGATGGGGGTGGGAGAGTTTCGTGCAAAGACTCAGGCCTTTGCGATCTCGTCGTTCTATGCGGGCATTTCAGGTGCCCTCTTCGGCGTCGTTGTCGGCCGTCTCATCCCGGAGACGTGGAACCTCTTCCTTTCGGTCCAGTTTGTCGCCATCGTCTTGATCGGCGGGGCCGGTACGGTTGCGGGCAGCGTGATGGGTTCGTTCTTTGTGGTGATGATGCCTCGGATGGTGGAGAACGTGACGCGATTCCTCAGTGAGCAGGCAGTCGGTGACGGTCCGGTCTCTGCGATCGCCGACGTGGTCATATCGGTTAACGGAGATTTTGGAATCGTCTCGCTCGAGGCGCAGGGTCCGGGTCTCAGTATTTTCCAACTCAATCAGGTTATCTACGGTCTTTTGATAGCAGTGTTCCTAATATCGGAGCCACTAGGGCTCTTCGGTGTCTGGATCCGTATCAGAAACTACTGGAAGAGTTGGCCGTTCACGTATTAGTGAAACGGCAATAGGTCAGGCCGCCCGATGTTTTTCACCGGGCGGCATGGAAAGAAAACGAAACAAACGAAACAAGAAATGGGAGGTTGGATGCACCTCAAGAAAAAAATGGTCGTCTTCGTTTTTGTCTTCGCGATGATTGCCGCCGCATGCGGCGGTAGTACTGCGACAACAACGACGGCTGCACCGGGTGGCGGTGGAGACACCACCACGACGGCGCCGCCGGCGACAACAACAACAACGTCTGGTCCGACCACAACAGTGGCCCCTCCAGCAGAAGAAATTAAGATGGACCTCGGTGTCACTGACACTGAGATCAGGATTGGCTTGCTGGCCGACCTTACCGGTCCTTTCGCTGGTCTGACTGTTGACATCGTCGACGCTCAGGTCGCGTACTGGGAAGATGTCGTAAATGCGAACGGTGGTATTGCCGGACGCATGGTGGTTCCCGTCATTGAGGACACCGCCTACGACGTTGTCCAGCACGGCGAGAAGTACACCAAGATCGTTGATCAGGTAGTTGCGTTCTCGAACTCAACCGGTTCGCCGCACACTGCCTCAATCCTTGAGAAGCTCAAGGAAGACAACATCTTGGCGATTCCGCTGAGCTGGTACTCCGGTTGGGCAGATCCGTCTTACGATGGCGGGCTGACCTTCGAGCAGGGTACGAACTACTGTCTCGAAGCGATGAACGTCGTTCAGTGGCTGGCCGAAAAGCACGAAGCGGAAACCGGCAACAAGCCGACGATCGCCATCGTGACCCGTGCCGGTGACTACGGACAGGATGCCGCTGCCGGCGCCAAGTACGCAGCCGCCGAGTTGGGCCTCGATGTTGTGTACGACGGTGAAGGCACCATCGTGCGTGGACAGGACAAGACCCCGATCATTTCAGCCATCCTGGGTGCAAACCCGGACTGGGTCTGGATCACCGCAGCTCCTTCGGAGACTGGTGAGATCATGGGTGGTGCGGTTTCTCAGGGCTTCACCGGTCAATGGACAGGCTCCGTGCCTTCCTACGACTTCCGTATGCTCGATTCGGCATTGGCTCCTGCTTTGCAGGGCTTCTACTGGCAGACGGCATACAACGTGACCTGGGGTACCGACGTGCCGGGCATGCAGCAGATCTCTGAAGTTCTGACTGCCCGTTACCCGGACCGCCGTCCGTCCGATGCCTTCGTCATCGGTTGGAACGAGGCCGTGTCCATGGAGCAGATCCTTCGTACTGCCGCCGCTAACGGCGATCTCACCCGTCAGGGTGTTATCGACGCGGCGAACAGCATCGATACGATTGCGTTCAATGGAACAGGTCCTGACTTCAACTACAAGGGTGAACCGAACGACTATGTCGTTCGCGAGATCTACATCCTGAAGCCGAACGCGGAGCGGTACGCCGCTGCGGGTGGAGCAGATCAGAAGTTGTCCGATGGTCTCGGAACCACTGGTTCCGACCTGGTTGAGGGTCCATTCACTGGGTCCCTTGCTGCCAACTTCAACTTCACCGGCGCATGCTGGACCGAAGCTGCTGGCAACACAATCGGAAACGGTTAACGACTCACTGAGTTCGTGGGGGGTGCGACGTGTCGCACCCCCCACTTCTCACGAACAAGGAACACCCTCGAGATGCTCGAAGTCGCCAACCTAGAAGTCGTCTACAACGACGTCGTGCTTGTCCTGCGTGGCATCTCCATTGTGGTGCCCGAGGGGAAGATCGTGGCGTTGCTCGGTGCCAATGGTGCCGGCAAGACAACGACGATTCGTGCGATCACGGGTTTGCTCGATGTGCATGAGGGTGACATCACAAAGGGCCGTATCTCGTGGAAGGGTAAGGCGATCGAGAAGATGGACCCGGCAGCGATTGTGCGGTCCGGTATCACCCAGGTCCTTGAGGGTCGTCGCGTTTTCGCCGAGATGACGGTCGATGAAAACCTCAAGACCGGTGCGTTCACGAGCAAGAGCAAGGCTGCCGAAGCCGCGGCGTATGACCGTGTCATGACCATGTTCCCGATCCTGGCCGACCGCCGCTCATCGATATCCGGCTACTTGTCGGGTGGTGAACAACAAATGTTGGCGATGGGTCGTGCGCTCATGGCCGACCCCGAACTGCTGATCCTCGACGAACCCTCGCTGGGTCTTGCGCCCAAGCTGGTGCAGCAGGTGAAGGAGATCATCGTCGAAATCAACAAACAAGGCACGGGTGTCCTGCTGATCGAGCAGAACGCCAACATGGCGCTCTCGATTGCGAGCCATGGATACATCATGGAGACCGGCAAGGTCGTCATGGACGGTGCCTCGGAGAAACTCCTCGGCGACGAAGACGTGCAGGAGTTCTACCTCGGTTTGCATGGCTCCGGGGAACGCAAATCTTTCAAAGACATTAAGCACTACAAGCGGAGGAAGCGGTGGTTGTCGTGAGCGAGCCGCTACTCGAATTCGAAGAAGTCAGCCTTTCGTTCAAGGGTGTCAAGGCACTCTCGGGTGTCAGCTTTGATGTCCGTGAGGGCGAGCTGTTCGCCATTATCGGACCGAACGGGGCGGGAAAGACCTCGGCATTTAACTGCATGAACGGCGTGTACAAACCCCAGGAGGGTGACATCCGCTGGAAGGGTGAATCGATCCTGGGCCGTCGCCCCGATCGCATCGCCGAACTCGGTATTGCCCGGACGTTCCAGAACATTGAGTTGTTTGCCCATATGACGGTGCTCCAAAACCTTCTGCTGGGGCGCCATATTCGCACCGATGTTGGGTGGTTCTCCGGGTCGTTCTGGACCAAGAAGGCCCGTCAGGAAGAGATGGACAATCGTGACAAGGTCGAGGACATCATCGACCTCCTGGAGATTGAGTCCTGGCGTCAGTATCCGGTGGCACTGTTGCCGTACGGGATCCAGAAACGTGTAGAACTGGGTCGGGCACTCGCCATGGAACCCGAACTGCTACTGCTCGACGAGCCGGTGGCGGGCATGAACCTCGAAGAGACTGAGGACATGGCCCGCTTTGTGCTGGACATTCGTGAAGAGCTGGGTATTGCAATCATTCTTGTCGAGCATGACATGGGTCTCGTGATGGACATCGCCGACCGGATTCTCGTGCTCGACTTTGGTACGCCGATCGCGATCGGTGTCCCCGCCGATGTGCAGCGTGACCCCGAGGTTATCAAGGCATACCTCGGCGAAGACGTAGACGCCTAACCTCCCCAACTCTCCTCCTTTTGGCGTCCAAAAACGCATAATGCTGCGTTCTCGGACGCCAAAACACCTGTATGTGGGGTGTCGGGGAACTAATCTTGGTGACACGGTCGTCGTATCGGCGCCCAACTTCCGAATTGGGGATGATATGAATCAGCGAACCAGACTTCTTGCCACCGTGGCTGCCTTTGCTTTTGTCGCCGCGGCGTGCTCGGGCAGCGGCGGCGACTTCGTACCGGTAACGGTTGAGTCCACAACGTCAGCAGTGCCCGCGGCGACAACAACCACGACGGTCGCCCTCACGACAACAACAGCCGCACCGCCGGCCTCGTCGACGACGACAACCACGGTTGCGCCAACGACCACGACAACCGTGCTCCCGGGCGATCCGATGGACTTCGGGCCTTCGGCGGGGGATGTACTTGCGGTCATCGGTGTCGAATCCGACGATGTACTCAACGTCCGGCAGGCACCGGGGATCAACCAGAACATTGTCGCAACCGCCCCTCCGCTCTCCCACAACCTCATCGCGGTCGGTAATACCCGGGCACTACCGAACTCCATCTGGATTGAGATCACACTCAACGGCACACCGGGCTGGGTGTCCTATTCGTTTGTTGGTTATCTCGGTGACACGGACGACGCCACCGCCGAGGTCGTCGCCGATTACGGTTCGATCCCGTCCGGCGCATCGGTAGATGAAGTTGTCGAGTTCACACTTGCGACGTTCGTCTCGGTCGATCCCCAATCACGGGTGACCCGCCCCGCAGCACCCATCGTGGGTGACCCGACCGAGGTGACGGTTGATGTTGTCAGCATTGGTGACGACGCAGTCCGCGGGTACCGCCTACACATTTTCGTACAACTCGAGGCCGGGGTGTACAGCCTCATGAGCGTGGAACGCACCTACATCTGTGGCCGCGGTGTCTCGGGCGGTCTCTGTCTGTAACCGTCGGCGGAGTGGGGGCCCGTGTTCGGTGGGGCTAGGTGTCCTGTTTGATCAGGACGGTTCCGGTGAATGCGCCGATGAGCCTGTCGCCAGCGGTGATGTCGCTGCGGTAGGTAGCGAGTGAGCGACCCCGACGAAGCTCGGTGCATCGGGCTGTGATTGTGTCGCCCGCGGTGGCGGACCCTGAATACACCATGTGGACGTCGATCGCAACGGCTTGCGGTCCCGCAACGTTGCTAGCAATCGCAAAGGCGATGTCGGCGAGGCCGTAACTCACGGCCCCGTGAAGGGTGCCGTGGACATTGCAGTGCGCGTCGGTCACGGTGAGCTCGATGACGATCACGCCGTCAGTGTCCGAGACGAATCGCGCACCGAGGTTCTGGGCGTAGGTGTCGCCATTGAATAGTGTCGCGGCTCTGGAGGTCATGTCCATCGGTGCACTGTACCAACCCCACCCCGCTGATCTCCGGGTTCTAGCGTAACTGGGGGCCATATATGGCCCCCAGTTACGCTAGAACCCAAAGGGAGGGTGCCCTGTGGTTGGGCACCCTCCCTCTGCTCGTGGTGGACCGAAGGTGCGTTACCCGTCCGTGGTAACGGTGTCGGTCACGGCTGTGTCGATGGCACCATCGGGTGCTGCATCGCGCAGTGCCTGGATGGCAGCCCTGGCGTTCTCACGGGCAGCCTTGAGCTGGGCGTGTGACGCCCGCAGTGCCTTGCGGTTCGCTTCGAGTGTCGCTTCAGCCGGGTCGGGCCAGTCTGCGGCATCGAGACCGATCACGTTGCCGGCTACTGGTGCCGCAAGTCGGGCACCCTCGGCCAGGTTTGCTTCGGCTTCGTTCAGCAAGCGGGCCGCCTCGGCGACGTCCCACCCTGCCTCTTCGGCTCGGGCGATCTTCTCACCAATCTTGGCAAGACCCGCTTCGAACCTCGGCACGTTGGCACCGATCTTGTCGCTGATCGCAACCATGTGGGTCTTTGGTGCGATCACCAGATACACCCGATAGTCGGTGGCGATAAGCGGTACGAGCTCACGGAGCTGTTCGTACGTTGTTGCGGCCTCGATCTCCTGACCCAACATCGTCAGCCCACGGGCGGCGTCGACGTAGTCGGCGAAGAGCTTGTCCTTATGACCCAAGGTCATCGTCTCGGATTGCGAGACCTTCTCGGTCAGGCGATCAAGCGTCGCAAGACGCCGGTCGATCGCTTCTGCGGCCCGTTCCTTGATGCTTTCGATCGAGCGGCCGTTGTCGACAACTTGCTCTCGTGGTGTAGCGTCGCGTTCCTGCGCCGTGGCGGCTGCGGGGAGTGCGACCACGACGGCGAACGCCGCGATGACCGCAATAAGTCGTTTCTTCTTCATGGGATGATGACTCCTTCGTCCTGATTCAGTGAAATGTCCAGATCGCTAAAGATGTCGTCGAGGTCGCTGAACAGGTCATCCAGATCGCCAACAACGTCATCCAGGTCGTCAAGATCGACGGTGACTGGTGCTGTTGTTGTCGTGGTTGACGCCCCTGCGGTTGCCGGTGCGGAAGTAGTTGTCGTCGTTGTCGACGACGTCGTGGCTTCCGATCCAGCGTCCTGGGTGGCGTCTAGTGGCTGATCCGTTTCAGCAGACTGGGTTGTCCCAGCAGACTCGTTCGACGTCTGCGATACCTCGCTCGTCGACGCCTGTGGCGCCCCCGTGGTCGTGGTATCTGCGAGCTCTGGTTGGGATGGCGTACAAGCCGCCAGCCCAACAACAAGTGCTGCAATTGCAATCGTGCCTCTTCGGTGCATCGTTTTGATCCTTGTCTCGATACACCAATAGATTCGGACTCACTTGTTAGGTGAGTCCGAAGCAAATTGTGAGAATTGTGTGAAGATCTACCTGCGGGTGCGATCCACGAGACGCCACGCCATCGGCAGGAGGCTGCCCGCAATCGCCACCTTCACGAGATCTCCTGCAATAAAGGGATACGCCCCGAGCTCTGCGGCCCGGTTCCAGTTTGCACCGATGACGTTGGCGAGCCAGGGGACACCGAAGAGGTAGATCGTCACCGATCCGAGCAGGAATGCTCCCAGTGCGGTGCTTACCGAGCGGTCCTGGTCGCGTTCGGCGAGACGCCCGACCAGCCATGCGGCGACCACGAAACCAACGAGGTATCCGGCCGTCGACCCGGTGGCGACGGTCCATCCTCCCTTGGCGTCGGCGAAGAACGGGAGACCGACGGCGCCCATGACGACATACAAGGCCTGGCTTGCTGCCCCGGCGTTCGCCCCGAGCACACCACCCGCAAGAAGAACCGCGAGGGTCTGTCCGGTGATGGGAACGGGGGTGAACCCAAGGGGAATGACGAATTGCGCCATAGCGGCAGTGAACAGGGCAAATCCGAAAACGAGTGCAGCAGTGATTGCCTTTGAGCGTGGGAACACCACACCGAGAAGGACGTTTGAGGGGAGAACTGTCTGCACGGAATCGCTCCTTGTTGTCTGTGTTGCGCCAGCCTACCTGGCACCCACCGCGAGTGGGTCCGCCGGTTGGGTGCGTCGGAAACCGTTGCGGGTTAGACGCATCGGTAACCCGGTTCCGTTACTCACGGAGTCACATGCCGCGAGAGTGCGCCGCTATCGGACCATGAAAGCGGTGTTCATCACGTTTGTATCAAACGCTCCCGGTGCCGAACCGTCACGGGCATAGCGATACAGCGCCGTTTGGAACACTACGGCGAGCGCACTCATGACGACGGCCACGAGCGCCAGCCACACGATGCCGAGGGTGACGAAGACCGCGATCGTGATGCCGCTGCCGGTGAATATGCCGAGGGCGATGAGAGCGAATCCGGGGATGGAGGCAATAAAACCGAGGATCCCGAACCCGATCTGGGCGCTGAGGTTTTCACCCCAGGTTCGTTTGAACAGCGACGCTGATTCGGTGAGCGCATCCTTGACGCTGTATCCCTCAAGGACGAGGAGCGGCAGCACCAGGTAGGTGACAACGGTCCAGGCCATGCCGATGAACCCGATAACGAGCCGCCCGAGCGTCCCGGCACGTTGCTCGAGGGAGCGCAGGATGATCGACACGGTTGCCGACACGACTGCCCATTGGAAGATGAGGCCGATGGATCCGCGGGCACCGGCAAGAGCGGACTTGATCGTCGGGTCACCGCCTTCGAGCCTTTCGTTGGCGGCAAATACCAGGGCCGCGTTGAAGAACACGGTGATGAACGCGAGCACGACGTACAGGACGAACAGGATGACGTAGGTCGCAGCCCCGACGTTGTCGGTCTCGGTGCTGATGGCGCCGGATGTGTACAGCGGGATGATGAACGTCGCGATCGTGAGCAACGATGCAACGGCGGAAATGACCGGCAGAACCAAGAGTTCTTTGTCAGCCTTGAGCACCGACCATGAGGTTTTCGCTAGTTCAATGGAATTGGCTATTCGTGACATGGGTTGAGTGTACGTGATGAATGTGACATCCCGAAGCTCTGCGACGTACTCGACACGGCGTGTCGTCATGTGGGGGTCCCGTGCGCCCCGGGGCGAACAACGCCGTCTATGTGCCCGGTACGCGAAATTTCTCTGTAGCATGGCGCCCTTATGACCGCACCACCAGAGCTTCAAGATCCCCGCTGGCAAGACGTTCCCTCCCATCTGCGACCCTCCCGCAAGATTCCGGTCTGGCCGTTCATTGTGGGCATTTTCTTGCTCCTCATCGGCGGCGGTTTCTACGTCGCAGCCCAGACACCCGTCGAGTTCTATGCGTTGTCGCCGGGTCCGGTGAACGACGTCGGCGACTACATCGAGGTCATTGACGACACAGGGCCGTCGGCGGGGCAGCTGTACTTCCTCACCGTCTCGTTGCGTGAGATCAGCTTGCTTGAGTATTGGGGCGCAAAGCTTGATCCGAAGGTTGATCTGAGCCCGCGGGAGAATATCCGTCCGACGGGTGTGAGCCCGGAGAGTTTGCGCCAGCAGAATATTGACCTCATGGAGCAGTCCAAACAGGCCGCCATCTACGTCGCCCTCACCCGTCTCGGATATGAGGTCACGTTCGAGGGTGAGGGTTCGCTCATTGCTGATGTGATCCAGGGATCCGCCGCCGACGGTGTCATCCAACGAGGCGACGTGATCGTCGCAGTCAATGGCAATCCGGTTGAGTTCTCGACCGACGCCGTGGAGTACATCGGTGGCAACGCACCGGGGGATGTCATCAACTTGGAGCTTCTCCGTGGTGCTGACGGTCCCAACCCGGAACGTGTGAACCTCGATATCACGCTCGGCCCGTACCGTGCGGAGGACGCCGACGGCAATCTTATCGAAGATAACGAACGTGGCATGGTCGGCGTGTTGCTCTCGAACTACAACCCCTCGATCGTGTTCCCAATTGATATCAACATTGATTCACAGAACATTGGCGGTCCTTCGGCTGGCATGATGTTCACCCTTGAGATCATGGACCGTCTGCTTCCCGAAGACCTCACCGCGGGTAAGTCGATTGCGGGCACCGGCACGATCGATCAGGACGGCAACGTCGGTGCGATCGGCGGCATTCGTCAAAAGGTGTTCGGGGCGATCGCCGCGGGTGCCGAGATAGTGCTTGTACCGGCTGATAACTATGACGATGCGGTGGCCGCAGCGGGCGACGACATTATTGTCGTGAGGATCGAAACGATCGACGATGCGATCAATTATTTGGAGAGTCTCGCTAGTTGAGTACACCAAATCTCGTGGTTTGGCCTGTAGTGTTGGGAGCCCATGGACACTGCTTCTCCCCCCGATGATTTGAACAAACGGTCCTTCTCGGTTGCCCGAAAAGGGTATGACCGTGACGAAGTCGACCGTTTTCGCAACGACGCCGTCCAGATGGTGCGTGCCGCCGAGGCCCAGGTCGCCAAGATGCGTGAAACCCTCGAACAGCTCGGTCTCACCGAGGGTGTCCTCGTACGCGCCGAGTTGGATGCAATCGGTGCGGAGGTAAAGACGATTCTGCAGGCGGCTCGCGAGGCCGCCGAAAGCATGCGCACCCGGGCGGCCGAAGACGCAGGTCGGTGGCGCAATGAGGCCGATGCGGAGGCCCGCAAGACCCGAACCGAGGCGACGGAAGCTTCGGAAATGTTGCGGGCGTCGGCGTGGGACTCGGCGAACGAAATGATCGCGGCCGCCAAGGAGCAGGCCGAGTCGATGACAAAGTCCGTACAGGAGGACACTCTGTTCCTGCGAGCGGAGGCCGAACGCGAGGCTGTCCGGCTTACTGGCGATGCCCGCCAGGACAGCGAGAATCTGGTCCGTGAGGCGAAACGAGACGCCGAGTTGCTGCTCACGGCAGCCCGCGAGGAGAGCGAGCAGCTTCTTGTTGACGCCCACCAGGCTGCCGAGTCGGCACAGCAGCGTGCTCGTGCCCTCGAGGAGCGTCGTGCCGAGCTCATGGCCGAACTTGAGATGGCACGCCACTCGATCGGCGAGATCTCTTCGGCCGCACAGCTTCCTGCTGAACCCTCCCCACCTCCTTCTCAGCCTGAGTTCGCTCGCAGCCCCGAACCGGGCGGTTGGGCGCAGAACGACGGCACGGTGCGGGTGATCGATGTGAACCGTGGCGCTCCGTTGTCGAGCGACCCGGTCGATGCGCTCGCAATGGCCGATGAGGTTGCTGCTTTGCGTCAGACACGCAGACCCGGTGAGGTGTTTGACGGTGGTGATGTTGCCGAAGAGCGTGTGTCCGGAGAACGTGTATCCCCGGCCGAGGTTGTGTCCGGTGCGCCGGAACCTGCGGAGCCGGTGTCGCGGCCGGACACCGCTGGTGAAACCGACGCTGATGATGATGCCGGGGGCAACGACGTTCCCCCCGCCGACACGCCACCCGAAGCACAACCGGAACCGGAATCGGCACCAGCACCAGAGCCGACACCAGCACCAGAGCCGACACCAGCACCGGAGCCGGCACCAGCACCGGAGCCGGAACCCGTCGGTCGGGACACCACAAGACTCGATGCCCTGTTTGCCTCGTTGCGCGACACTCCGAGCGCGGCGCAGAGTGCACCCGAACCCGAACCCGTCCCCGATCCACAGCCAGCACCCGAAACCACGCCGACGGCGCGAGTCGAGTCCGAGCCGCTTCCAGAACCTGCACCCGTTCCAGACGAGGTGGCCGAATCTCCCGACCCCGTCGTTGAGGAGTTCGAGGAAGAGCGCGATCGGCTGTTGCTCCCGCTTGAGAACCGCACCCTACGCATCGTCAAGCGCCACATCGTTGAGGTGCAAAACCATGCCCTCGAGGCACTACGCACCTCGGACCAGCAGTGGCGGCCAACCCGCAAGGACCTCGACAAGGCGTTCACCACTGACATTGATCAGCTCGTCAGCGAGGCCTTCCTCGCTGGCTACTCGGCAGAGGCGCAACGTCGTGGTGTGGCCGCACCGCAGCCCCCAGGAAAGGTCAAGGCGGGGGCTGGCAAGGGGTTCACAAACGAACTCATTGCCGCCATCGATGAGGCGCTGGAGCAGGCAGTTTCGTCGGGTGCCGGGGCTCGTCAGGTCGCCAGCGCTGCGAGCAAAGTGTTTCGTGCGTGGCGTACAGACGAAGCGGAACGCAAACTGCGCGCCGCGGCGAGATCGGCCTATGCGGCGGGCATTGATGCGTTGTGACAAACGCCGCGGCCCGTAGAGCGTAAGAGTTGAATAGAATCACCGTGTGATTGAATTTCCACGCATTACGCGTAACCCAAATGCCAAACAGTCCCGTCTCGGTATCTACCTTGCGATTGCGTTCGCTGCGATCCTTGTCATCCGTGCCCTGGCCGTCTTCTGGACGGACTACCTCTGGTACGAGTCGGTAGGCCAAACCTCGGTGTGGTTCACGCTCGTGTTCACCAAGGTGTGGCTGATCCTCGGCGCATTCGTCGTTGCTTTCGGTGTCATCTTCCTCAACATGTGGGCCGTTGACCGGATCTCTCCGGCCGTGCCCCCGCATCCCGACGATGTCGACGCTGAACTTGTCGAGCGTTACCAGGAGTGGGTGTTGCCACGGGCCCGCAAGTTCCGTCTCGGTATCTCGACGTTCCTGGGTGGCATGGTCGCCCTCGGTGCCGGAGCGTACTGGCGGGAATGGCTGTCCTTTCGAGCGTCCGAGTCGTTCGGGATCGCCGACCCGATCTTCGGGAACGATGTCTCCCGGTATGTGTTCGAGCTGCCGTTCTTCCGTGCTGCGTTCGGGTGGGTGTTCCAGCTTCTCATCGTGACGGCACTGATCGCCGCGGCTCTGCACTATTTCAACGGCGCCATCCAGGTGGCGTCGGGTCGGGGCGTCAGCTCGGGTGTCAAGATGCATCTGTCGCTGATCTTTGCGGTCATCGCACTCACAAAAGCGTTCGGGTATCTCTTTGACCAATGGTCGCTGGTGTATTCCGAACGTGGCGGCGTGTTCGGCGTGTCGTACACGGATTTCAACGCCCAGCGACCGGCACTCAACCTGCTTATCTTTATTTCGATCATCGCGGCGATCATCCTGGTTGCGAACGTGTTCATGCGTGGCTGGATGTTGCCGGTGGTTGCCCTGGCGTTGTGGTTGTTCACCTCGATTGTTGTCGGTGGTATCTATCCGGCGTTTATCCAGCGGTTCCGGGTCGATCCGGAGGCGGTGACCCGCGAGGCGCCGTTTGTGCAGAACAACATCGATTTCACCCGCCAGGCCTATAACCTCGCGGACGTCGAGGTGCGCCCCTTTGCGGCCTCCCCGAACCTCACCGGTGCCGATATTGCCGCAAATCGTGCAACGGTTGACAACATTCGCCTGTGGGATCCGTCGGTACTCGAGCCGACCTATCGCAAGCTTCAGGAGATTCGGACGTTCTATTCGCTGCCTGATGTTGACATCGACAGGTATGTCGTCGACGGTGAGCTCACCCAGGTGATGATTGCGGGGCGTGAGCTTGATGAGGAGAACCTGCCTGCCGAGGGATGGGTGACCGAGACTTCCGTGTTCACCCACGGTTTCGGTGCGGTGCTGTCGCCGGCCAATGCGGTCGCCCAGGGTGGTCAGCCGGCGTTCTTCGTGCAGGACATTCCTCCGACAACTACTGACGAGATCTTCAGGATCGACGAACCGAGGATCTACTTCGGGGACCGGTCCCAGTCGCGGTACAAGATCGTCAACACCGATGAACCCGAGGCCGATTTCCCTGACGATATTCGTGGCGACCGTATTGTCTATGGCAGTTACACCGGCAAGGCCGGGGTTCAGCTTTCGAGTGTGTTCCGGCGTGCCGCGTTTGCGACCCGGTTCTTGAACCTCGACACGTTGATCGCCGGGCAGATCCGCAGTGACTCGCGCCTGCTGATGGTGCGCAATGTCCGTGACCGGGTCGCTCGTATTGCCCCGTTCCTGTCGAGCGATGACGACCCGTATCTCGTGGTGTTTAACGGCCGCCTCATATGGGTCGTGGATCTTTACACGACGACCAACCAATATCCGTTCTCTCAGCGCGCCGAGACGGGCCGTCTCTCACGTGAGGGCCGCCGGTCGTCGCTTCCGGAAGACTTCAACTACATCCGCAACTCGGTGAAGGCCACCGTCGATGCCGAGTCGGGTGTGGTGAACCTGTACATCATCGATCCGGATGATCCGTTGATTCGCTCCCAGCAACGCATCTTCCCCGGGTTGTTCAAGGATGCCTCGCAGATCCCCGCGGGTCTCGAGGAGCACTTCCGGTACCCCGAGGGGATGTTCCGGGTGCAGTCGGACATGTATTTGAAGTATCACATCAGTGATCCGAAGGAATTCTTCTCACTCGTCGATCCGTGGCAGATCGCCCGCGATCCGTCGGATTCTTCGACCGAGCAGTTCCGAGATCCGGCGTTCAACCGGACGGCCGCGAACCCGAATGCGGCCCGTCCGATGTCTCCGTATTACCTGCTGCTAGAGCTGCCGGAAGAGGACAAGCTGTCATTCATTTTGATGCAACCCTTTACCCCGGCGGAGCGCCCGAACATGGTGGCATTCCTGGTCGCCAAATCCGATCCCGGTGAGTACGGCGAACTGATTGTGTATACGCTGCCTGCGGATTCGTCGTCGAACGGGCCCGGGCAGGTCGGTGACTTCATCAACCAGAACACGGAGATCTCAGCCCAGTTCACGCTGTGGGGCCAAACCGGCTCGCGAGTGGTGAAGGGGGCCATGCAGGTCGTGCCGGTGAACGAATCGTTGTTATATGTGCAGCCGATCTTCCTGCGTGCCGATTCGCCGTCGGGTACGACCCCGGGTGGCGATGCCGGAGGTATTCCGGAGTTCAAGCAGATCGTGGTGTCCTTTGACGGCGAGATCGTGATGCGTGAGTCTTTGGATGAAGCGCTGTCGGT
>JAADIG010000137.1:87936-90837 GCA_013151445.1 Actinomycetota bacterium
GTTGCGTTGCGTGACGGTGATCTTGCGGGGTATGCCGACAAGGTGCAGCTCGCTCAGGATCTCGTCAACCAGGCCGCTGATCTTCTCAACGGCGGCTGATCGCCAGCTCTCTCCCCGTTCTGGCGTCCAATAACGCACCATGGTGCGCCATTGGACGCCAGAACAGCAAAACGAATCGCCCCTCTCCCGCATGTGCGGAGAGGGGCGATTGTTGTGTGCGGTCCCGGCGCCGTGGGTAGCACCGGGACCGCCGGAGGGGATCGGTTAGCCGGTTGGTTGGGGGATGGCTAGCTGATCCGGATCGATGCCGATGGCAGGTCATCAACGTTGAGACCCAGGTCGTAGAGGACGTGGTCCGCAGCGTCCGCCGGTGCCATGCCAACGAGGGGCTTGAGTACGAACGGTGTCGGGGCGTTGTCCGGGTACGGCTCGACCGAGATCACGATCGGCAGTTCACGCAGGTCAGTGGGGAACGTCACACCCGCCGGCGCATTGGTGAGGAAGTCCTCGCCGGGGAACGGCGGTGTTCCGTCGGGACCCTTGAACGGTTCACCACTGTCGGCACCAGCTGCGGTGAGGAACGTCCCGGTGCTTACCGGGACACCATCAATCACTACCCAGCCCTCATACATCCAGCCCGCAGGGAGAGTTGGAAGGGTGAGCGATTCCGCTGGCCCGGATGGGTCAAGGAACCAGACACCGGAGAACTCGTCGGTGTTGTTGCCGTTCGATGGTGTCGCGAGGATGAACTGTCCCGCAGCGTCGGAGAAGTCCGTGCCGAGGGCAGCCGGGTGGTCGATCGTGAGCTCGGACTCGCCGTCAGCGTTGATGTCACCCGCAACGAAATGAGTTTCCGATGGGATAGTGTCGGTGTCGCCTGCTGGCTCGATCGTCACGATGATTGCCGTCGCAGCACCGAGGTCTTCTTCGATGTGGAACGCCTTGATTTCTTCACCGTCGAGACCGACAGTTTTGCCATCCACGACGTTGAACTTGCCGGTGGTCACGGGAGCGCCATCGATGATTGCCCAACCCTCGTAGTGCACGCCGTCTTCAAGCGTCGGGAAGTTGGCGACGTCAAAGTAGAGACCGGGGCCGCCGGCCATCTCATCATCCATTTCCTCATCGGCCATCTCTTCGTCCTCCATGGCCTCGTCTTCCATGGCGTCTTCGCCATCTTCCATGGCTTCATCCGAGGTTTCATCCGCCATGGCCTCCTCGGTGGTGGTGGTGGTGTCGCCACCGGATACGGCGTCGCCGGTGTCAGCGGTGGAGGTGGTTCCCCCGCAAGCTGCGAGGAGGAGGATGCTGGCCAACGCAAAGGCAATCAGCCAGCGCTTGGAAAGGAGCGTCTTCATGGTGGTCTTCCTTAGGTGAAAGGGGGTCACGGTGTGACCGTCATGCCCAAGTAACCACAGGAATCCCGGGCAGTGTTCCGAATCGGGGCAGTGTTCACAAACCGTTCCGCAGGTGTTCACAGACCCGTAAGAAACAGCCCGATTCAGGGGTTGCGGTGTGCGAAGAGGACGGCGTCGTGGACAGTGATTTCCTCACCCGTCCGGTCCGCCGCCACTCGGGGCCGAGTGTCGCTGGCGAGGATTGTCCATCCATCTCCCAGTTCTTCCACAAGTTCTTGCGCGCTGAACAGAGGGTCCGGATCGGGCAGACGCATTGCCGTGGTGTCGAGGTCCGACGGGTGGTGGCCGACGATGAGTAGGTGTCCACCGGCGTTCACGGAGTTGGTCAGTCGGCGGTAGAGCGGTCGACGCTGGGCCGAGGGCATGTGTATGAACTGCGCGGTAACGAGGTCGAAGTGGCGGGCGGGTGGTTCCCAGGTGATCAGGTCGGCGTGGAGCCAGGTGATGGGGTGTGCAATGGCGGGTCCCAGGGAGTCGGCCTGGGTGCGGCCCCGTTCGAGCGCGACCGAGGAGATGTCAACGGCCGTAACCTGCCAGCCACGTTCGGCGAGCCAGATCGCATCCGCTCCTTCGCCGGTCCCGACGTCGAGCGCGGTGCCGGGTGTCAGGCTGGCGGCCTCGGCGACGAGGTGTTCGTGGGGTGTGCCGCGCCATGCGGCGGGACGGGCTCGGTAGCGTTCGTCCCAGAAGGCTTCGCCCCGAATCCGATCGGGTTGGTTGGCCGTGCCGTCTTGTGGCGTGTGATTGTGTCCGTGGTCCATAGCTGTACCTCCGATGGCGAGTGTTGACGGCACGTCGCAGACTTGCAAAAACCGTTGCCGAATTGGCAAACTGCTGGGATGTCCGATGACCGAAACGATGATCCTGGTAGTGACCTCACCGACGTGCTCGCCTCCGTTGGTGCGCGCCTGCGCAGCCTCCGCACGGGTAAGGGGCAGACCCTTGCCGACCTTGCGGAAGTGACCGGAATCTCCGTCAGCACGCTGTCGCGCCTTGAGTCGGGGAAGAGGAAAGCGACCCTTGAGCTGCTCGTGCCGCTGGCGCGGGTGCATCAGGTGCCGCTCGATGATCTGGTGCGGTCCCGGGTTGAGCGTGATCCGAGGGTGAAGGATCGACCGTTCGAGCGCCACGGTGCCACGATCATCCCGTTGACGAATGAACCGGGTCCGCATCAGGCGTTCAAGATGATCCTCCACGGTGGGCAAGGGGAGCCGCACCCGCATCTCAACATTCATGTCGGGCGAGAGTGGCTGTATGTGCTCAAGGGGAAGTTGCGGCTGGTGCTGGGAAGGCACGACATCGTAATGTCGAGCGGCGAGGCGGCCGAGTTCGATACGTCAACGTTGCACTGGTTCGGTAACGCCGATGACGAGGAGGTAGAGATCATTGTTCTCTTCTCCGGCGAGGGCGAGCGTTTCCACGTCAGGGCACGACCGCCGGTGACAAAAGGCCGGTAGTCCCGCCGGTTCTGTCCGCCGATCCA
>JAADIG010000046.1 GCA_013151445.1 Actinomycetota bacterium
CGGTGCGTTTGCGGGTGCGTACCGTTGATTAGGTGTTGGAGTGGCAGCAGTGCGGCGCCGAGCGCTACGGCGTCGCGACCTAGTTCGCTCACCTTGAGATGGACTTGCTGCCCGGGTCGGGTGAGAGCCTGGGTGCGCGTGTGGTGGCTGAGTTGTGCGAGCCGGGCGTTGGCGAGCGCGAGTCCGGTCCAGCCGCCGATGATGATGGTCTGCGGATTGAACAGGTTGACGAGGTTGGCGAGTCCGGTTCCGAGGATTTCGATGGTTTCGTCGAGTACTTGACGTGCGTTGTCGTTGCCGTTGTCGGCAGCATTGATTAGCTGGGTGAGAGCTTCTTCCTCTGTCCCGTGGGGTGTAGCTCCGGTGTCCTGCCAGCGCTGCATGATCGCGCCGCCGCCGACATAGGCCTCCAGGCATCCCCGTCCACCACACCCGCATTTGCGGCCCTCGAGCGAGATCTTGGTGTGTCCCCACTCTCCTGCGCTGCTGGATAGGCCTCGGAGTAGCGTGCCGTCGACGATGAAGCCGGCGCCGACCCCGCGGCCGATGAGCGCAACGATGCAGTGCTGGATGTCCCTCGCACCACCACGCCACGCCTCGGCTGTCGCCATGGTTTTCGCACCGTTGTCGGCGTACACGGTGACATCAGGGTCGTCATAGAGGCTGTGGAGGTCAACCGGCTCCCACCCGAGACATTGGGCGTGGATGGTGGTGGTGCCGTCGGGCGTGGTGTCGACAATGCCCGGCAGTCCCAGGCCCAGGCCGATGAGCCGTCCCTCGATGTATGTGTTCGCCGATCTGATGGCTCCGACGGAATCACCCAGGGCTTTGGCGATTGTCTGCGGGTCGGCGATCCGGTTGGGGACTTTGTCGAATATGCGGTCGATACGTCGCAGGCTGAGGTCGTACAGCTCGGCAGTGATGCCGTGCTCGCCGATGTCGGCTCCGATGATATAGGCGCTGTCACCGCGTGGCGACAGACGGGCGATCGGGCGACCGCCGTTTGATGGGAGCGTTCCGACTTCTCCGACGAGTCCCTCGGCGATGAGGTCGGATACAACGTTGGTGACGGTTGCGGTTGACAGCTCGGTCTCGGTCGCCAGTGTGGCTCGGGTGCTCTCTCCGGCAAGGAGGAGGTTGCGTAGGACACGCCCTCGGTTGCGTCTGCGAATGTCGAGCACCGTCGTGCTGGGAGCCATCAGTGTTCCTTAGTTTGGGGCTTAGTCTAGGCATGGGCGTTGGGGCCTCGACAAGCCCGGATCGTGTTTGAGGCACGCCGGGTGCCAGCCGCGACGGGTCTCCGAAACCGTGGTTGCATCACGGGGCAGGGGAGGGCCTTGGGTTGCGCGTTACAGATGCGTCGGGTCGGTCACATCACAGTACACATCTGCCGGCGCCTAGCTGGGATCCCCCCGGACGTTGACCCGATCGAGTTGGAGGTTGCCTGTGCTGGCTTCGATGCGGATGGTGTGTCGTCCGGCGGCCGTGTCTGGGTCGGTGATTGCTTGCCATTCGCCGTTGCCGAGGTCGCCAACCGTCAGCGGCGTGCCGTCGAATCCGATGATAGGTGGGGCGGTGGTATCGGGGTCGGTGACTACGACGACGGTCCAGTTGCCGGGGTGTGGGATCTCGATGTCGAATGTCACCCATTCGCCGGGTTGGAGTAGCACAGTGAGCTTCTCATCGGCGAGTCGTGTGCGCCCGTCGTCGTGGCCAAAGAACGGTGCCTGGTCTGTCGTTTCTCCTGCTTGAAGGATGGTGACCGAGTCGTTGTGTCTGAACCCCCGCAAGGGTGTGCTCGATTGGGTGGAGTAGGAGATCCCGGGTCCACGGAATCCGAATCCGGTGGCGGGGATCGATAGCGGGGCTCTGCGGAACAGAGCATTGATGACCTCTGGGTGGTAGTCACATTTGTCGAAGGCCATGTTGTTGATGAGCTCTTCGAGCGTTGACCAGGCGTCCTTGGGAGACGGTGCGGATGTCTCGCCATTTCCGAAGGCGATGATGTCCGACCACCCCGGTGGGGGGACTACCGAGCATGGTGAGGTGAGAGTGTCGATTTTTTTCCATGGCCAGAAGTTCCAGCCGACGTGGTGGTCTTCGTACAGTTGGAACGCTGTTGCGAGCCAGTCGGTGTTGTTCTCCCCTCCTTCACCCATGTAGATGGGCAGACCGAGCTCGGCTCCGACGTCGATGAAGTGTTGGATGCTGGGTAGGTCGGGCGGGGCCCAATATCTGTGGAACTGGAGAACGGAGTTGGGATCCCAGACGTCGGTGAAGATGTCCCAGTTGCTGGCCCAGTGGGTACCTTCGTACATGAGCAGGTGGTTGGGGTCGACCTCTCGGATCGCCTCTGTGATCCTTTGGTAGAGATCCACCAGCTCGCTCGGATATGTGTGCTGCCATTCATTGGGGAGAGGTTCGTTGAGGAGGTCGTAGCCGAGTACGGTCGTGTTGTCTCGGTAGCGGGAGGCGAGTTCCCGCCAGAGAGCCACCGTGAGGTCCATGTTGGCCGGGTCCATGAAGAGTTCGGGGCGGCCGTTGGAGTCGTCGATGTTGGTCCCGGTTTGTCCTCCCGGGGCGCCGTGGAGGTCTAGCAGGACCCACAGCCGCTGCTCGGTGCACCAATCGATTAGCCGGTCTATCAGTGCAAGTCCTTGGGGACGCATTGTCCCGTCGGGATCGATCACGTGTCGCCAGTTAATTGGGAGTCGAACGTGGTTGAAACCCGCTGCCGCTATCTGTTGGATATCGCCACGGGTGATGAATTGGTCGAGGTATTCGTCCCAGAATCGTCGGGCGCGAGTGGCGCCGACCAGCTCGGTGATCAGTGCTTCGATCTCGCGTGGGGATTCTCGGCCTGGCGAGAGACGCCACATGTACCCCTCCGGCAGCAGCCAGTTGCCAAGTCCTACTCCACGGAGCAGGACTTGGTGTCCGGTACTGTCGACGATCGCGCCGTCGTTTACGGTGACGAAACCGTCGAACATTGACCGCTCCATTAGTTGATTCCTGACATGGTGAATCCCTGGACGATGTGGCGTTGCAGCAACACGAACAGGACGATGGTGGGGATCACCATGAGAGAAGCTCCTGCCATTTGTAGGGCCGGGTTGATGCTCACCTGCTGGTTGAGAAGAGCAAGGCCGACCGACAGCGTGTAGTTCTCTTGCTGGCCAGCGATTACCAGTGGCCAAATGAAGCTGTTCCACCCGGCGATGAATGTGAGGATGGTCATCACGGCCAGGATGGGCGTCGACATGGGCAGCGCAACCGACAAGAAGATTCGGAACTCGCCAGCACCGTCGAGACGAGCCGCATCCAATATTTCCGTTGGGAGTGTTTCCATGAACTGTCGGAACAAGAAGATACCAAAGGCGCTCACCAAGGTGGGCATGGCGATACCGACAACGGTGTTGGTCAGCCCGACAGAGTTGAGGATGAGGTAGGTGGGGATCAGGGTGACCTGGACCGGGATCATCAGAGTGGTGAGAACCAGCAGGAACATGGCCCTCCTACCCCTGAATTCGAATTTGGCGAACCCGTAGCCGGCCATTGCCATGAAGAACATCCCGATGAAGCCGACCATCACCACGATGATCGTATTGACCGTGTATCGACCAAAGTCGAGTTCACGGAACAGCGTCAGGTAGCTGCCCCATTCCACGGTTGAGGGGAGGATCTTTGGGGGATAGGTGCGGGCTTCGTTGAGGGGTTTGAGCGAGGTGAACACCATCCATACGAAGGGGAAGGCGGTAAGTAGCGCTCCTAATGCGAGCCCGGCACCGATCAATCTGACTCGTGCGTTACGCATGGTTGGACCTGTAGAGACGTAGCTGGAAGGCGGTAACTGTCACAATTATTAGGAACAGGACGACGGTTCCGGCACTGGCGTAACCGAAGCGGTTGAAGCTGAAGCCTTCCTGATAGATGAACAGCGAGATCGAAGTCGTTGCTCCGACCGGTCCGCCGTCGGTAAGGACGAAAGGTTCGTCGAAGAACTGAAGCCATGCAATGAGCGTGGTCACTGTCACGAAGAGGAGTGCGAAGCGGAGGAGGGGGAAAGTGATCCAACGGAAGCTTGCCCATCCGGTTGCCCCGTCGATGGCGGCTGCTTCGTAGTAGTCGCGCGGGATGCTCTGGATGGCGGCCAAGAAGATGATGATGTTGAGTCCGGTGGCGCGCCAGATCGCCACTATCGCTACCGAGACCTTGGCCATCTGCGGGTCACTTAGCCAGTTGATCGGTGATGACCCGATTGAGGTCAACAGGTAGTTCAGCAACCCGAACTGCGTGTTGTACATGAATCCCCAGATGAGGGATATGGCAACAATGGCGGTGATCGCGGGGAGGAAGTAGAACATCCGTAACACGCGGAACAGACGTGAGGAGCTGACGCTGAGCCCGAGTGCAATGGTCAATGAGATGACGATGATGGAGGGAACCCCAAAAACTATGAAGATGCCGGTGGTCTGCAGCGATCTCCAGAAGTCAGAGTCGGAGATGAGTCGGCGGTAATTCTCGAGACCGATGTATGAGATGTTGTCGGGATTCGCGAGGCCCGTGATGTCGAGGTCGGTGAAGCTGACGACAGCGGCGACAACGATCGGCAGGATCCCGAACGCCAGCAAGAACAGAAACGATGGGGCCACAAAGCCGTACGGGGTCAAGCTCTTCGTCGCCGCCGATATACGTTGCTTTCGACTCGTGTTTGTCGAGCCCGGCTCGTGGTGTGTTGGACGTGCTGGGACGGCGGCGGTCGTTACCTCCTGCCGTCCCAGCACGCCCATCGGTCAGCCTTCGACGATTCTGGCGACGCTGTCGAATAGATCAGCGAGCGCCTGTCCCTTGTCGGCGCCAGTCAGCGCGACACTGTTGAGCATGGTCAAGATCTCCTGACCGACGGCATCCCATGCGGGATCAAGCGGCAGTAGGCGGGAGTTGGCGAGCTGGGCGGCGTACACCGCGACCATGGCATCGTCTCCTGCCTTTAGCTCCTCGAGCGCCGCCGACACGGCCGGCAGTTCGTTGACCGCTGCGTACCACGCCAACTGAGTTTCAGGGCGTGCCAGGTAGTCGATCAAAGCGAGCGCTGCCTCTGGGTTTTCGCTGCCTGACCAAACACCGACGTTGGAGCCAGCGAACAGCGACGTGTTGTTAACTCCCGTCGGTACCATTGTGACTCCCCAGCTTCCCTCCAACTCGGGAGCCTGATCATTGATGGCTCCCGCCAGGTAGGGTCCAGATACGAGCATCGGAGCGTCACCGGTGATAAAACCAAGCGCCTGATCCCAGTCGCCGGCGGTGGGCACTACCCCCGCATCATAAAAGGCAAGGTAGTGGTCTACCGCGTCGCGGAACTCCGGTGTGTCAAGATCGATCGACCCGTCTGCAGCGATTACGTCTCCTCCGGCCTGCCAGGTATAGGCGACAGGAAGCGGTGCGTCCCACTGGGGAATGTAGTAGCCGTATTTGGTCGAACCTCGGTCCGCCAGAACTGACGCCATCTTGAGAAGCTCGTCCCAGGTGGCGGGCGGTTCACTGAACCCGGCGTCGCCGAGGATGTCGCTGCGGTAGAACAGAACCCTCGTGTCGCTCACCCACGGGAAACTGTAGGTCGCACCACCTGGGTTAAGGGTGGCCATGATGTCGGAGGGGAAGCTGGCGGCGGTCAGATTCGGGTAGTCACCGACCAAGTCGCTGACATCCATCAATGCCTCGCCGGCAATGAATGTGGGCAGCAGCGACAGACCGATTTGGGTGACGTCGGGTCCCTCCCCGCTGGCTACCGCCGTTGTCAATCTGTCATTGACAGCGTCCCAAGGAATCGCGTCGACCTTGACATTGATCCCGGTCTCGGCGGTGAAACCTGAAACGAGCTCCTCGAATGCGGTGGCGGTATCACCCATGATCCAGAAATTGAGAGTAGTGCCGGCCAGCCCGTCGGTGGTTCCTGACACGACCCCTTGGGTAGTTTCTGTCACACTCGCATCTGTGGTCGCTGATGTGACCGGCGTTGTCGACTCGGTGGAATTCTCGCTCTCAGAAACCCCTCCACAGGCGGTCAGGACCAACATCACTGCAAGCGCTGTGGTTAGCGGTCGCCAATTGGTAAGTCTCATTATCGTTCTCCTCACTGTGGAACTATGCCACTGTTTGCTCTGTCGCCGTATTTCGGTTGCCCGGAATGGCGCGCTATCTGGATGCGGTACCACTTGGCACTCGCCTTTTGAATCCGCGTCTGGGTCTCGTAGTCGATGTATGTCAATCCAAAACGGTGGCTGTAACCCTCGCCCCACTCGAAGTTGTCGAGAAGCGACCAAACGAAATACCCCCGTACATCGACACCCGCGGCGATGGCCTCGGCGGCGGCACCGAAATACCCGTGGAGGTACCCGATGCGTTCGATGTCGATAACATTTCCCTCGTGATCCGTCTCGTCGTGGAAGGACGCTCCACTCTCGGTGACATACAGCGGCAGCTCGGTGAACTCTTGAGAGACGCGACACAACACATTGCGCAGCGACTCGGGTTTGATCGACCAGCCCAACGAAGTCGATGCCGGCTCGGCGTGGGTGAAGCTGGCTCCGAGATGGGGATCCGACGGGTCGGAGCTCACCACCATCTGGTGGTAGTGGTTGACGCCGACGAAATCGGTTGGGGTCGAAATCGTCTTCAAGTCGCCGGGCTGGATCAATGACTCCAGCCCATACCGGTCGTAGAGATCATGGACCACAGCGGGGTAGTGGCCGAGATATGGCGGCGCCAAGAACATGAGGTTGTTGTTGGCATCGATACGTGCTGCGGCCTCGATGTCATCGTGACGATCAGAGGCGGCTACCACGTCCGTAATGAGATTCGCGACACCGATACGAACCTGGGGATGGGCTCCTTCGCGGATCGACCGAACCGCCAAGCCGTGTGCAACATTGAGATGGTGTGCGGCCGCGACCGCGGCACCCAGATCTCGTCTTCCGGGAGCATGGGTACCGGCGTGGTAGCCATTGAAGGATGAGCACCACGGTTCGTTCACCGTGATCCAGTCCTCGGCCAGATCACCCAGCGCATCCACGGTCAGCCGGGCGTAGTCGGCGAATCGTTCCGCAGTACGGCGGGCCGGCCAGCCACCAGCCACTTCTAGGACCTGGGGCATATCCCAGTGATAGAGAGTTACGAACGGACGTATGCCGCGCTCTGCAAGCCCTCCGAGCAGCTGCCTGTAGAAGTCGATAGCCTCGGGGTTGAGCGGGCCTTCACCGTCTGGTTGGAGTCGAGCCCACGACACCGACAGTCTGTAGGCCTGCAAGCCGATGTCGTAGGCAATATCCAGGTCTGTTTTCCACCGGTGGTAGTGGTCACAGGCAACATCACCGGTGTCCCCGTTGCGTGTGGCCCCGGGGGAGTGGGAGAACGTATCCCAGATCGACGGTGCCCGGCCCCCTTCGTCCACCGCGCCCTCGATCTGGTAGGCGGCAGTGGCTGCACCCCAGAGAAAGCTGTCAGGGAAGAGGGCGGTGTCAAGCTGGGGAGCGGCGCTGATGATGTCCGTCATGCGACCCTCGTTACTTGTATGTGTTCTTCGATCGCGTCCTCGGCGATGAGATCCGAGATCACGGTGCCCGCTGTTGCAGTGGAGGATCCACAAGCAACCCCAAGTCGGACCCGTGTGACTTCGGTCGAAGTGACCACCCGGCGGAGGACCCGCACTCGTGTGCTCCGGCGGAGATCTCGGTTCGTGATGTGGGTCGCTCTCGTCATTAAGACGCAGCTTAGTCTAATACATAGTATTACTCCTAACCGGAGCCGAACTGGAGGAGTGGGCCAGGGGTCCTATCGTCAAGCCAGCCCGATATAGCTGGCTTGGCGATGTTGACATTGGGTAAGGCATACCTTACAGTGTGATCTAAAATAAGTGCAGACAGGAGCGTGCGATGCGACGAATTATGAATCTGGTTTTGGTCATGGGAATGGTTGCGGTGCTGGTAGGACCACTCGCCGGAGAGCCGGCGCTCGCGGCTGCTCTGACCTCGAATGACTTCCTCAAAGCTGATGGGTCAGTCCTTCGCAACGGGAACGGAACCGGCGACATCGTAAACCTCCGTGGCACGAACCTCGGCGGATGGTTGACCTTTGAGGACTGGATGTCGCCCCTGGGGGAATTCGCACTCGACCGATCGGACTGGTCGGCCACGAGCAGTGCCGGAACCGCCAGCAACATGCTTGATGGCGACCTCACGACTCGCATGTCGAGTGGGGCAACGCAGTCCGGCTCAGAGTGGGCACAGCTCGACCTCGGTGTGCCAACGCTGATGAACCGTATCCTGATCGATGCAGGATCGTGGACAACTGGTTGGCCTGCTGAGTACGAGGTGCTCGTTTCCGACGACGCCTCCACCTGGCGCAGTGTCGCTCGGGCTGACGGCACCCCGCCAGCAACCGTTACGTCGGAGATCACAACGACTAGGTTCGCTCCGCAGATCGCACGCTACGTGCGTGTCAAACAGCTCGGCGCTAAGTCCCAGTATTGGTCTATCGCCGAGATCAACCTGTTCTCCGACCCAGTGCTGCACAACGGGTCGAGTTCGGCGTCGGCGAGCGTAACAGCCTGGTACACGACGCCGGGCGCAGGAATCGATGGTGACATCACAAGCGCATGGACAACCGGCACCGACCAAGTGCCAGGTCAGACATACACGTTGGATCTCGGATCGGCGATGGCAGTCAACAAGGTACTCTTCGACTCCGGCTCCGACTATCCCAACGACTACCCGGCAACCTATGAGATCTCTGCATCGACCGACGGTACGTCATGGACAAAGGTTGGCAGCGGCTACGGAACAAATCGGATCACTACCGAGGACTTCTGGACCTCGACGTGGATGCGGTATCTACGCATCACCCAGACCGGATCCAAATCGAACTGGTGGGCGATATCGGAGGTGGCCGTCACCACGTCCAACAGTTTCGACCGCACCGGCTGGACACTCAGTAGCTCCCCAAGTGGAACAACCGCCAACATGGTCGATGATGATCTCTCGACCCGATGGACAACGAACGCTCCGCAGGCGAACGGCCAATATGTCCAGGTCGATTTCGGAGCTCAAGTGACCTTCAACAATGTCGTGATGGACACCCAGAAGAATACGTCCTCCGAGACGGACTATCCCCGCAACTACACGGTTGCGGTTTCCGATAACGGTACAAGTTGGACCACAGTTGCTACCGAAACCGGCACCTTCAAGGCCACAACAGTCAACTTCCCGGCCGCCAGCGGCCGCTACCTGAAGATCACCCAAACCGGTGCCTCCGGATCGTGGTGGTCAATTGGTGAACTCAACGTCGCGCTCAACAATGACGACTACTCGTTAAGGCTCGACCTCGACGATAGATTCGGTGCCACGACAGCGCAGAGCATCATCGACACCCATCGCGACACATGGATCGTCGAGAGTGACCTCGACAACATCAGCAATATGGGTCTCAACGTGATCCGCCTCCCGATCGGGTGGAACGAGCTACTCAATCTCGACGGCACATGGAAGGCAGACCCCTGGACCAAGATTGACTGGCTGATCCAGAAGGCCGGCGAACGCGGCATCTATGTGCTGCTCGACCTACACACCCTGCCTGGTGGCGGCTGCCCGTGGGGCAGCTGCGGCCGAGCAGGACCCAACCCGAACGGGTTCTGGGGCAACAGCACCTATCAGGACTGGGTAGTCGATATCTGGGAAAAAATCGCTGCACGTTACGATGGCAATCCCGTCGTCGCCGGATATGACCTCATCAACGAGCCCCTCCTCGACTACGGAGAAGACTCAGCCGACGTCACTCAGAAGAGCGACTACTACGACCGTCTCTACGACGCAGTTCGTGCCATCGATGCCGACCATGCCATCTTCATTGCCGCCTTCTTCGGATGGGACAAGATCGCAGATCCATCGACGTACAACTGGACCAACGTCGTCTACGAGCTGCACCCCTACGACATGCCCAACGGTCGAGACTGGAACGCACAAAATGCGGTCGTGACAGCACAGCTCGTCGACCTCGGCAGCAAGCTCAGCAATCCCGGTGTCCCCGTGCTTTACGGCGAGTACTCGTTCTACTACTTCGACGACGTCTGGGCCAGATTCATGGCCGGCCTTAACGCCCTTGACGTGTCGTGGACGAGCTGGACCTACAAGGTACGCGGATCGCGACAGAACGGCTTCGGCTACTGGGGTTTCTACAACACAAACCTCAACCAGGTACCAATCATCAATAGCGACGACGCCGCAACCTTCAAGGGACGGCTCGAGAACTTCTCGACAGTCGACTTCCTAGCGAATGAGCCCTTCATCGCTACGGTCTCGCGCTACGCAGATGGCACCGGCACCTTCTCGCCGACAGCACTCAACCGAATCGGTTGGAGTGCAAGCGCGTCGGTCACAGAGGCTGGCAGCTCCGCGGCGAATGCCATCGACGGCACGGCCTCGACACGATGGTCAACCGGTACCGCCCAGACCGCGGGCCAGTGGTTCCAAGTCGACATGGGCTCAAATCAAAGCATCGGCCAAGTCACCATCGAAACCAGATCGTCAGACAAGTGGGACTACCCCAACCAGTTCAAGGTCGAGACCTCGACCGACGGAACCACATGGACGCAAGTCGCCGATGGTCCGGGCTTCGGCTGGAAACGTCCCATCAGCTTCGACGGAGTCACCGTACGTTACGTGAGAATCACCCAGACGGGCGCTGCACCCGAATGGTGGACGATCGGAGAGTTAAACATCTACGCGGCGCCCTAGTCCCCGGCGCCGGCGGAGGTTCAAACAACTACAGGCGAGCACGTCGTGATGAGAGGGAGCCGCGGAGGAGATCTCTCACGCGTGTGTCTAGTGGAACCTCAACGACGGAATTGTACGGACAGACAGCACCCATCTTCCATCTGAGCATGACCGGTTTGGCTAGACGACGCGTGGTGGTGGACCGCAACTCCTAAGGCCGGGTCGTGTGTATTCGATCCGTAGTGTTGCATGTGGGGGTATCGCCCTTGGCGCTCGGGATTTCTCACTGGGCCAGCCGGGGAGATTCAACGAGCGCGATCTTGTGGGCGCACGCTGCTGATCGGTGGGCGATCGCGCTAAATGTCCTGCTACTGCGCGTCCTGTCGTCTCGCGCCTTAGTCAACTATCAGGCGCACTCGTGCTGTTATATTGAGTTCAATATAATTATTTGAGATCAGGTGGTCAGGCATGGGGTTTGCGGAGATTCGGTACGAGGAACGGGGAGCGATCACGATCATCTCGTTCGACCGGCCGGATGTCCTCAACTGTATCGGGCCCACCACCCATCGTGAGCTGGTGACGGCCTGGGATCGGTTTCGCCACAACGACAGCGCCGGACGGGGTCTGCGGCGTTCTGCACCGGTGGTGATCTCAAGGCAGACCCCGAGTCCAACCTGGTCCCTCTCACCGAGCGCGAGCGTGCGGCCCACTTCCGAGGTGAGCGTCCTGGCTGTCTGGGTCCCTCTCGGTGGACCGATATCTACAAGCCGATCATTGCCGCGGTGAACGGTGTGGCCTACGCCGGGGGTCTCGAGTGGGCTTGTTTTGCCGACATCAGAATCGTCGAGGAACACGCCACGTTCGGGGTGACATGTCGGCGGTGGAACATCGGCCTGGCCGACGGTGGTACCCAGCGCCTCCCGCGCATCGTAGGGATGGGGCGCGCCATGGAGCTCATCATCACCGGGCGTGTCATCGACGCCAGCGAGGCCTTCTCGATCGGGCTTGCGAACGAGGTCGTCCCGAAGGGCACCTCCCTGGATCGGGCACTGGCACTGGCGGAATCCATCGCAGCCCTTCCGCAACCAGCGATTCGGACAGACAAGGAAGCGGCCGTGCGGGGGTTCGGGCTTCCCCTGGACGAAGGGCTCCGCATCGAGGCAGCCTGTTTCAACACCCTGATGCGCGACCACCTTGGCGAGACCATGGAGGGGCTGCGTCGTTTCAATGAGAGGGACCATCCCGATCGCCAAAATGCCGCACCAAGCACCGCTGGCATCGTCCGGCCAAAGCGGGCGGGCGAGTAGGTGGAACAGATGGTCGCGAGGAAACCGGAACATAAAACGAAGCGACTTCGGCGGTCGCCGGACGACGCCAAGGCGCTCCTGATTCAGGCGGCCAAGGAAGAACTCCTGGCCTCGGGAGGCAGCTTCGAACTCGCACGAGTCTGTCAACGGGCAGGGGTGTCCCCCGGATTGCCCCACCACTACTTTGGATCGAAATCGGGCCTGCTCACAGCGGTCGTGCGGGACTACATCGAGCGGCTCGAAGCCGCGATCTCCGATATGGCCGTCGCGGAGGGGTCCTCCTGGGCCGACAGGGAACGTGAGCGTGTCGAGTGTTATGTCGAGTTCATCGTCAACGATCCTCTTTCTCCCTACGTGCTCGGATCGTTGGCGGCAACCCCCGAGGTGTTGGCGGTGGCGTCGGAAAGCCTTGATCGGGTCATTGCCGAGGGGACTCGTAACTTTCGCCGGGGTCAACAGGGGGGAGCGGTCCGCACGGATCTACCTCCGGACGTACTATCGGCCGCCGTCCACGGTGCCGTTCGACAGGTCACCCTGCAGGCACTCAGGGGTGATGGCTCGATCGACCGGTCCAGTCTCGTTGGAGTTATCTGGGCACTCGTCGAAAACTGGCTAACTGACTAGGTCGCTGACGTCTCAGACCAGACTTCGATGATGCGGTGGTGGAGCGGGGCCGAACCTTCCCGGCCAGGGATCGATATGGGGTCGACGCCAGCGGATGAGGGGCTCTACGTCGTGGCTTGTTCGAGGGCGTCGGCGAGGGTGGTCCAGGGGAGGTCGGCGCATTT
>JAADIG010000103.1 GCA_013151445.1 Actinomycetota bacterium
CCCGCAGACGTCACGAGCTGATACCGATCACACGGTTCCTCGTGGAGCCACCAGCGGCCTGTTTTGCGCCACGGTCCCGCCCATGAGATGACCTCTACCCAGCGTGTTCCGAGTCGCACACGTACGGGGCGTCCGACATCCCACTCAACCTCCAGAGGGTACGGGTCGGGTGGGATAAGGCTCGGTGTCGGTGACGGGATCGCCCCGGGCCATGGTGCGTTGATATCGCGCTCCCCCTCGGGTTGCTCGTCACCCCAGCGGTACCAGATGACCCGTTCGACGGGGTCTCGGCCACCTTGTGGGGCAGCCTGGAGGACCTGGTCGTCACCAACAATTGCCTGGGTCTGCATCAGCACTCGTTGCGCCTCGGCGGCCGATTGGGCATCCTCGTGGAGCGCGAGTTGGCGCCCGTCGCCCGAGAGGTCGACGGGTGTGATCGAGAGTCGTATCAGTCCACCGTCGATGCCGTCTCCCCCGCTGCGTCGTTCCCCTTCCAGCCACGCCTGAAGTTGCCACCGAATCCGGTCGGAGAGAGTCGTTTCGTTGAGAGGATCACGGCTCCGCCACGTCCGGGTGCGGAGGGTGCCGTCGGCAGCTTCGGCTTCGACGATCACACAAAATGGTGTGACTCCGGCCATTGCGGGGTTGCTCATTAATCGGTTTGCCAGCGCTCGCCCCAGGAAGGCAACCTGTTCGAGGTTGATGAGCGGTGGTGAGCAACGCTCCTCAACGGTGAGTTCTGGCGGAATTTCTCGTGCCTGCGGAGTCCTGTCTTCACCGTGGGCGTGTCGGTGTGCTTGCAGGCCGACGTCACCGAAGCGTGAGGCGACCACCGCACGTGGCAGTGCGGCGAGATCTCCAAGGGTGCCAATCCCTAACCACCGGAAGGTCGCTACCAGCTCTTCGCTGCCAACAGCGGAGACGTCCATGGTGCGCAAAAAGGCTGCATCGTTATCAACGATGAGATAGGGCGATTCCGCAGTGGTTGCCTCGGCGGCCCGTTGGGCAGCGAAGGGCCCCGCGGCGAGACCGACCCGTTGGCCGGGGAGCGCCACCGCGGCGAGTTCTTTGTTGACTCGCTCAAGGACCGCCTCTTCTCCGCCGAAATATCGCACCGCCCCGGTGATGGGAACAAGCACGAGACCGGGGCGGACAATCTCAACACGCGGCACTATCGATTCGATTGCTTTTACCACCGGTTCGAACCGTGCCGCATCGTGACCCTGGTCGGCAATGATGGTTTCGATAGCGGGACAGATCGCTTCTGCCTCACGACGACGCATCCCGATCGTGACACTCTCATCGGCTGCCTCATTGTTAATGGCGATCACCCGGTTGCCGGCGTCGATCGCCTGAACCGGTTTACCCGTTGGCGTGCCGGGTCGCCGCAGTGGCCAATCCGGGAACCATATGCAGAGTGTTCGTTCCATCGTCCTCTACTTCGATCATGGTGGTCATCCCGCGCATCACCTTCCCCGAGGCCGACAGCAGCAACCGCCGCTGGGTAAGCCGCCCGTAACCCTGTGCGACGCCTTCCCATTGCAGGGTCTCGGGGGTCACGGTGAGTTGGACGGTCCCGGGCGGGAGTCGACCACGCACCGGTCGCAGCACTAGGGGTGTCTTTGAGCGGCGGGAGATCGCAGCGAGCCGGCGAATGTGGGCCTCGGGCACGTCGCTGGGTACTTCGGCATACACCGAACCGACACCTTCGAGCACAACAGCTACCACCTTGGCCCACTGCACGGGATCCTTGGCACGGACCAACACAAGCCTGTCGGCCGGCACCCCTGCTTCCCAGGCGGCGGTCGGCGATAACCATCCCCGTACGTCAACACACACCACCGGACCCGCAGCGGCGTACTCGCCAACCATTGACAATCCGAGACGGGTGAGCCCGAACCCTGGAGGCCCGACCAAACCGACCACACGACCTGGCATTAACACCAGCGATTCGCTCCGATTTAACTCACCCGGGTCATGGTCTTGCCCATTGGATGCGGGTTCCGCAATAGATACATGTCTCCGGGCGACCCTGTTCCCTACACCTGGTGGCGATGCTATTCCCGCAGGCACCTGATCAATCCCCATCATCATGTGGCATGCTCCGTCCGTCGTTAACTACCCGACGGTCCCCACAGCGACACCCTCGGACACTCACTGTATCGAACATATGTTCGATGTCAAGTTGTATCAGGGAGACTGCGGAGTACTCTGTTAGGTATCACGAACAGCACACCAAGAGGAATCTCATGAAACGATCACTTCGCCTCGGAACCGCCGTCATCGCACTTGCTTTGATCGCCGCGGCATGCGGAGGTGGCGACAATCTCGCCGAGGCAATCGTCAACTCACAGACCGATGGCAACGTCAATATTTCCGACGACGGCCAAACCATCACCTTCGAGACCGAGGATGGAACCGGGACGATCAACACCGACGGGGAAGGCAATATCAGCTTCGAGGGAACCGACGAAAGCGGCGGGCAAATTTCATTGTCGGGTGCCGGTGGGGAGGTCCCGTCGGACTTCCCTCTCCCGATCGCCCCCGGCGGCACAGTTGGACTCACGATGAACTCGCCCGAGGGTGAACTGTATACCATCACATACCCGAACGAGGTCTTCGACCAACTCGCCGAGATGTACACCGAGTACATGACCAACACCCCAGGCGAAGAGAGCATCTCAAGCGGTACCTTCGAGGGCCTGAAGTCGTTTTTCGCCAAGATCACACTTGACGACGGCACCACCCTCAGTGCCAGCATATCCCAAAGCGATTCCGAGACGATCGTGACCGTGGGTCGCAGCAAGAACCCGTAGAGAACAAATGGAGCGGGTGCGAGCGCTCAAACCGTAACTCGCCGCACCCTTCTGGGGTTGACCCCAGAAGGGTCGACCAACGTCGCGACCCAGCCAACGGGGGCGTTCGAACCCGCTAGCGCGAATACTCACCGCGCCGTCGGAGCCATTCCATCGGATTGCTGAACTCCGCTTCGTCGCGCCCTCTGGGAACGATGTCGAGGTACTGGTAGGTCGCGTTGAACGGGTCGAGGCCACGCGCGAAGGTCGAGTACGTGTGGTAAACCGACGCCTCCTCCGTCTTCGCAAAAATGCTGATACCCGGCATCTCCTCCCCGACCAAAGCGCCACTGGCGTAGTTATAGGTTGCCGAACCCGCTTTCACCTCCTCGGGCGTGAACGAAACGTTGAAGTCTGCGTTGAATCGGGACCTGGACGAAGAAAACCATGGGAAGGTCCATCCCATGGCGAGCTGGTAGTTCGCCAACTTCGCATGGGGAGCGCGCGACACCGCAACCATGGACGTGTCGCGGGCACGGAGATGCTCGATCGAACGATCGAAGCTGTCAGCCCAGAATGAACACGACTTGCAGCCCTCGGACCAGTCTGGATGAAACATGAAGTGGTAGACAACGAGTTGCGAGCTCTCCCCAAACAACTCGGCGAGACCCCGCACTCCGTCTTCGCCTTCGAAGACATAGTGTGCGTCAACGAGCCGCCATGGCAGGGATCGCCGTTTCCGGGCGAGCTCGTCCCGCCTCACCTGGAACTCCTTCTCTTCGGCCAATAACTCCCGCCGTGCCTCGTTCCACTCGTCTGCGCTTACAACGTGCATACGGTCACCCTCCATCGGACTCGTCGTGGCTCTGCAGTATCACCACGATCGTCGCGCCGGACAATCGACGGCCCCACGAGGTGGTGTCCAGAAACGACCAAAACAACACACGACACGGCCATAGGGAACATATCCGACGCGGCGAGAATCCTCCTGATAGCGTGCAACACCAAATCGTCCGTGGTGCGGGGAGGGCACTGCCATCGAAGACGGCACGGTCATGGGTGACGGTGGGGGTGAGTCACCCCCAAGGTGGTGTGATGGTCATGCCGCAACCCGGATCCGCAACGACAAATGAACCAGGCGAGGTGACGTTTCTCGAGTTCACCGCCCTGGAGGACCGAGCCGGAACCTGCCAGATCGGTTGTTTCCAAGAAGCCGGACAGCATTGCGAAGACGGCATGCGTGCAACACTGATCGTCGAGACGTAACGACGACTGCTGCGTGGATTAACACCACGCCGCTAGGCTCAATCCTGCATGGCAAGGGAACCTGTACTTGAAAGCGCCGTCATGGCGACCCTATGGGATACCTCCGCCTGGATGACACCGGGTGATATGCAGCCGCGACTCCCCGGGGACCTCGCCCTCACAACGGTCGGGACTGTCATGTCTCGACTGTGGCGCAAGGGTCTGCTGATTCGCCAGAAGAGGGGGCGTGCGTACGAGTACCGACCCGCCGAGAGCCGCGAGGAGTACACGGCGCAGCGGATGTCGGAAATCTTGACTGCCGCACGCGAACCCTCGGTAGCTCTTCACCGGTTCATTGAACTACTCCCCCACCGCGACCGGAGAAACCTGAGGCGAGCCCTCGAACGGGAAGATTCGTGAACAGCCTACGGCTCGCATTCGCTGTGAGCCTGCTCGTCCTGCCCTCGGTCACCCGACGGTGGGCAATCACATCCATCCGGCCAGCGACGTGGGCTCGGTTTGTCCTCATGTCCCTTGTTGCCGGAGCGACACTACTCGCCGTCGGCCTTGCCCACGAGGCACTGCCGCTCATGTTGGCGTTGGCCGGCCCCGCGGACCTTGCCGCGGTGTGTCTTCGAATCGGAGGCCATGTTATCGCTCGCCTCCCGTTTGGGGGATGGCTCTCCGTGGCCCTCCTCGCTGCGCTTCTCGCCGGAAGTGTCAGAGGAGTCGTCAGAGCCCGAAGTCGTTGGGGGGACATGCATGCGGAACCGACCCTCGGCTTGCACAGTCCGTTGGGTGACAACGAAATGGTCATCCTCGATACTCGGCAACACCTTGCGGTCAGTATTCCCGGGTCACCGGGACAGGTTCTCGTCTCCCAGTCCGTACTCAACGAACTCAACCCAGACCAGTTTGACGGTCTTGTCCGTCATGAAGAGGCACATCTCAACCTCCACCACGCGCGATTCCTCCTCGCTGGTGCCGCGCTCGACGGTGCGTTCGGGGCGGTTGGCCCCATCCACAGTGGTGTTGCCACGCTACGCCTGTCGCTCGAACGGTGGGCGGACGAGGTAGCCATCGGAAGTTCCGACATTCGGCGCATCGCCTTACACGGCGCGTTAGTGGATCTGGCCAAAAAAGCAGACCGGGACGAGAACGGTCACGATCACTCCCTTGTTGAGCCTCGAGTTGCGGCCCTCAACACGCGACCCGGTAGACCACCACGCCTCTGGCCATGGGCAATAGGCGCCGTATCGATCGGAGTCCTCCTCGCGTCACTCACCGGGACGCTTGGTTTCCACGTCATAAAACTCCTCATCGCCGGTACCTGAACCTTCGTTACCCGCACACCTCGCTACCTTGCATGTCGCCTTCGGCACTAGGAAGCCATGGCCCGGCCTTTCGATGCCCGACGGGGTACAGTCGGGTTGTACGTCGCGTTCGAACAAAGGAGAACAATATGTCTGTGGCAAAGGTGATTGAGGTGACATCCACCTCGCCGGAAAGTTTCGAAGATGCCATCCGCAAGGGGATCGCAAAGGCACAAGAGTCCGTCAGCGGTATCAGAGGCGCATGGGTCTCGGGACAGAAGGTCGAACTCGCAGATGACGGCTCGATCAAACACTTCCGAGTCGACCTCAAGCTCACATTTGTTCTGACCTAACCGTCGCGACGCGGGCTGTAGACAAAGAAGGCCCCAGCCGATACGGCTGGGGCCTTCTTCACAATGTCACTGCGGTTAGTTGCCGCTCTCGAAGTCGTCTTCGAAAGAGACCGTACGCCGTTGACCCCCGGAGCTTCCGCTTCCGCTTCCGCTGTCGCTGTCGCTTCGGCTGCCACCGTTACCGCGTCCACCGCTGTACCGGTCACCGCCGCTGTCACGTCCACCACGGTCGCCGCCGCTGTCACGCCCGCCACGGTCACGATCACCACGGCTACCGCCGCTGTCACGCCCGCCACGGTCGCCGCCGCTGTCACGTCCGCCACGGTCGCCGCCGCTGTCACGTCCACCACGGTCACGATCACCACGGCTGCCGCCGCTGTCGCGTCCGCCACGGTCACTGCGTTCGGTCGGAGCGGAGGCTCCGGGCTTCATCTCAAGCTCAACACCCTCGGCGAGTTCAAGGCTGACCTTGCCGCGATCGTCGATCTCGCGGATGACAACCTTGATGGCGTCTCCGAGAGCAAGCACATCCTCGACCTGGGCGATACGACGACCGCCACCCATCTTGGAGATATGAAGCAGTCCGTCACGACCAGGCATGATGTTTATAAAGGCACCGAACTTCGTGACGTTGACGACCTCGCCGTCGTAGTCCTTGTCCAGTTCTGGTTCCGGTGGGAACCCGATCGCCAGTATCCGTTCCTTCGCCATCTGCATCGATGCGGTGCTCGAGGCTCCAACACGGATTGTGCCGTCGTCTTCGATCTCGATGGTCGCACCGGTATCTTCTTCGAGCTGGCGGATGTTCTTGCCCTTCGGCCCAATGACTTCGCCAATCCGGTCCTTGGGGATCTGGATTGCCTCGATCTTGGGAGCGTTCTCCGCAAGTTCTTCACGCGGCGCAGGCAGCACTTCGGCCATCTTGCCGAGAATGAACATACGAGCCTCGCGGGCCTGCATCATGGCGCGAGCAAGAATCTCCGACGGCAAGGATTCGATCTTCGTATCGAGTTGCAGTGCCGTGATCATGTCCTCGGTACCAGCAACCTTGAAGTCCATATCACCGAGATGATCCTCGGCTCCAAGGATATCTGTGAGCGTGACGAATTCGCCGTCCTGCTCGATCAGACCCATCGCAATACCTGCGACCGGAGCATGAATTGGAACGCCAGCGTCCATGAGGGAGAGCGACGAACCGCAGACCGATGCCATCGAGCTGGACCCGTTGGACATGAGGACCTCGGACACCAAACGATAGGCGTACGGGAACTCTTCGATGTCCGGAATGACCGGGAGCAATGCCTTTTCGGCGAGTGCCCCATGGCCGATTTCCCGACGCTTCGGACCACGCATGAAACCGGTCTCACCTGTCGAGAATGGTGGGAAGTTGTAGTGGTGCATGTACCGCTTGGTCTCGTACGGGTCGATGGTGTCGAGCATCTGCTCCATCTTCAGCATGCCGAGCGTCGTCGTGTTCAAGACCTGGGTTTCGCCACGGGTGAACAGGGCCGACCCGTGTGACTCTTTCAGCAAGTCAACCTCGACCGTGATCTTGCGAACATCGGTGAGGCCACGCCCATCCATACGGATGCCGTCAGCAACAACACGGGCGCGCATGACATTCTTCTGAACCTTGCCGAAGGCGTTCTTCGCTTCGCGAATCTCGTCGTCCTCAAGCCCGAGGCTTTCGAGAACGTCGTCACGGATTGCAGACTCCTGAGCCTGGCGCTCGTGCTTGTCGGCAACCACGCCCATGGCTTCAAGTTTCGATTTGGCGACGGCCTCGACCTTGGTGAACATTTCCGGCGAGTACTCGACGGCGACGGGCCACTCGATCTCTTCCGGTGCCGGCATCTGAGCCTTCAGTTCGAGCTGGAGGTCGATCAGCTCACCGATGACCTTCTTTGCGGCCTCAAGACCCTCGGTAATCGTTTCCTCGTTTGATGGGACCTGCCCAGCTTTGAAGTGACGGTACCCGTGCTCGGTTGCACCGGCTTCGACCATGGCGATATCAATGTCGCCGGCTTCATTGCGCTTACCAGCGACAACGAGATCGAAGACGGATGCTTCGAGGTCTTCGTACGTTGGGAACGCAACCCATTCGCCATCGCGCAACGCAAGACGAACTCCACCGATCGGCCCAAGGAACGGAATCGGGCTGGTTGAAAGTGCCGCGGAGGCTCCGTTCAGTGCCGCGACGTCGTACGGGTTCTCAAGGTCCGCGGACAGAACAGTTGTAACGATGTGGGTCTCGTTGCGGAATCCATCGATGAACGATGGACGCAACGGACGGTCGAGAAGTCGGCAGGTGAGGGTTGCCCTCTCGGTGGCGCGACCTTCACGGCGGAAGAACGATCCGGGGATCCGACCCACGGCATACATACGTTCTTCAACGTCAACCGTAAGAGGGAAGAAATCTGCACCGTCACGCATCGTGCGCTTCGCGGTGGCTGTCGTGAGCACCTGGGTATCACCAATAGTGACCACGACGGCCCCATCGGCGAGTTGGGCAAGTTTGCCCGCAGACATGGTGATTTTTACACCTTGGATCTGCTTACTGACGCTGAACTCTGTCACGCGTCTCTCCTTTATGTGTTAGGAGAAGACCCAATTGGCAGTGGACCGTGTTTGAACGGTGTGTGGGGTAGTGTCCAACCACCGACCACTGACAACTGAACTTCTCCGCTTCTTGTGTCACCACGCACAGAAAGCAACCGAAGCCGCCTCCTGGGTCTGTGATCTAACGTCGCAGACCAAGCTTGGCAATCAGCGAGCGATAACGCTCGACGTTCTGATCCTGCAAGTAGGAAAGCAACCGACGTCGCTTACCTACCATCATCAGAAGGCCACGACGACTGTGGTGGTCCTTCTTGTTGGTCCTGAGATGATCGGTGAGATGCGTAATACGCTCGGTTAACAAAGCAACCTGAACCTCTGGCGAGCCAGTGTCGGTGGCATGGGTACCAAACTCTTCGATTATCGTCTTCGTGTCTTTCACGCAGGACTTTCCTTTGCGGGAATCAAAATGTGCGCGGACGAATGTCCGGCGAAGAGAAGTGTACCAGGAATTCCAACCGTGCAAAGTCAGGCCAGCCCAGCCACCTCCCTCTCCGTTCTTGTGACGTTTCGATGGGACTATTCCCCCGAAACGTCACAAGAACGGAGAGGTGGTTTGTTGGCTCAGGGGTCGATTACGGCCTCGACCTCGAGCTCCACCTTCCAGGACGGATCAATCAGGGCGGCGACGACCACCATGGTCGCGGCCGGGTTAGCGTCACCGAACAGGACACCGTGCGCCTGACCGACAGCATCTGCGTCGTCGACGTCGGTGATGAACATTCGGGTTCGCACCACGTCGTGGATCGAACCGCCGAGTTCGGTGAGGGCATCGGCGACGATTGTGCCACAGCGCAACATCTGGGCATACGCACCCTCGGCTACCGGCTCACCCTCCGGCGGTACCGGGGCGGTGCCGGCGACGTCGATCCGGTTGCCGGTACGTACCGCTCGGCAATACCCGTACACCGGCTCGAATGGGGATCCTGATTGCACGCGACGTTTCATGGAACCACCTTAGAGCAGCGAACGGCCCGGTGCCGCGCGACCAGACCAGGTGGCCGAGAAACACCCTAGCAATGCGGCGACTCGCGGCGATTGCCCGCGTTCCAGGGTCCCCAAGACGTGTAACCTCCTCGTCATGAAAAAGACAAAGAACGTCACCCCCGCCGAGGCGAACATCCTCATCGCCGATTCCGGCGCCCTGCTCATTGACGTCCGCGAACAGGACGAGTGGGACAAGGTGCGCATCCCGGGAGCACTTCACAAACCGATGTCAGGCTTCGCGCAATGGCACCAGGACCTCCCCACGGACCGTATGGTCGTTGTGTACTGCCAGTCCGGTACCCGCTCGGCGAAGGTTGCAAAGGCGCTCCGCAAACACACGAATCATCCCAATATCGCCAACCTCTCCGGCGGCATTATTGACTGGGCGCAGGGCAGTTTCCCCATCGACGCTGGTCCGGCCCGATAGGTTCGGCCGGTAGATCGGACACCGGTCCGGCCCGCCACCTCGACGAACCCGGAGCGATAATTTCCTGACGCGTCACCAGCGCGACCTGGGGGTCGTCAACGATCGAGCTGTGAGCTTCCCCGATCCGCCTCGCCGCGACGGACACTCTCGATGCGAGATCCAAACTCGGCATCATCTGGATGTACCACGGGACCTCAGCGGAGATTGCGGCGTCCAGCGGAGAACCCGCACCGTCATCAACCAGGTCGTACATCACCGCACCGGGTGCTGGACCAACGTTGGTAATCATTGCATCGGGGTTGCGGATGATGCGCACGACAACGTCACCCGACCGACCAAGGTCGTTCAACTTGTCGGTGCCGTCGTTCCACGTCCGCTGGAACCCGCCATCGTTGGGAACCAGCCCAAAGACACCCTCACCCACCGACTGTGCTTGCCCGAGCACTCCTCCCGCTAGTGGAGGGTCGAGCAGCATCGCGGTGCGGACACGGTCGTCATACCCACAGACTCGGTCTTGTGCGGCGAGGAACTCGGCGATCAGGACCGCTCCTTTCGAGTGGCCGATGAACGAAAT
This sequence comes from Actinomycetota bacterium, assembly GCA_013151445.1. Lineage (GTDB taxonomy): Bacteria > Actinomycetota > Acidimicrobiia > Spongiisociales > UBA5794 > BMS3BBIN02. Next base: position 10,311 of record JAADIG010000103.1, read on the forward strand.
CTCGACATCCTCCGGCAACGTGGACAGCCACGCTCCGAGGGTCAGGAGTCCCTGGTCAATGCTCGCTCTTCTTGACGCCTCTTCCGATGATGCGAAACGGCCATCCCAGTTCCAGTCGAAGTTTGCGACCTGTTCCTCCGGGATACCCATCGACGACAGCAGCACATCAAACGTGTTCCCCGGGGATGAAGCGAAACCACCGATCGTGACCACAAGAACGGTGGGTGGGAAGGGCAATCGAGTGTCGTAGCGTGCCAGAACAGTATCGGATCCATTGGATGGTGACGTTGCGGAGCCAGCCACCACCGGTGGAATCGCGATGCTCGGCGGCTTCGTAGCCCGAAACTGTGCCGCGGTCCGCCGTCCACCACCGCGACTTCGCGGCTCGTACGTTACGGGGCGCGCAAAGATGCCGAGCAGCGCGATCCAAAGTCCCGCAATCCCGAAACCACCGGATCCAGAAGCCCCACCAGAATTGACCGGTACCAGACCAGGATTCACCGATGTCACAGTGGACGCGGGCAGCGGCGCTCCTGTCGACACGGGGCGGGGTGTGTCCCGCTTCGAGAGGCCAAGACCGGCCCCCGGGGCAAGCGGGACCGTCTCACCGAAATCTGACGGGGGCACACCAGGTGTCGCTGCGGTGGCGGGGCCGGCAAGGAGGAACACAATCCCAACGGTGGCAAGCGCAAACTTCAACATCACAGCCTCCAGCTGCGGGAAGTGCAGTGTCTCCACCGTGCCGTAAGAGCACATCAATTGCAAGGGGGATGGCGAGGCTCACCCCAAGCCGTGGGTTACTCCAATACCCGGCGAGCATGCTCACAGTCGACACTGATCTGAGCGACGAGTTCATCAACGCCCGCAAACTTCATCTCGCTGCGGAGATGTCTGCGAAACCAGACCCGCATGGTGCGGTCGTACAGATCAAGGTTCGTGTCGAAGAGATGCACCTCGACCGTTTCTTCGCTGGCGTCAAAGGTTGGTCGGACCCCAACGTTGGCGACACCGTGGAAATGCTCACCATCGACCGACGCCGTCACAGCGTAGACCCCGCGACCCGGGACCATCGTCCAAATCTCATCCAGGTTCGCCGTCGGGAATCCGATCGAACGGCCCCGACCATCACCCGAAACGACCTTCCCCGAAATCATGTGATCTCGTCCCAACAGGCGTGCGGCGTTGGCGACATCGCCAGCCTCAAGCAGTTCCCTGATTCGGGTTGATCGAATCGGTACACCGTTGTCAACGATGTCATCGACAACAACGACCTCAAAACCATGTCGGTCACCAAGAGTCCGGAGCGTTTCCGCCGAACCGGACGCCCGGGCTCCAAAACGGAAGTCAGCCCCGATGACGACAGCTACTGGTCGAAATTTGTCGACAACGATACGTTCCACGAAGGAGTCCGGCTCCATCGCTGCGGTCACTTTGTCGAACGGCATCGGAGCAACGATGTTGGCACCATGGAGTTCGAGAAACCGCACGCGGTCGTCGAGGGTCATGAGAGCCGGCGGAGCGTGCCCGGGGGATACAACGGATACCGGATGGACAGCGAACGTCAGCACCGCAGTCGGTGTATCAAAAGCTCCCGTACGTTCCAGAATCGCCTGGTGTCCGCGGTGTACCCCGTCGTAGACGCCAATCGTAAGAGCCGTCCTTTCGTCGAGTGCCCACGACTGCCAAGGACCATGCAGCCTCACGATGGCAACACCGCGGCTGGAACTACGACCGCCCCCTGGCGCTCGTACACTGCGAGCAGGGAACCCTCGTGCACCATGCGGACAACGGTACAGTCGCCGAGTTCCACACTCGCTGCGTCAAGTCGGACCCCATTGCGGACACGCGCCGCGACATCATCGGGCAGATCAATCCGGCCAAGGTCGGGAAGGCCTTCAGCGGCGGACACAAGCATCTCGTGTGCCCGCCCCTCGTCCGCGGCAGTCTGCAACGCATCGATGCTGTGGGCATCGGAAACACGCAAAGAACCATTCGCTGTTCTACGAAGAGCCGTTAGATGAGCACGAGATCCGACCCGGCGGGCGATGTCATCGGCGAGGGTCCGAATGTAGGTGCCCTTCGAACAGGTGACGACGAACCGGACGCTCGCACTGTCTGGCTGGGCGTCAATGCCGACAACTGCGAGTTCATAGATGGTGATGGGCCGCGGTGGGCGTTCGACTTCCTCGCCCTTGCGAGCAAGCTCATACAGGCGTTGACCATCAATCTTGATTGCCGACGTCATCGGAGGTACCTGCTCAATGTTGCCGACGAACGACTCTGCGGCGGTTTGGATCTCGTCCGCGGACGCTCGGAGCGCAAGCACCTCAGTCTCCCTCCCATCGGCATCCAGGGTGTCGGTAGCCACTCCGAACAGCGCCGTTGCTTCGTACGTCTTGCGCCCCTCTTGCACGAAGCGCAGCAGCTTGGTGCAAGCCCCGATCCCAAGGACGAGCAACCCGGTTGCCATGGGGTCCAGGGTGCCAGCGTGCCCAACTTTCTTTGTCCGCAGGAGGCCCCGTACCTTTGCGACAACGTCGTGCGACGTCCATCCCCCGGGTTTATCGACAAGCAAGAAACCCTGCACGGCTAAACAAGCAACTCCGTGATCGCGGCGATCACATCGTCGGGACTCTTACGAGCGAAGAAACCGGCAGCGTTGTGATGGCCGCCGCCGCCAAAGACCTGGGCAATGGCAGCAACGTCCGTCGCACCCCGGGACCGAAGGCTGCCCTTCGTTTCATTCTCGCCGATCTCCTTGAGCAGACAGGCGACATCGGCTCCGATGGTTACCCTGATCAGGTCGATCAACCCGTCGGCGTCATGACGCTCCATGCCAGCCTCAGCAAGGTCCGAGGCCAACAGGATCGACCACACAAACTTGTGCTGCTCATCGAACACGGCCCGTGACATGACGGCCCCGGCAACTTTCAGGTAGCCGAACGGGGACTGCTCGTACACTTGTTGGCCGACCTTGTCCGGTTCCACACCATAATCAAGCAGCTCGGCCACGATACGGTGCACCTGCGGGGTCGTCATCGAATACTGGAACCGGCCAGTGTCGGTGAGTATGCCCGTGTACAGCGCCGTCGCGGCGGCCACGTCGAGGGACCATCCAAGTTCTCGGATCAGTCGAAACGCCATCTGAGCGGTGCTTGCTGCTGTTGGATCGATCACGTTGATGTCACCGAAACCCTCATTGGACCCGTGATGATCGATGACGATGAATTTCGGTGCCTTGCGGGCGTAGGGCAGCAGATCCGAGAGTCGATCAGGGGCGGCGACATCACAGCTCACGACGAGATCGACGTCAGTCGGCAGATCGTCTGGGGCAACCAGGAGGTCGTCACCGAGGAATGCAAGCGGTTGCGGGACAACGAACGGACGCGGGAAGGATGCCACCGCCACCTTGCCAGCCTTCCGTGCTGCATGGGTGAACCCCATGATCGTGCCAAGGGCATCGCCGTCGGGGCCCACGTGCCCAAGGAACGCAATGGAGTTCGCACCATCGATGAGCGCAACCGCGGCGTCTATTTCGTCATCGAGCGACATCATCGGTCGCGTCCTCCGTATCTTCTTGACTTTCGATCTCGCTGAGGAGTCGGGTGATACGCATGCCGTTCTCAACGGAGATGTCGACCGCGAATTCAATGACGGGCGTGAACTTCATCCTGACTTGGCCTGCGACATTGGCCTGCACACGTTTGGTCGCCCGCTCAAGAGCGTCGCCGGACGCTTTGCGTTGTTTTTCCGATCCGAGCGGTGAAAAGAACACGATAGCCCTGCGCAAATCCGGCGAACAGTCCACCCCGGTGATCGTTACGAATCCGAGTTCGGGATCGGTGAGCTCGGCCACTGCGGCGGCAACGATCTCCTTGATGAGGCCGTTGACTTTTCGGATACGGGGTGAAGGGGATTTGCTCATTGTTCATCATCCAAATACGAAACCACAACCGAGAGCACGTCAAGGTCAGTGCGCCCGTGGAGAAGTTCGTCGACGTCGTTCACCAACTGCTCCAGGCGTTGCGGATGCGAAGCAACCGTAGCGACGCCCAATGTCGATCGCTGCCAAAGGTCCTGGTGATCGATCTCGGACACTCCGACACCGTCGCGGGAGGCGAGCGCCGCAATGACTGATTTCACCACGTGACGTTTCTCCTTTAGCGACTGGGCCCCGGTGATGCGGAGGTCCGCCCGGATTCCGGCCACCAGCAGTCTCATGCCTACGTCCTAGCGACCTCGTTGACCTCGTACGACTCGATCGTGTCGCCTTCCTTGATGTCGCGGAACTTCTCAAGTCCGATGCCGCACTCGAAACCGGTTGCGACTGTCTGCACGTCGTCTTTGAACCTACGCAACGACGCAATCTTGCCGTCGTAAATCACGACCCCCTCACGCACCAAGCGCGCACGGGCGTTGCGACTGATCTCTCCCTCGGTCACGTAACTACCGGCGACCATGCCAAGACGCGGCGCACGGAACACGGCCCGAACTTCCGCAACCCCGAGGAACGATTCCACCTGGTCGGCAGATAGTTGACCAAGGAGCAACTTCTCAGCATCGTCAAGCAGTTCATAGATGATCGAGAACGTGCGAATGTCGATCCCTGAATCCTTCGCCGCCCGGCGAGCGTTGGTGTCTGGTCGGGCATTGAAACCGTAGATGACAGCATCCGACGCCTCGGCGAGCATGACATCGTTTGCAGTGATACCCCCCACAGCGCCGTGAATGATCGTAATGCGAGCATCTTCACGGGTGATCTTTGCAAGCGAGTCCCGGATTGCCTCCAGCGAACCATGGGCATCGGCTTTGACGATGACTCGGAGTTCTGCATGGTCCGACGTGCGGAGATGCTCAAGGAGCTGCCCCAACCTCTCGGTTGCAGTCGGTACCCGTAGCTCCGACGCTCGAACATCGGCGGTCCGTGAGTCCGCAAGTTTGCGAGCGGTCCGCTCGTTTTTCGGCACCTGGAACATATCCCCCGCTACCGGTACGTCGTCCCAGCCTGTTACGAGCACCGGTGTTGACGGACCCGCCGTCTGCACCTGTTCGCCTTTGTCGTTAAACATCGCACGCACTCGACCCGAAGACTCACCGGCAACAATCGCATCGCCACGCTTCAGCGTGCCTCGCTGGACAATCACGGTCGCAACTGGGCCGCGGCCGACCTCAAGCTGTGCCTCGATCACGGTACCGATCGCGGCGGCTGCCGGGTTCGCCTTGAACTCTTCAACCTCAGCAATGAGTCCGATCATTTCGAGGAGGGTCTCAACGCCGTCACCCTTCAGTGCGGACATTTCGACAGCCACCACATCGCCACCGAGGTCTTCGACCACAACGTTGTGCTGGGTGAGTGCGGCCCGAACCGCAAATGGGTCGGCTGCAGGAAGGTCCATCTTGTTGATAGCGATGATGATCGGTACATCGGCTGCCTGAGCATGGCTGATGGCCTCGGCCGTCTGCGGCATCACCGAGTCATCGGCAGCTACCACGATGACCGCGATATCGGTCACGTTCGTTCCCCGCGCCCGCAACGCCGTGAACGCCTCGTGGCCGGGTGTATCAAGAAATGTGACTGTAGTGTCACCAACTGCGACCTGATAGGCCCCAATGTGCTGAGTAATCCCACCGGCTTCCCCGGCGATCACGTTGGCCTGACGGATCGTGTCGAGGAGTTGGGTCTTACCGTGGTCAACATGCCCCATGACGGTGACGACCGCAGGACGCAGCTTCATCGATGCTGGATCGTCCGTGTATTCAATCTTGTGCGAGGTCGGCCCGACTGGTTCCTCTTCCTCGTCAGTCTCTTCAACAAGAACTTCGTAGCCGAAAGCAGTTCCGAGCTTTTCGAGGGCATGCTCGGGGATCGCTCCGCCGCCGGGGATCATCTCCCCCATTCCCATTAGCTCTTTTACGATGTCGCCGGTGCGTTTGTCGATCATCCTCGCAAAATCACCAACCGTGATTCCCGGGGTGACGAGCAACATGTTTTCGGCGAGTTCCTTCTTCTTGCCAAACGGCTCCAACGCCTCCAACACCTTCGGGGGCACGGCCTCGGCTACCGGGTCAAAGACCTCTTCCGGTGCGGGTGCAGGTTCCGGTGCGGGTGCGGGTGCAGGTTCCGGTGCGGGTGCAGGCGCAGGTTCCGGTGCGGGTGCGGGTGCAGGTGCAGGTTCCGGTGCGGGTGCAGGCGCAGGTTCCGGTGCAGGTGCAGGTTCCGGTGCGGGTGCAGGCGCAGGTTCCGGTGCGGGTGCAGGCGCAGGTTCCGGTGCGGATGCGGGTGCAGGTTCCGGTGCAGGCTCTGGTTGTGCGGGGTTTTCGGCGAGGGCGGCAGTGAGTGCAGCTATCTGATCCTCGTCAAGTCCAGAAGACGCAGTCTTCACTGGTAGGCCGAGCTCCTGAGCGCGTTCAAGCACCTCCTTGGACTCGCGTCCAAGTTCACGTGCTAGCTCATAGATTCGGGATTTTGCCACGGTTACTCCTTTGAACACACCAGCCGATTACGCCTCGGGTGGTGTCTCATCCTCATCATCTGTTTGGACGGTCTCATCATCAGACACAGTGTCTGCATCGACGTCTGGCGACTCGGCAGCCGCGTCGGAAGTCTCATCGATGACGGCATCTGCCTCGTCGCCCTCGGTTGGTGTCGCATCGACGCTGGCATCGGTGACATCAGAGGAGGGTGTGTTCGGTTCGGGCTCGCTGGAGTCCTCCACGACTTCGATTGTCTCTTCGGCGGTTACGACGGCCGCGTCCTCGACAGTCTCAGGTTCGGTGGTGGTGCTCTCTGCCTTGGTGGTCTCCACCGGGGCATCGTCGCTAGCGTCGACGTCCAGTCCGAGATCCTGGCTCTCTGATCGAATATCAATTCGATGACCCGTCAGTCGGGCAGCCAACCGAGCGTTCTGCCCCTCTTTACCGATTGCCAGCGATAGCTGGTGATCGGGAACGATCACGATGGCCGAGACCTCTTCTTCGTCGATCCGGACTTCCTTCACCCTCGCAGGACTCAGTGCCTCAGCAATAAATGCCGGCAGGTCCTCACGCCATTCAACAATGTCGACCTTCTCGCCGCGGAGCTCGTTCACAACTTGACGAACCCGCGACCCGCGAGCACCGACACACGCACCAACGGGATCGACGTTGGGGTCGTTCGATGCGACCGCGATCTTCGTGCGGTGACCAGCCTCGCGAGCAATCACCTTGATTTCGATATCACCATCGACGAGCTCCGGCACCTCGAGTTCGAACAACGACCGAATGAACTCGGGATGGCTGCGGCTCACGACGATTTGGGGACCCTTGCCCTCCTGGCGAACCTCAAGAATGTATGCCTTGACTCGGTTGTTGCGCTCAAGCCTCTCGTATGGAATGCGCTCGGACGATGGCATAATCGCCTCGGCATTGCCAAGATCAAGGATGGCGAACCGGTGATCCGATTGCTGCACGATCCCCGTCACGAGATCACCCTCGCGTCCGTCGTAGAGATCAAAGACCTGCTCGCGTTTAGCGTCGCGGAGGCGTTGTTTGATGACTTGTTTTGCGGTCTGGGCGGCGATGCGACCGAAGTCCTCGGGTGTGTCTTCCCATTCGCGGACAACCACGCCGTCTTCGTCCAATTCCTGGCCGTAAACCGTCATGACCCCAGAGTCCGGGTCGATCGTGACGCGGGCCTCCTCGGCGGCACCCGGGGTCCGCTTGTAGGCGCTCACCAAGGCGTTGGCAAGAGCATCAAGAATGGTTTCGGGAGAGACGCCCTGATCGCGGGCCAAGAGCTCAAGTGCGTCCATCATATTGTTATCCATAGTGCGGTCCCTTCACCTTTTGCTTGCCCGGTTTCGCGCCGCGTTCCCATGTGAACACTGTACGCGCTGCGTTGATCGCATCGAATGGAATCGTGCGTTCGATACCATCGACTTCGACAGTGCAGGAGGCTTCGTCGCACGAAATGAGAACACCCTTGTGATGCTTCGATTCGGCGATCAATCCTTTGGTTTTGATCTTGATTTCGCGGCCAATCGACTTCCGGAAATGGGCGGGGCGTCGTAGTTTGCGTTCGAGGCCCGGAGAGCCAACTTCGAGCGTGTATGACGTGGCGAGACCCTCGACGTCGTCAAGCAGCCGCCCAATGCCGCGTGATAGCTCGGAGATTCGACCGATGTCCACCGGCTCATCGCCATCGACGAGAATGCGAACAACACGGCCGCTTCCACTTGCACCAACAACCTCAAGGTCGTCCAGCTCAAGACGCTCAGCGCCAAGGTATGGCTCGATCAGGTCCCACAAGCGGGTATCTAGGTCTGTCATCGAGCCTCCTTTCTTCAACGCTGGTGACTCACTACACAAAACAAGGCGGGCACGGCCCACCTCGACGACACACATCTCAGTTGCCCCACAGCATAGCAGAGCTTGGGTGCACCCACTATGCGCACCCGAACTCTGCACCCTTGTGTGTTTAGCCGCTCAGCAGCCCATGGACGTGGTCAACGACGGCGTCGAGCGCGACATCCGATTGGGTCCCGGAGCGCCGATCAACAACCTCAACAGTACCCGTCTCAAGGCCGCGCGGGCCAACGGTAATCCGGTAGGGGAAACCAACCAGTTCGGCGTCAGCGAACTTCACGCCCGGACGTTCGTTGCGGTCATCGATCATGACGTCCCAACCGCGGCCTTCGAGCCCATCGGCGATGCTTGACGCAACCTCCTGGCTCGCCTCGTCCTTCGCCCGCACCACCGTGACCACGACATGCCAGGGAGCGACCGAGACGGGCCACACGATCCCTTTTTCATCATGGTGCACCTCGACAACCGCAGCTAGATTCCGCTCCAACCCGATCCCGTACGATCCCATTACGATTGGTCGACTCTTGCCATTCTCGTCAAGCACCGTGGCACCGAGAGCCTCGGCGTACTTGGTACCCAGCTTGAAAATGTGACCACATTCGATCGTCTTGAAGACCTCTAAAGTGCCCGAGTCACAGCTCGCACAGCGCTCGCCGGCAACTACCTCGCGCAAACTCTCCCACCGGGTGACCGCGATATCGCGATCAACGTCGACTCCGCGGTAGTGCTTGTCGTTGATGTTGGCTCCGGTAGTCATGCTCGTGCGCCCCCGGAGGGCGTCGTCGGCGATCACGGTCACATCCAACACATCGACGGCACCGAGAGACCCGGCGTCCGCTCCAAGCAGCCCCCTGATTTCGTCGGCCTCAGCGGGACGCACCTCGCCGACACCGAGCGCATCGGCGAGTTTCTGCTCCTGAAGTGCATGGTCACCGCGCAGGAGCGCAAGAACCAATGTGTCATCAGCAACGTATACGAGGGTCTTAACCTGACGATCAGCGGTGGCGCCGCCCGGAAAGGTCTCCAGGGCCTGAATCGTGCGCACACCCGGCGTGTCGAACATCTCTAGCGCATCGGGTCCTCCCTCGTCGTCAATGGCGGGTACCACCGACACGGCTCGCTCGACGTTCGCCGCATAACCACAAGCCTGGCAATACGCGACAAGATCCTCGCCGGCGTCGGACCGCACCATGAACTCCACCGACCCGGACCCTCCCATCGCACCCGAACTCGCATCGACCGCGATGGCGTCGAGGCCGAGGCGCGAAAAGATCCTCTCGTAGGCGCCATAGTGGGCGTCGAACTGCTTATCCAGGCCGTCCTGATCAATGTCTAATGAGTAGGAATCCTTCATCGTGAACTCGCGCACGCGCAGAAGACCGGACTTGGGACGCGGCTCGTCCCGGAATTTTGTCTGAATCTGATACCAAAGCTGTGGAAGTTGTTTGTATGAGGTGAGTTCGCTTGCGACAGTCGCAAAAATCTCCTCGTGTGTCATGCCAAGCGCCACATCGGCACCCTTGCGGTCAACGATGCGAAACATCTCGTCGCCCATGACATCCCAGCGCCCCGATCGCCGCCACACATCCGCGGGATGCAGGGCACCCAGCAGGAACTGTTGGCCGCCGATCGCATCGATCTCCTCACGAATAATCCTGTCGATCTTCGCGCGAACACGAAACGCGGCCGGAAGGATGGAATAGCTCCCTGCCATGAGCTGACGGATAAATCCCGCACGGACAAGCAGGCGGTGGCTGACGGCGTCCGCGTCCGAAGGGTCGTCGCGCAGGGTAGGTATGAAAGCTTGTGACCAACGCATGGTTGCTCCAACCGGTGAATCGGGAGGCGCCAGCTTACCCGCCGATCAGGTGTCCTTGGTTGCGACGTCGGCAACCGTTGCCCGGCGTATCACCGTGTCGTTGACGTCACCCTGGATACCGAGCAGCTCGATACGGGTTTCTTCGGCGAGATCGGCTGCCGTCACGTCTGCCTTGGCGAGCCGTGCCTCGGCTCCCTCCTCGTGGAGGGCAATCGCCTCATCAATCAATGCCTCAACCATCGCTCCCTCGGGCACAACACGCACAACCTGGCCCTTGATGAAGAGATGGCCCCTTCCTCGACCCGCCGCAATACCGATGTCGGCCTCGCGGGCTTCGCCGGGACCGTTCACGACGCAGCCCATCACGGCGACCTGAATGGGGAGTCCCGACCCCTCAAGTGCCGCGTTGACGCGGTTCGCCACGTCAATCACGTCAACTTCGGCACGCCCACACGAGGGGCAGGCAACGAGGTCGAGATCAGAGCGCTCCCGCAGACCGAGATACTCCAACAGCTGGCGACCGGCCTTGGCCTCCTCGACAGGATCGGCAGTAAGGGAGAATCGGATCGTGTTTCCGATCCCCTCGGAAAGCAACGTTGCGATGCCGGCGACCGATTTGATGAGTCCACCGGGTGGTGGACCCGCTTCGGTTACACCAAGATGCAGCGGGTAGTCGGACGTCCGGGACAACAGGCGATAGGAATCGATCATCCGGGGAACGTTCGAGTGTTTCACCGAGATCTTGATGTCGTAGAAGTCGACCTCCTCGAGGTAACGAGCCTCAAGCATGGCGCTCTCGACCAGGGCTTCCGGTGTTGCCGACCCATGCTTTTCAAGCAGGTCCTTGTCGAGCGATCCCGCGTTGACGCCGATCCTGATCGGAATACCGGCATCCCTGGCGGCACGAGCGACCTGTTTGATGTGGTCCTCTTTGCGGATGTTCCCGGGGTTGAGCCTCAGGCCAGCAACACCGGCTTCAATAGCCCCCAGCGCAAGTTTGTACTGGAAGTGGATATCCGCAATCAAGGGGACCGGAGACCGGGGCACCATTTCCGCAATGCCCTGGGCTGCGGCGACATCGTTGCAGGTGATCCGAACAATGTCGGCACCGGCGCCGGCAAGTGCGTAGATCTGCGCCAACGTTGCATCAACGTCAGCCGTCTTGGTGGTCGTCATCGACTGTACCGTGACCGGAGCGTCGCCCCCCACCGCAACAGAGCCGACCATCAATGGCCGCGTCGTGGAACGTGGTGTGTTCATGTCCACCCCAGCCTACCGACTCTCCGTGCGCCGAAGATACACCACTAGAACTGGATCGGGTTGAAGATATCCAAATACACGCCGTACAGGCCCAGCGTCACCAGGAACGCCAATACCACAGCCGCGACGGGCATGAGTTTACGAATATCCGGGGAGCGCCCGCGAATCTTTTCGTAGATAGCCACGACGAAGTGTCCGCCATCGAGGGGGAACATCGGAAATAGGTTGAGCACACCGACAAAGACGTTCACCGATGCCAGCAAACCGATAGCACCCGCAATCTCTGCTTGGCCGGCTATCTGGACGAGACCGATGGGAGAGATGGGTCGAACATCGTCGACGGGAACGGTGTTTCCAGAAAAGATTCCTCCGATCATCGCGGGGACGGCCCCGATGAGTCCGAGGAGTCCGATGACGGCGTCACCCGTGGTTGTCACAAGGAACGACGCCCCCTGGCGAACCGCTCCAAAGGCCGAGTACTTCTCGGTGATCTGTCCCGGAGCGACACCGAGGAACCCGGTGACGGTTCCATCAATCTCGCGCTGCGCCAACGTCACCGTCAACTCGATTGGTGTTCCGTTGCGCTCCACGACCAGTGCGGTCGATTCGTTCGGTCTTGCCTGGGCGATCGAGACGAACTCGTCCCAACTCGAAACCGGTGTGTTGTTGATCGAAACAATCGTGTCGCCACGGCGAATATCCACACTCGCCGCGGGGGCGGCAGCGAGTGCGAAGTCGGTTTTCAACGTGACCTGTACACCGTCGCGATCAACAACGACGTCAACGGGTTCACCTTGTTTCGGCTGGAGATACTCGAAGTCCGCTATCGGAACACCATCGACGGACAGGACCCGGTCCGTCTCACCCCATGCCAGAGGTTGAGTGCCGTCGCCGGATTCGTAGATCTCCGATACGGCATCAATCGTGAGAGTCTGAGTGGTCTGCCCGAACATCGCCGCCGCAATAACGAACAGCACGAACGCTACGACAAAGTGCGATCCGATGCCAGCGAGAACCACGACTGACTTCTGCCAGAACGGCTTCCCGCGATACGTACGGTGTTCTTCTTCGGGATCGACCTCTTCGAGCGGGTTCATGCCGATGATGCGGACATAACCACCGAGTGGGATGGCCTTGACCCCGTATTCGGTTTCACCGCGTTTTATCGACCACAACTTTGGCCCAAATCCGAAAAAGGCCTCCGTGGCCTTCATGCCGAATGCCTTTGCAGCCAGGAAGTGGCCGCCCTCGTGAATAACGATCATCGCCAAGATGCCGACGCCGACGATTAATGATCCCATGAAACCTCGTGGTTCTTGTTAGCCCGCAACGGTAGCGCTGCTGGGTGCGTACCTCGTGTCTATTCCGTCCCGGCGATCCACTGAGCGGCGACACGACGCGCTTCGGCATCGTAGGCAACGACATCTGCAATGTTTTCAACCGGCCCATGCTCGACGGTGTCGAGCGTTGCCTCGATCACGTCCGCGATTTGAAGAAATCCAATTCGTTGCTCAAGAAACGCCGCAACGGCAACTTCGTCGGCGGCGTTGAGCACCGCCGGGGCGGATCCCCCGGCGCGGCCCGCAGCATACCCAAGGGCGAGACAACGGAACGTTTCCGTATCTGGCTCATAGAAGGTCAGGTTCTGTGCCGTGAAGTCGAACCGATTCGGAGGAACCGACATGCGATCCGGATAGGTCAATGCGTACTGGATGGGCAAACGCATGTCGGGAGCACCAAGCTCGGCAATGATCGCCCCATCGACATATTCCACCATCGAGTGGACGATGCTCTCGGGGTGTACCACAACGTCGATGGCGTCATAGGAAACGTCGAACAGATAGTGGGCCTCAATGACCTCCAGTGCCTTGTTGAGCAGAGTCGCCGAGTCGACCGTGATGCGAGGCCCCATCGACCACGTCGGATGGTTTAGTGCCTCGGCAACCGTAACCTCCTCCAGTTCGGCTGGCGTCCTTGACCGAAAGGGACCACCGGATGCCGTGAGAATGAGTCGTCGCACGTCGCCCCGGCGTTCACCGACGAGGCACTGCCACAGCGCCGAGTGTTCCGAGTCGATCGGTACGATTTCGCCCCCACCACGCGCGGCCGCCGCCACCACAACGGGACCACCCGCAACCAGGGTTTCCTTGTTGGCCAGGGCGAGTCGGTTGCCGGACTCGAGTGCCGTGACCGAAGCCCGCAGCCCGGCTGCACCCACGATGCCGTTGACCACAATCGCACCACTGTGTGCCGCAAGTGCATCAACCGCGTCGGGACCGAAATCGACCCGAGCCCCAAGGGCACTCTGCAATCGTCTGCGGCCTTCGTCGGTTGGGTCCGCCACAGCGACAGACGCATCGGGAAATTCGGCGGCAGCGCCCAGGAGCTCCTCCGATGCCGACCGGGCCGCGAGACCGACAATGTCCCAGCCGTTGCGGGCAACGACATCACGTGTCTGGGATCCGATCGAGCCCGTGGCACCGAGCAGAACGATCGGTCTCACATCAGCCCTGCCCAGCTAAAGACGATCCAGGCGACAGGGATCGCAAATAACAGTGCGTCGATACGGTCGAGCACACCCCCGTGCCCTGGCAACACGACACCCATGTCTTTCATACGCAGCGACCTCTTGATCACACTCACCGAGAGGTCGCCAAACGGCGCCACAATCCCGATCGCGACCACAAGTACGGCCACCGTCGTTTGGTCCCAGAAAGCAAACCGTGACAATACGAGGCCAGCAACGGCGAGAGCAATGTATCCACCAACAAGTCCCTCCACGGTTTTCTTTGGAGAGACAATCGGTGCGAGCGGACGCTTCCCAAGAGCCCGCCCCGAGAAATACTGTGCCACGTCGAGCACCATCACCAGCAGAATGACGACGGCCACTAACACCCGGTAGTTGGGACTCCTGAGGATCGCGAACACCAGAGATCCCGAACCACCTATCCAGGCAATACCGAGCATCGTGAACGCCAGGTTCACGCCCGGGCGAGGCCATGTCGGCTTGAAAGATAAGAACAGTGCAGCCGCAATGGTCGATAGGACCACTGCCACTGGTACCGCGACAAGACCGAATGCCCAGGTCCCCAGGAACGCACCAGCAATGCCAAGCAGTCCCGCCCAGGTGACGGGCCGCGCACCGGCTCGTTGCAGCGCGGTGTAATACTCCAGTGCCGCCACTCCAAATGCGACGAATGCAAGGATTCCTGTGGATGAAGCGTTGAGGAGCGCAAGCGCAACAACCGCGATCAAACCGATTCCGGTGCCGACCCTGGCTGCGATATCAGACGGTGGCGCCGGTTTGGCGAGATCCACTGACGCTTGTTCCATGGTCATGTCGACCACGTCCTCGAGCCCCAACACCTCATCCTCGGTCCCAGGGAGTGCCGCATACAGGGCAGCGTGCTCGCTGCCTCGTTCGTCGGCCTCGGCTATTGCCCGGGCGAGGCCCTCGTGCTCGGCGGTCGACGCTTGCACATACTCGTCAGAGGTGTATGCGCTCACATCAACCGGAGTACCCGGTTTGACCTCGACATGTTCGTACTCATGCACGTCGTCGTCATCCTCGGGGAGGACGACCTCGGGAATGACGTTGTCACCGTCCGCTGGCTCGTCAGACCCGCCGTTGGGCTGCCAGTCGTCCGCTGCGGCCGGTGGGCCACCCACAGCGAGGGAGTTGAACACAGCGTCCGCGTTCTGCTCGTTCGGTGCGGTGGGCGTGGCACCAGGCTCAACCGCTTCCGACGTCGCCTCATCCTCCGCCGTAGCGGATCCGTCTTCGGGCCATTGAACCAGGGGAATACCCGACGGATCAAGTTCGGGTTCGTCGGGCGGTTGGGATATGAGATCCTCAAAGTCGAACGCAAAGTCGTCGAAGGAGTCGACCGAATAGGGAGTCGATTGGGAGGGATCGTCGGGCACGGCGCTCAATGACGGAGCCGGTGGCACGACACTCAGGGTCGACGAAATTCGCCGGCCATCACCCTCTTGTGCCACGAACTCCTCAGGCGGTGAGCCTGGTGCGGCATCTCCGGGAGGAATGTTCGAGGGGCGGTCGGCTTCGATATCGAACACATCACCGAGATGGGAAGCGCTCTGCGGTACCTGCTCGGTGGGCCGCACGGTCTCGGTGGTGTCGGGGATACCGTCAGCGACGAGGGCAGTTTCCTCCACACCGAGCGTCGGTGGCTCGGCATGCTCGACCGGGGGCGGGTTCTCAGCCTCGGAAAAGGGAGTGCTGAGGGGTTGTGGATCTTCATTGACTGCCGGTGGTGGGATGAGGGGGATCCTGGTCAGCTCATCGGGGGACTCCTCAAACGAGTCCGCTAGCGCCACCGGGGTGGCCCCCGTCGGCGACTCATCCGGAGTCGGGACGATCGGGTCTTCGATGGGGCCCGGGGACTCGCGGACCGGTCGGACTCGGTCCCCCGGTTCACCGGTAGGGAATGCTTCGCTCTGCGGTGCTGGCTGGGCGCGCAGCCAACCGAAACGACGTCGTTTGCGCTCGGCGACCTCTCCAGCCGCGGCCTGATGATCGACCTCGTCCGTGACGGTCAGCCAGCTGTCGACGCCGTCATCAGCGCTGCCGGAAGCCTCCCCGGCCTCCGGAATAGACGAACCGGTTTCCGGGTCGGCGTCGTCGAAATTTTCGTCGCCCTCGATATCGTCCGCAGTTGCCATCGCCGTGTCCTGCACCACTTCAGACCGCTCAGGATCATCATGGGTCGGTGCTCTGGCATCACCGAGGTCCACCGGCCCACCCGGTTCCGAGACGGGATCAACGGAAGGAACCTGCGGGGAAGCGGATGCGCCACGCCTGCCGAATAACCGGCGTCCTCGTTGGATTGGACCGGTCGGCGAATGGTCAGTAATGGGGTCGGAGTCGGGAATGTCATCGCCATCCACCGCCCAAAGGTCCCCAAACCCGGACCCAATGTCCAGAGGGTTACCGGCATCGTCGACGCCGTACTCTTCGGGATCACCGATCAGGTCGAAAAGTGGCGGTTGGGCAGGGTCAACTGCATCCGACGATTCTTCGCCAGTATCTCGGCTGTCGCCGTCACCGCTATCTGTTGAACTCACTTTGCTCCGTTTCGACCGTTGCGCGACGGTGGCTCCTAAACTTCGAGGAGCTCTTCCTCTTTGCGTGCTAACAAGCTGTCGATCCGACCAACCGACGCGTCGGTAAGCTCCTGCAGGGCCTTCTCCGCCCGCCGGACATCATCCTCCGAGATGTCGTCGAGGCTCTCAACTTCGTCCTTGACATTCCGGCGCAAGTTGCGAACCGCAATGCGTCCCTCCTCGGCCGTGTTGCGC
This sequence comes from Actinomycetota bacterium, assembly GCA_013151445.1. Taxonomy (GTDB): domain Bacteria; phylum Actinomycetota; class Acidimicrobiia; order Spongiisociales; family UBA5794; genus BMS3BBIN02. Next base: position 27,052 of record JAADIG010000103.1, read on the forward strand.
ACCATCCGGATCAGCTCCTTGCGGCGTTCCTCCGTGAGGGCCGGGAATGCGAGGCGAATGACGTTACCGTCATTCGAGGGATTCAGACCAAGGTTTGCCTCGCTGATCGCCCGTTCAATCAACTCCATGGCAGTCTTGTCGTACGGTTGCACCACCAGCATTCGGGCATCGGGAACCGCAAACCCGGCCAACTGGTTGAGCGGCGTTTGAGTACCGTAGTAGTCGACTGTGACGCGGTTCAGGATGCCGGGACTCGCTCGACCCGTGCGGATGTTGCCAAACTCCTGCGCCGTGTGTTCCACAGCGAGATCCATCTTGAGTTGGGCTTCTTCGAGAACCGCTTTAACCATGGCAAGCCTTTCAGTGGACGAGAGACCCCACGGCCTCCCCGCGGACCGCGGCCGCAACATTCCCCGGTTTGGAAATGTTGAAAACGCGGATCGGCAAGTTATTTTCCATGCACATCGTAATGGCTGTTGTGTCCATGACACGGAGCCGGCGGTTCACCGCATCCATGTAAGACACCTCGGGAAGCATGATTGCATCGCCGAACTGGACCGGGTCCTTGTCGAAAACACCATCCACCTTGGTGGCCTTGAGGACCGCCTCAGCACCGACCTCGGCAGCTCGAAGAGCCGCGGTCGTATCGGTAGTGAAGTAGGGGTTTCCGGTACCACCAGCAAAGATGACGATGCGGCCCTTCTCAAGATGTCGAATGGCACGCAACCGGATGTACGGTTCGGCCACCGCCTGAATGTTCACCGCCGTTTGCACCCGACACTCCGCACCAGCCTTTTCGAGCACGTCGCGCAATGCCAGACCATTGATGACAGTTGCCAGCATGCCCATGTAGTCGGCGTTCGCACGATCCATGCCCTCGGCGGCTGCGCTCAGTCCCCTGAAGATATTGCCGCCTCCGACGACAACGCCGATCTCGTACCCCTCGCGTGATACCTCGGCGACTTCGGCTGCGACGCGTTCGATTGTGGAGGGATCAATCCCGTAACCAACCTCCGGGTCAGCAAAGGATTCGCCAGACAGTTTGAGGAGGACACGCCGAGCCATCAGGCTATTCCTCTTCACCGACGACGAGGCGAGCCATCGCTGTCACGGATATGTTCTCACCCATGCGGGCGGCCAAATCGGTCACGAGAGCACCAACCGTACCGTCGAACTTATCGGAACGGACGAACTTTTGTTCCGTGAGCACATAGTCGGCGTAGAACGACTTGACGCGTCCCTCGACGATCTTCTCAATAATCGCATCGGGTTTGCCCTCGTTGCGCGCCTGGGCAGCAATGAGCTCACGCTCTTTGGCAACTGCGTCGGCGGGAACATCTTCGATCGTGATCCACTTCGGTGCCGACGCCGCGATATGCATCGCGAGGTCATCGGCAACCGTCTGGAACTCATCGCTCTTTGCAACAAAGTCCGTCTCGGACGAGAGCACCACAGTCACACCGATCACGGGCCGACCGGATTGCTCGTGCATGTAACTACCGATCGTTCCCTGGGTCGCGGCGCGGTCGGTCCGCTTTGCGGCAGCGGCAAGGCCCTTCTCACGGAGGAGGTCCTTTGCCCGCTCCATGTCACCGTCGGTCTCGGTAAGCGCACGCTTGGCATCCATCATTCCAGCACCGGTCGCCTGGCGGAGTGCCTGTACGTCCTTTGCAGTAACCGCCATGCCTAAGCCTCGGCCTTAGGTGCCGCCTTGTCGGCGGTCGCGGCCTTGTCGTTATCACCCTTGCTTGCCTTGGCGTGGAACTCTTCAAGACCAGCCAGTGCAGCATCGGCGAGCACACCCGCCATGAGTTCTGCGGTACGGATCGCGTCGTCGTTGCCGGGGATGACAATGTCGACATTGTCGGGATCACAGTTCGTATCAACAACGGCAATGACCTCTGCACCGATGCGTGACGCCTCGGTCACCGCAATATGCTCTTCCTTCACGTCGATAATGAAAACGACGTTGGGAGGTTCGTTGAGGCTGCGGACACCGCCGAGCACCGCCTGAAGCTTGACAAGTTCACGATGGAGCTTGAGCCGCTCCTTCTTCGTCATTGCATCCATCTCGCCGGTATTTTCCATGGCCTCAAGCTCGAGCATGTAACGAATACGCTTGTGGATTGTTTGGAAGTTTGTGAGCATGCCACCGAGCCAGCGATGGTTGATGTAGGGCATGCCGGCGCGCAGGGCGTTCTCTTGAATCGCAGCCTGGGCCTGCTTCTTCGTTCCCACGAAGAGGACTGTGCCACCCTTGGCCGTAGCGTCACGGACGACCTTGGCGGCTAGCTCGACGGCAGTAATCGTCTGCCGCAGGTCGAGGATATGGATACCGTTGCGTTCACCGAAAATGAATGGACGCATCTTCGGGTCCCAGCGACGTGTCTGGTGACCGAAGTGCACACCTGCTTCGAGCAGTTGCCGCATACTTACTGCAGGCATTGCTTTCTCCTTGTTTTTTTGGTTCGTACATCGGTGCGCTCTTTAAGCCTCCACGACGCGCGACAAATGCACATCGACCACTGGAGATTGCAGCGAACCTGCTTATTGAGTGTGAGTGTACCCCAGGGTGAGCCGAATCGGGAAACCGACTCAACGCTGATACGGCGGTTCCATCAAACGGTTGCGCAGACTCATCACAGCTTTGGTGTGGATCTGACAGACCCGTGACTCAGTGACGGTGAGGACCCGACCAATCTCCGCAAGCGTGAGACCCTCGTAGTAGTAGAGGGTGACAACCAGACGCTCACGTTCCGGCAGACGGTTGATCGAGTCGGCAAGGGCGAAACGCGACTCCTCTTTCTCAAACGAACCACTCGGATCCAGCGCCTTCGGATCGGCCAACAGATCACCGACCGCGGAACTGTCACGCTCCCCCGGGTTCAGCAGGTCATCAAGCGCAATGAAACCGAGCGTCGAGAGTTCACCGAGATGGTCCTGGAGTTGCTTGAGCGGCATGTCCATGTGGATCGCGAGTTCTTCGTCGGTCGGCGAACGCTGCAGCGTATGCTCCATCTCCGCCATCGACCGCTGGATCTCGCGGGCCCGAGATCGAACCGATCTCGGTACCCAGTCGAGGGCACGGAGCTCGTCAAGAATGGCACCCTTGATACGTTTGACCGCGTAGGTCTGAAATTTGTACCCGAGTTCTAGGTCGAACTTGTCGATAGCATCGATCAGCCCAAAGGTGCCGTAGCTAACGAGGTCCTGAGCATCCACATTACGAGGAAGCCCAGCACCAAGACGGCCGGCGACAAACTTCACCAGAGGTGAATAGTGGAGAATCAGACCCTCCCGGGACCTGTTGTCACCTTCGGTCTTGAACTTCTTCCAAAGCTCTTGTAGTTCGTGCTCGGCTGGATCAGGCACGCGGATGGGATCGCTCATAAGTATTTCTGAGATGTGTTCGAGTTACGGCAGTGTAAATCTCGGTAGTGGCTAGTTCAACGTGACCGAGAAGTTCCTGCACGGCGCGGAGATCCGCGCCTCCTTCGAGAAGGTGTGTCGCGAAAGAGTGCCGCAACGCATGTGGAAAAGTTCCCAATCGTTGGTGAACAATACGCCGAATTCCTCGTGTGTCTAGTACCCCGCCCCGAACACCCACCCAAAGCTCGTCATTCACCGCGCTCCCGACGAGTGCTGGACGGCCCATTTTCAGGTATTTCGCGACGGCAATTCCCGCCATGCCGCCGAGGGGAACCGCCCGTTCCTTGTCCCCTTTCCCGACCACACGGAGGAACCGGTCGGTGCGTTCCACGTCGCTCACGTTTAGTTTCACCAGCTCGGACACCCGCAGTCCGGTGGCATAGAGGAGTTCGAGAATGGCACGATCGCGCAATGTCACGGGATCGGTATCGGCGAGCTGGTCAAGAGCCGCACCGAGGGTGGAGGCCCCGAGATGTTTCGGTAGGCGAGCAGGTTTCTTGATCGGACGAAGCCCCGTGGTCGGATTGACGGCAACAACACCCTCGTCTACCAGGTAAACAAAAAACCCTCGTAGCGCACTCACCTTGCGCTGGAGCGTCGAGCGTGCCGCCCCTCCCCCAGCGAGATGTTGCACGTAGCGGCGCATCACGAGTCGATCGACATCCCCCAACTCGGTCACGGCGACATCCACACAGAACCGAGCGAACTGCCGGAGGTCACGACGATACGCGACCACCGTGTGGTCCGAGAGCATGCGTTGATTGGAGAGCCTGCGCAAGTATGCGTTGCGCTCTTCCGCCGCAAAGGTACAAATGTCAATGGTCGTCACCTCCTACATGGTGGTCGAAACGCGTGGTTAACCCAACGATCTACAACAATCGGCGCGAGCATCGCCCGGCGCTGTTCAGGGTCAGCGCACCGCAAGAAACCTCACCGCCCGACTCGCGGCGTACGTGGTGCGATCACCAGGGGAGGCAACATCGACCTCACTCCAACGTCCGATCGGTGGGGACGTTGGGGCTTAGGACCCTATCGCGGTATATGGCTCGGGCGGAGAATAGAGCTGACCTTGTGAAAACATTCACAAGCGGAATAAGGAGTGATTCAAATGTTGCGAAGACTCCGACTATTGGGGATCGCACTAATAGCGGTTGGTCTCGGATTCATTGTTGCAAGCGGCGTTGCCTACACCCGGATTCAGGCTGGGTACGACACACTGCAGGCGTTCAGCCAAGCACAAAACGTCACACTGAGTTACAACGAAGACGGCCAACTCATCGATCGCGGTACGACCGAAGGTGCGGATGCCATCATGGCGCTCCTCACCGATGACTGGGCTTACCCGGTCAAGATGGCCGACCTAGATCCGAACGATCCACTGGTGAATACGGCAAGCGAGTACATGTTCCAGATGGCGACTATCGGGTACCACGTCCTCAACGGCACACAGACCGTCACACTTACCGAGGCGGCCGAGTACAAGGGTGAGACGTATCCCGCCGGAACGTACGAGTTCGAAGTTGACGGTCGCTACTGGACCGACTTCGATCGAAAGAATCCGATTGAAGGGCCCGCCCGAAGCCAGGCATGGAGTGGAACGGTCCATGGTTTGTTTGGTGAACTCGGTGTCGGAGTGGTCACCCACTCGGTGCTCCAGATGGGTCTCGGCCTCGCGGGTATCCTCGCAGGACTGGGTCTTATCTTCGGACTCACCGGAGGTGGTCTCGTGTGGGTAGCCAAGTCGGATTCGTTCGACAGCCTCGCACAACGGCTCGTCGAGAACGATCCAGCACAACCCAAGGTAACGGTCTGACCTACCTCAGACCGAGAGGCCCCTGCACCATGCAGGGGCCTCTATTCGATATGGCAGCTAAACCATCTGCGCGATGTTCGGACATCTCGAAACCAGCGTGAAACCCTCGGAGCGCCGCAGCGACGAGCACCCGGCATTCCCGCAGCACACCGCCAACCCGAATCGATAGAACCGGTTCGGCTCCCGTGTCCTCGTGTCGCTCAGTCCAGGGAATCAACCCAGGAGGCGAAACCCTCAGGAACCTTGCGGCCGCGGGCCTTGAACTGACCGGTGACCTGCGCCCCTCGGTCCGTCATCGCTTCGGCCATTTTGGGGAGCATCTTGCCGGGTGAAGTCTTATAGGTACAGAATACTGCGGCCGGTTTCCCGTCGAGAGTCAACGTGTCGATGAACTCGATAGTTGCCTTGGTCGCGTGCTGGAGAATGAAAAACAGACCTTCGGTCCAGCTCCCAACACAGACCGCATCCGCACTGGAAACATCCCCAGGTTTGGCGTCTGTTACCGAAACCGCGCTGCATTGATGACCCTCACTCGTTGCGAGTTCGGCCATCATCTCGGCGGCGGCCTTGGTTGTTCCGGTTCGACTGTCGTAGACAATGGCGATGCGCATGGAATCCTCCTCGATGCTCCGACGTGCTCGGAGGCCACGCGGGACCGCACGGTCACGTTCATTGCAGCCAGTGTAGGCACGTCGCTGCCGTGCGCTTCGGGGTGATTGCTTGCAAGAAGTCCACCGAATCAGCCGGACCTCGGGTTATTTCCCGGCGCCGCTGTTTGGATTCGTACCGTAGATGTCGCCATCGACCCTGAGGACTCCGGCCACGACCAGCTCTCCAACAGCCGCGACGACCTCCCCGATGGGCCGACCCGATTCCGCAACGAGGTTGTCGATCGTGCCCGGGTGTGCATGCACCAACGCCTCGACAAGCCAACGGTGCACACCTTCATACACCGCCGTGGCGCCCCGTTTCGCCGGAGCACCGACGAGGAGCCGCAGATCTTCGATCAACTCTTCGGGATCGAGCGCCGGAAACGCCCCATCGCGTACGAGCAAGTTGCATCCCCGACTTGTGCGCCGGGTCACATCACCGGGTGTTGCAAACACCGGGACACCCTGATCGAGGGCAAGGGATGCCGTGATCAGTGCGCCACCCTTCACATCGGCCTCCACCACAATCACGGCGTCGGCCATGCCGGAGATGATTCGGTTACGAGGGGGGAACCGCCACGGGCGGGGTTCGGCACCGAGTGGATACTCCGATACGATCGCTCCCCCAGTTTTAACGAGTTGGTTCCCAAGTGCGCGATGTTCCGCCGGATAGAGCACGTTGACCCCGGACCCGAGCACGGCGCATCCATGGCCGCCAGCACGGACCGTCCCACGGTGGGCGGCGCCATCAACACCACGCGCCAATCCGCTCACGGTGCTCCACCCCTCGCCTGCGATCGCTGCACCGTACGCCTCGGCGAGTCTGCGCCCATACGCACTCGTTGTCCGAGTGCCTACCACGGCGAACGTCGACCCTGTCGCCAACTCGCCGACGAGAAACAGCCCCGGTGGTCGATCGGGTCGATCTGTGAGCCGCCGGGGGAACTCCGGGTCGGTATCGGGTATCCAGCGAACCCCGGCCCTGGTGAGCTCTTCGCGCCGAACTTCGGCCGGAACCCTGACGGCAGCGCGGGTCTCCGCCGAATGTCTCGTCCTGCCGCGGACGATGGCCTCCACGACTTGCTCATGGGATCCGAATCGGTCGACCAACTCTCGAAGAGCTCTCGGTGCCATTCCTGTCCATTGGCAACGCAACTTTGCATCGCTCATTGCCGGACCCCGCGCAATACGAGGGCCTCAGCGACGTGTCCCTTGTTGATTGTCGCCGACCCGGCGAGATCGGCGACGGTACGGGCGAGACGCCGGACTCTGTCCCACCCGCGCGCCGTCAACGCGCTCGTCGACACGGCCTTGCGTAACAAGGCGGTAGCCCCGGTGTCCCAGGGTTGGTCGTCGAGGTCTCGCCGATGAAGGTCGCGATTGAGCTGTCCTCGCAGACGCTGCAGTTCCACCGCCGCCACCACCCGAATCCGTACAGCTGCCGACGATTCGGCACGCCCGCCGACCAGGTCGTCGGCAGGAACACGATCGACCACAACACGGACATCGAACCGGTCGACGAGCGGACCCGATAGTCGCCTCCGATATCGTTCGATGGAGGTAGCGGAACAGACACAGGCCGTCGTGCGATCGTCACGAAATCCGCAGGGGCATGGATTGGTCGCACCGATCAGTTGAAAACGCGACGGGAACTCGACCGACGCACCCTTGCGGGCAACAACGACGCTCCCGTCCTCGATCGGCTGGCGCAGTCCGTCGAGCAGATGCACCGGGAACTCCCCGAGCTCGTCGAGAAAAAGGACACCATGGTTGGCAAGCGTTACCTCGCCGGCGACCGGTATCCCCGAGCCACCGCCGATAAGGGCAGCCATCGTCGCGGAATGATGCGGTGCGCGAAATGGTGGCACCAGCATGTCGATACGATGACGACCGACCGCGGCCCACCCGAGCGCTACATCGAGTGCGGCCTCTCGATCGAGCATCGGGAGAATGCTCGGGACCGCCCGGGCGAGCATCGTCTTGCCCGCCCCAGGCGGGCCAGACAGCAGCACATGGTGACCACCCGCGGCGGCGACCTCCAGGGCTCGCTTCGCAAGAGCGTGGCCTCGAATATCCGAGAAATCCGCGCGCGAAGTAGGTTCCGCGACTGCCGCAGGCATCGGGGTCCGAACGTCGACACCGCGGGCCGCCTGGATCGCCTCGGCCAATGACGCCGCGAGTGCAATGGGGGTGTCGGTGATCACTGCGGCCTCTGGACCGCTTGCTTCGGGCAGAATGCACAGACGCTTCATCGACCGACCAACGACTGCGGCACCAAGCCCACCGGTCACCGATCGCAGTGCACCGTCGAGACCCAACTCCCCGAGTGCGACAACGTCCGCGAGTCCCACCGCGATCTGACGCGAGGCTGCGAGAACTCCGAGCGCAATCGGCAGGTCATAGGCTGATCCCGCCTTGGGGAGGTCGGCCGGGGACAAGTTGATCACGACTCTGCGTTGCGGGAACTCGAATCCGGACGCCACGATCGCGGCCGAGACCCGTTCGCGGGCCTCACGAACGGCCGCGTCGGGCAAACCAACGATCGCTACACCCGGTTTCTTGCCCGCGATGTGAACCTCGATCCGAACCGGACGCGGTTCGACCCCGACAAGGGCGACGGACGTGACAGCAGCGAACATGTGCTCAACGTACGAACTCCGCAGCCGCGATGGAAGGGGGTTGACGCGGCTTGTCCCTCAGACCGTCAAGTTTTGCCGAACTCAGGTCAGTCCGCACCGATCGCTTTGCGGGCGGCCACGTTCGCTCCTGCGTAGAACGCATGCAGCATCGCCGTGGCCTCACCCAGATCGTCCGGGAGATCACTGCCGTTGATAAGTGCACCGACCCAGCCATCCGTTGTCCAGGCGCCGACTTCGAGATCGTCAAGAACATCGGGTGATGGGGCCGGCCATGGCAACACATAGGCGTAGGGAGTTGGGGACCCACCATCACCGAACGACAACCCCATCGTCACGGAACGAGCCTCCTCGGGGTCGGCGTCTTTGTCGATGACGCCGATCGCGGCACCATCAAAGTGATGTGGCCAGATCCGCATCGGGGTGGGATCGTCGAGGTCTGCGCGGGCGCCATCGATGACGGTCGATGCCATTGCAATCCACGCCTCAACCTGTGGCAGCGCCGGCTCAGCAACAAACACCCCACCCGATGCAAGGTCGTGCTCGCCCATCTTCTCGAACGGAAACTCGAACCCCTCGGGAATGTCACCGTTGTTGCGCAGGCCGACCTGAGCACCCAGCCATGTCATTGCCTCACCGACGGTCCTTCCGACGAGGGCGAAGGTATCAGACTTGTCCTGACTCGCAACGATCAATTCCAAGGAGGCGACACGAAGTCCCACTCTGAACGGATGGGGAGCGCTGGCTGGCTGGCTGAGCAAGAGCCCCTTTGCGGAGTCCCACGCCACCGACACGTGGCCCCAATCGTCCTGCGGATCGGCGAGGACCCGTCCCACTGTGCCGGGAAACTGCATCGCCCAGTGGGTAACCGTACGAGCCGCCGAGTAAGCGTCAATGTCTTGTATCTTCAGCATCAAAAGACCTCCAGGTTGTCACTCGTCGAACAACCGGGACTCACCGGTCATTCCCGAACATCTGGGAGCTTATCCGCCGCTGAAGCTCGGTGGCCTCTTGTCCTGGAACGAACGGACCCCCTCGGCGAAGTCAAGTGACGTCAGTAACGCCGCTTGGCTCTGGGTTTCGAATGCCAGCGCCTGCTCGAAAGACCACTCCATCGAGCGGTTCAGCCCCTGCTTGATGAACCTCTGGGCCAGTGGGGCACCAGCAGCAAGGGTGTTAGCAAGTTCGTTGACTGTCGATCGGAGATTGTCGCCGGGGACAACTGTGGCCACCAGTCCGATGCGGAGCGCCTCATCAGCGTCCACAATTCGACCGGTGAGGGCGAGTTCTTTCGCCCTCGCAAGTCCAACGATGCGCGGCAGCAGCCAGGTGCCACCGAAGTCGATGGTGAGTCCTCGCAGGACGAACGCAGCACTCATCCGAACGGACTCGGATGCAACAACGATGTCGCATCCCAGGGCAAGGTTGAGACCCGCTCCGGCGGCTACACCATCAACCATGGCAATCACCGGTTTGGGCATTTCGAAGAGCTCCGTCGCCGCCTCACCAACGGGGCGCATCTGTTGCGCCCCGACGGCTGCCGAGGTGAATAACATATCCGTCCCGTCGCCCGACACGTCGGCACCGGCACAGAAGTTGTCGCCGGCGCCCGCGATCACCAGCACCCGCTGCTCAGCGGATCGGAAGTCACGGAACTCGTCTCGCAACGCTGCCCAACCGGCCAGCGGTATCGCATTCATGCGGGTCGGCCGGTTCATGGTCAACCACCGCACGTACCCAACATCCGTCGTCGAGAAGAAGCTTGTATCAGACATGAGGGAACCCTACTCCGTGGTGCGATGACAAGACGCACAATGCACGTAGCATGGAGGCATGGGACTCAATCCTTTTCGAAACCAGACGACCTCGCGCCTCGACATCGGGTTAGTAGTCTTCTTCGTGATCCTGACCGTAGTGTTGGTCGGTTGGGGTTTCTTTGGGTGACGAGATGCCTTTTGGTCACGAAGACGTGATGACGATCCAGCCCTACCAGGCGCGCAAGCGGTATCTGTGTCCGGGTTGTGAGCTGTCGATCGACGAAGGTGTCGGTCACGTCGTCATCGTTCCTCAACTCGCCCCAGACCTGCGGCGCCATTGGCACCGCGGCTGTTGGTACAAGGAGCGCCGCCGCCGCGGCGATGCCTAAACGGGCAACAATTCGGCCGGTGTGAGTGTTTCGAGGATGCCTCCGACACCGCCACCCCTCGTGGTGGATTCAGCGGCCTGTACCTCTGTCACTATCCAGATCATCACCACACCGAGGCAAGGCGGTGAACAGTCCGGCCGGATTACTCGTCACAAACCATGCCGTCTCCCCGATGTGAGAAAAGTCACAGTATGTCGCGCGCCGGGATCGTACACTGGTCGGGGTCCAGGTTGCCGTCGTGTTGAGGTCTCCCATGTTTGATGTACGTTTCGCCCGGTCGCTGTTCCCTGCGTTTGAGAGGGAACCATCGGACGCCTGGGGGTTCTTCGAGAACGCTGGCGGCAGCTACCTACCCGCAGCGGTTCTTGACCGCTACACGGAGTTCCTCACCGACTTCAGGGTGCAGCCCTACGGTAACAATCCAATGGCAAGGCGCG
>JAADIG010000055.1 GCA_013151445.1 Actinomycetota bacterium
CTCGGTGGCCTGCGCCATCGCTGCAATCGTGGCGTACGCAAACCCGGAGGCGGACGTGTCGTCGACCCAGGGATGAAAGTGTTCGGATACGACTACCGCATCGAACCCCGCCTGCTCGGCGAGCTGGGCATGGCGCACGAGCTCCTCGGGATGCCATTGCTCGTGGCCACAGAAATATGCGAAGCGTGTCACTGGTTCTCCGATCGTGGGGTCGGCCCTAGTTTATCGGCCAAATTCGGTGGTCGGATCGGATCGGTGGCCTTAGGAGCGGGACCCGCGGGCCGACAGTGGGTAGGGTGAGATGACGAAAGGTCATACCATGAGTGAAGCCGGTTCCCTGGCACCGTCCCTTCTCATAATCGAAGACAACCCCTTGCACCTGCGGCTCGTACAGGCGATGCTCGCTGAGGCGTGGCCGGAGGGACTCCCGACGGTGAACGTCAACCGGCTACAAGTTGCGATTCGCCATCTGCGATCGTCGGGTGCGGACGTCGACTGTGTTCTGCTCGATCTGGTACTCCCAGATTCGGATGGGATCGATTCTGTGCGCCAAATCCTCGCGGCCGCCCCAAACGTTCCGATTGTTGTATTCAGCGCTCACGATGATCAGGACGCCGCGGTCCAAGCTGTTGCCGAAGGCGCGGAGGACTACCTCGTGAAGGGCTCCATCGGTCCGGCGACCCTGAGTCGAGCCGTCCGGTTCGCCGTGGCGCGGCACCGCGGTGTCCGACCACCCGAACTGTATGGCACCCGTGACGGTCATTGCGTCGTCGACCGTGCCGGTGTTGTCGTGTACGCCGACCGTGGCCTGGCCGGGCTGTTCAACGTCAACGTCGAGGAAATAGTCGGAGCTTCCTTTGATCAGTTGGTCGGTTCACAGAACGCTGCCGCGTTCCAGCAGGAGACGGCCTTTTCGTCGGCCATTGAGGGAGGCCCCGCGGCGTTAGCCGGAAAGCTTGTGGAAGGGACACCGGTAGCGGGTATTGACGGCACCGGTTGGGTGTACGTAATTCGGAGCGCCGGGGGCGGAACCCAGGAAGCTCCAGCGCCCAAGCTCTAGGCCTCTTCGCGCAGTTGATGTGCGACCAGCATCGCCATTTCGAGCGCCTGCTCGTAGTTGAGCCGGGGGTCACATTTTGAAACATATGCCCGATGCAGGTCCTGCTCGGAGAGCTGGCGGGCACCGCCGAGGCACTCGGTGACGTTCTCGCCGGTCAGCTCGAAATGGACCCCGCCCAAGATAGAATTCTCCTCGGCGTGGACCGCGAACGAGTCCCGTATCTCGCTGAGAACATTCTCAAATCTCCGTGTCTTGATCCCATCCGCCGTCGTCTCCGTGTTGCCATGCATGGCGTCCACTGTCCAGTTCACGGTCTTACCTGAGCGCTTCACCACGTCGATAAGGCGCGGCAGGTGGTCACGCACGTTGCCGGATCCGAAACGGTGGATGAGTGTGAGGCGGCCCGGTTCGTCATCCGGGTGAAGCACTTCGAGAAGTCGCTCAAGCGTCTCGTCGGTCATCGTCGGTCCGACCTTGACACCGATGGGGTTCCGAATCCCGCGGAAGTACTCGACATGGGCACCATCGGCCTGTGCCGTTCGCATACCTATCCACGGGAAGTGGGTCGACAGGTTGTAGTACCCGGACCGGCGAGGGACCATCTGGGTCTGTGCCTGCTCGTAGTTGAGGGACAACCCCTCATGGCTCGTAAAAAACTCGACTCGGCGCATCGTATCTGCGGACGCGCCCAGCACGTGCTCCATAAACTCGACCGAGTCTTGGATGTTGGCCACGAGCCGTTTGTACTCCGCCTTCATCGGTGATTCGTCGACGAAGGCGAGATCCCAGTATTCGGGGTGGTGGAGGTCGGCGAAACCGCCGTCGATAAGTCCCCGAATGAAGTTGAGAGTGAGAGCGGCCCTCTCGTAGCCGCGTAACAGCAGTTTGGGGTCGGGGGCGCGATCGTCTCGGGTAAACCCAGACCGGTTGAAGAGGTCGCCGCGATACGTCGGGAGGATCTCGTCGCCGCGCTGCTCCTGGTCGGCGGAGCGCGGTTTTGCGTACTGGCCAGCGATACGCCCGACCCGGACTACTCGCCGGCGGGTGCCATGGGTAAGCACGAGCGACATCTGGAGCATGATCTTGAGGAGCGAGGTGATCGGTTTCGGGTGACACGAGTTGAAACTTTCCGCACAGTCACCACCCTGGAGGAGGAACATGTCGCCACGAGCGCAAGCAGCGAGGTGGCCCTTGAGGGACTCCACCTCCCATGATGTCACGAGCGGGGGAAGGTCGGAGAGCTCTTTGAGGACGAGTTCCAGCTCGGCCGGGTCTGGGTAAACCGGCTGCTGGCTGACCGTGAATTGTTTCCACGAGTCAGGTGTCCACGTGCTCATCCTCAATCCTTCCCTGTTTTGGCGTCCAATTGGGCGGTATATCGCCCAAATGGACGCCAGAAGCTGAATATGGTCGGCACCACGCTTGCTGATGCGTGCGAAACGGTATCACGTCTTCCATGACATCGATCCATCTGACTGCATCGGTTCGGATCGACACCGGCGGGGTGAATGACTGTGGGGCGCCTCGCATGAACGAGGCACCCCACAATCAACGACTGCAACGCGGGCTATAAGCCGGATTCTGTCGTCGTACAGCCATCTATCTGGGCCCGCCATTGCTGGACGAGCTCATGCGGCCTACCTGGAACATAACGGACGGGCAGCCCTGTTCCTGCTTGGCCTTGCTCCTGGTGGGGTTTACCGAGCCGATGCAGTCACCCGCATCGCTGGTGGTCTCTTACACCACCGTTTCACCCTTGCCTGTGCACATCGCCCGCAGCTCCGTAAACGGAACCAAAGGTTCTGTGCCATCGGCGGTCTGCTCTCTGTTGCACTGTCCATCGGGTCGCCCCGCCTGGGTGTTACCCAGCACCATTGCCCTACGGAGTCCGGACTTTCCTCAGCGATTGCTCACCGCGGCTGTCCGCCCACGTTGCGGTCGTAAGGTTAGTGCCTGTGTGCCTACGTGACAGAGGCGAGGGCCTGCTTGAGGCTGATGATCCACCCGATCGGCAAATCCCAGTGCTGGGAACCCGCCAACATCAGCTTGAGGTACTCCGCCGACGGGGCCGCATCGTCACCGCCGTCGGGGCACACGAAGGTCACGACCTGGTGGCGTTGACCCATGCGGTCCATAGTCTCCACTTCGGTCCGAACTCTCTTCTCGTGTGCTTCGACTGCTTCGATTGCGTCCACGTTCTCGGTCGGAACCTCGTAGACAACACCCCAAACCGTTGATGAGGGATCCGGGACCGCCGTCGGAAGGCCGCCGCTCCACCCCTCGGCGTTGATGGGAAACCGAACACCGTGTTCGGGGATATGAGCGATGAATCGGAACTCTGCGTTCGGGGCTACGTCGGCGATGAGAGCGGGAGCGAGACGGGACGTATAGGTGAAATACAGCACAGGAACCCCTTGTCGACGGCGTGGACGAGCTGGAATTGTAGGTGAGAGCGCGGGCGGAGCGAATTCGGTTGCGGGAACTCATCCGGGCCGTAAAACGTCTCTACGGGTAAGCGGGTCGGTGAGGGTCCCTGACCAAGGAGAACATCCGAATGGCAATAACAATCCATCGAGACACGCTGCGACCTATACCGTTGGTTGAGGAGCGCTCCTGGGTCGTGCTCTCAGCCTGTCGCGACATTGATTCAGATCTTTTCTTCTCGGAAACACGTCCTGCGGTACGAAACGCAAAGCGTGTGTGTGCCGGATGTGCGGTTGTCGAGGACTGTCTGGACTACGCTCTCGAAATCAACATACGCTTTGGAGTATGGGGCGGAATGTCGACGTCCGAAAGAACCGCGCTGTTACGCGACTTTGCTGGGACACAGGACACGGATCGCGCGACCGGGTAGAGTCCCGGCCATGGCAGACTTCTCATGGCCCGCGGTCCTGAATCCGCTGATGGCTGGCAAGGACATCGACCGTGCGACGGCGCGTCGCACCATGACCGCGATGATGTCCGGCGACGCGTCGGACGCCCAAATCGCTGCGTTCATCGTCGCGATCCGTTCAAAGGGGGAGAGCGTGGACGAAATGACGGGCCTCGTCGACGGTATGCTCGAAGCGGCGGTGACATGTGCCCTCGATGTCGATGCGGTCGACCTCGTCGGCACCGGTGGCGACAACGCCGGAACGTTCAACATTTCCACAACCGCGTCGTTCATCGCGGCCGGCGCCGGAGTCAAGATTGCCAAACATGGAAACCGAGCGGCGTCATCGAAGACCGGATCTGCCGACTTGGTCGCCGCACTCGGAATCGATCTTGAACTCCCACCCGATGCGACGAAACACATGATCGAAGAGATCGGATGGGGTTTCTTCTTTGCACCGCGTTACCACCCGTCGATGCGCCACGTCGGGCCAGTTCGCAAACAGCTTGGGGTTCGAACCGTTTTCAACTTCCTCGGACCCCTCAGTAACCCGGGCCGCGTGAAACGCGCCGCCGTGGGCGTGTCCGATCGCACCATGGCCCACAAGATGATCGAGGTTCTTCGTGGGCTCGGTCTGACACACGCCTTTGTTGTCCACGGCCATGACGGTCTTGACGAAATAAGTACAGCAGCCAAGACTGACGTGCTGCGTCTCGTCGATGGAGAAATCACCAAGGCAGAGTTCCAGCCCAGTGACTTCGGGGTGCGACGAGCGACACTCGCGGACCTATCTGGTGGTGACCCCGCCGAGAACCTGACGATCACGAGAGCGATTCTCTCGGGAGAACAGGGTCCACGCACGGATGTCGCGTTGGTCAACGCATGTCCCGCGATCGTGGCATCGGGTCTGGCTCAGGGCTTTGGTGACGCCATGACACTCGCCATGTCGGCGATCGAGTCCGGTGCTGCCATGGGCGTCGTTGATGCGGCGGTTTCCTTCAGCCGCTCGGCGTAAGTGCGAGCAGTTCGAGCTCGTGAACATTCTGTGAAACATCCGCTGGGTCGTGGTCGTAAAGTTCAGGGTCCGATAAGGTGCGGTATGAAAAAAATTCTTCTTGCGGGTTTGTTCGTCATCATTGCGGCGTGTGGTGGCGCCAATGGCAGCGACTCGGGCACGGCATCATCACCCGCCGAGGGCGCTGTCGAGGGGCAAAGGGACTTCACCCTGGCCCTCGCCGACGGCACGTCGTACACGCTAAGCGAGGCGGATAAACCCGCGTTTGTGATCTTCTGGGCAGAGTGGTGAAGCGTCTGTCGGCGGGAGTTGCCCGTCGTTGACAAAGTAGCTGCAGAGTTCCAAGGACAGGTCGATTTCATCGCGATTGCTGGCTGGGCGGACATCAACACGACCGCAGCAGCCGCCGAGCAGTTGTTCTCGTCGAACCTGCAGTGGGGCCTGAACGAACAGATCTGGGGCGACTTTGGGATCATCGGTCAGCCAACGGTCATTCTCTTCACACCCGACGGCGCCGAATGGAAACGATGGGCGGGTGCTGTCGGCGAAGCCGGAACCCGACAGGCGTTACAAGATTTGGTGGCGGCCTCCGGCTAACTCGCGCCACGCATCGGTGACCCTCGAGGTCGCTAACGTCCCCGGTCAGCGTCGGCGGGTACACTGACGGTTCGAAGCCGTGTGGTCGCAACTTGGGGGTGGCGCAGCCGTGAATCTGGGAATACTCACGAACCGGGAACCGGTGAGTCCGCTTGTGCGTCATAGTTTCGTGGGACACATTCGAAGGATCTTGGTGCTTGCCAGTGTTGTGATGATCACAGCATTGGGTTCACCTGCGGTTTTTGCGCAGGCTAGTACGACCTCGCTCGTAGTTGAGGCTGGATACGGGGGATACGTTGATCCGCTCGAAGGGTTCGATCTCTATGTAACCGTGTCGAGCACCGAACTCTTTAAGGGTCGACTTGAGGCTAACGTTGCCGGCGTCTCGGCCGCCATTGAGATCCCCGCTGGTGGAACGAAGACGTTGACGCTGAGGATTCCTCCGCTTGGCGAGCAGCGCCGCATCACCCTACGGCTCGTCGATACGTCGGGGGATGCGACCTCCGTCGCGGCGAGCGAAACGCTGCAGACACTGACTCCGGGTGATGCGATCCTGGTCGCGACTGTCGGAACCGTCGATCTAGGTCGGGCGCGTTCTTTCCCATTGGAACGTGACATCTTCACCGTGGGAGATCAGGAATCCGGGTTCACACGGCTGAACACTGCAGTCTCCTATGTCGTTGCGGCGGAGGGTTCGTTGTCGGATCGGTCGGATGAGGACAAGGCGGCCCTTGTCAAGTGGATCAAGGCGGGTGGCGTCCTGATCGCATCCCAGAGCGACGTTGCTTCGCTGGGCGACGAGTTTTCGGGTGGTTTCATTGACGATGCTGCGATTGCCCCGGGTCGTATTCTGGTGGGCGACGTCGCGGCACTCGCACTCAGCGGGTGGGATCGCGTGTTTATCGATACACCGTCCGTAGGCACCGTCGTTGCGTACGCAGAGCAGGGTTTCGGGTCACTTGATGCAGCAGCCGCATCGGCGCGCCCTCTCTCTGTCCCCGCGTTGCCGTGGCTCGTATCAGGGATTGCGATATTTGTGCTGCTGGTCGGCCCGGTGAATTTTTTTATTCTGCGCAGGACCGGGAAGCCCGAACTCGCCTGGGTGACGATCCCGGTGGCAAGCATCGTGTTCTTCGTGGCGTTCCTTGTGATCGGCCAGCAATCCGTTGAGGCCGAGGTTTACACGAGTGCCGTCGCTCTGTACCAGACGAGCGACGGTGTCGTTGGAGATGGCGCGGTCGTCGTGTCAGCCAAGGCGGGCCGGACCGTGAGCCTTGAGAGTTCAACGCAATGGGACGTCGCACCGTCGTCCGGGGGTTTCATTGCGACGGTTCCCTCACAACAACAGGGTAATGACGCAGTTAGCTTTGAGTTTGTTGACTCGGGTGTGGGCTCGGCGCAACTCACCCCCCGGGGCATTTCCGCCGACCTCGGTCTCCGTGTGGTCAAGGACGATGGTGGATATACGGTGACGAACGAGACCGGATCGACCCTTTGGGTCTGGGGGGTCCTGGTTGGTGGCAAGTTCTCTGGGTCGAGCGAGCCGCTCGAGTCCGGGCAGACGGGGACCGTCGACAGTCGGTTGACATCTCTTGAGGATTGGTCGATTTTGAACCAGATCGTCGAACGCAGCGGTGCCGAGATCTGGAACCTGCCGAATTCGGAGTTCCGTTGGAGGCAGATTGAGACATTGTCGCCTGCAATGGAGGCGCTTGCCCCGCTGCGCTCGCCGGGCAGCGCTTTCGTATTCGGAGTTTCGAACGACTATTTCGTCAAGGTATCGGTCGACGGCAGGGATCAGGCTATCGAGGGAGTCGCCGTGCTGGTCGTAGAGTTCGATCCAGGGACGCTTGCCAGCGCGAAAGGTGGGGCGCTCCCCGAGTTCGTTCGAGCGCTAGGCGCAGAGTTCGTTGAAAAGAGCGTATCGACCTACTACATCTATGGGGCGGAAGAGGTTGTTGTTCGTTTTGCGGTTCCGGAGACCGTGTCGCTGGCCACGGTTCTCAATCCGGTGGGCGTTCCTGAGGTATACAACTGGTCTGCTGATTCGTGGGACCCGGTCGCCCGAGGTGAGGAGATTCGCATGGACCTCTACCGGGGACCCGATGGTTACGTATTGGCACGGTTAGCCGGTCAGCAAGCCGAGGAGATGGGCGGCCTGGGTAGCCAACAAGGCTTCCGGCTTGAGTGGGAGACCGGCACATGATCGAGTTCGAGTCGGTTGGCAAGAGTTACGGTTCGCTGAAAGCGCTCGATGGTGCAGAGTTGAGAATCCCCGAGGGATCGGTGTACGGCATCATCGGTCCCAACGGCGCGGGCAAGACGACTGCTATGTCGATCATGGCGGGGCTGCTCAAGCGTGACACGGGCAAGGTAAGGGTCGCAGGAGAAGATCCCCAGCGTGACTCGAAAGCCGTTCGAGCTGCCGTCGGATACATGCCCGACTTCTTCGGTGTGTACGACGGGCTCACGGCCGCCGAGTACCTCCTGTTCTTCGCAGCCACGCAGTCCGTTCGGGCCCAGGCCCGCAAAGCGGTGGTTGCCGATCTGCTGGCACTCGTTGATCTTGAGGACAAGGCAGATGATGATGTCAACGGTCTGTCGCGCGGAATGAAGCAGCGACTTTCCCTTGCGCGGGCACTCGTGCACGACCCCTCAGTGTTGATTCTGGACGAACCGGCTTCGGGCCTCGACCCGAGGGCACGGGTACATTTGCGTGAACTCGTGGCTGAGCTCAACCGCATGGGTCGTACGATCGTTATCTCCAGCCACATTCTTTCGGAGCTTGAGGGGATGTGTTCTCATCTTGCGGTCATCGACCATGGCAAGGTTGTTGTCGAGGGAACCGTTGATGAGTTGCGCAATGACGCAGTGGGTCACCGGACCGTTCGTGTCCGGGTCCACGAAACTGCCGTCGAGGCCGCGGAGCGGTGGCTTCGTGACCAGCCCGAAGTCGGTTCGGTAGCGGTCGAACGCGATGTTTGTGACTTCAAGTTTGCCGGCGATGACGCTGTCGGGGCAGAACTATTGCGCCGAGCGATTGGTGCGGATATTCCAGTACTCGAGTGGACCTTCCAGGGCCAGAGCCTCGAGAACATATTCATGAGCCTGACCGTCGGAGCGGAGGGTGAGCAACCGTGAACCCAGTCACGCTGCGCGAAATGCGCGAACGGTTTCGTACGTTACGGACCCCCGTCGTTATGTCTCTGTTTGTCGCGATATTCGGGGGAATCGTATGGCTGTCGTACTCCGGGTCGCGCCAGGCATCGTATTTCCTCTTCGGCAGGGCGGTTGCACCATCGGTAATCACAGAGTCCGCTGGCCGGCTCATATTCCGCGTGCTGTTGTTAGCGCTGCTGACTGCCGTGGTTTTCGTGGTGCCTGCTCAGGCGGCCCCGTCGATCATTGGGGAGAAGGAGCGCCGTACCTTCAAGCTTCTTCAGGTCAGCCAGATGTCGGCGCTCCAGATAGTGTTGGGGAAAGTGACGGCCGCGATTGCGTACCTTGGGCTGCTCGTGATTACGACACTACCGCTGTTTGCGATTCCCTTTGCCATGGGCGGAGCGACAGTGGGGGACGTCGTACGGGGTATGACCGTCATTGCAGTCACCGGGTTCACCGTTGCGACGGTGAGCGTATGGAGGTCATCCC
Source organism: Actinomycetota bacterium (assembly GCA_013151445.1). Classification (GTDB taxonomy): domain Bacteria; phylum Actinomycetota; class Acidimicrobiia; order Spongiisociales; family UBA5794; genus BMS3BBIN02. The sequence continues at coordinate 9,196 of JAADIG010000055.1, forward strand.
GGGCGCGTTCAACGCAGTCGGCAGTAGTCGGTTCGTACCTTCTTGTTGCAGTCCTGATCGTTGGGTCGGCGATAGCGCTCGCTGTCGAGGGGACAGTCGTCGACGGACCCGAATCTGTCACGGTATACACCGGTGTCGTGCCCCAAGATGGTGGTCGTGAGCTGATCTCGGTGTGGTTCAACCCGTATCTCGCACTGGTTGACTCCACATCGAACGTGCTCGTGTTCCAACAAGATCCCTTGGGAGGCACTCCCTACAGTCTGTTCGAGCGGGTCTTGCTGAAACGCCAGGGTGTCGCGTTTAGCTCATTTGGTGGCGGTTTCGAGCGCGACGTGTTTGTTGACGGCCCGGGCTTCGGCGGTGGCGGGTTTGTCGGGGGAGATTTCGGACCCGGGTTCAACAACGCCGACACGACCATCGTGCGCAGGCGCGGCGACGTTTGGGTGGGGTACCTCGTCTTGATGCTCGGCATCTCCGGGCTTGCGTTGTGGGCGACGGTCCGGATGGTGCGTGTTCCAGCACGAAGCGAGCGCACCCTCGGCAAACGTCGCAGGAGGAGCACCAATGCCTCTTCCTGATGCCGTCACCCGCCTGATCGATGCCGCCAGCCGCCGAATCCGTCTGGAACGGACGTTTGATAGTGTCGTCGTGTTCGTCGCGATTGCGGGAGCGTTGTCTGCGCTGCTACTCGGTGTTGCGCGGATCGTGGTGGTCGTGTGGGCCGAACCGGTTGCGCTCGGCCTCCTTCTATTGGCGATCGCGGGAGCCTTCCTTGTCGGTCTCATGAGGCGCCCCTCTCGCGCAGCCGTCGCCCTCGCCGTCGACCAACGTCTCGGAGGAGCCGACCGAGTCGCCACCGCACTTGATCTCGTGGCCCGTGGGCAGAGTGGGCGGCTCGTCGAAGCCCAGGTGAAGGGCGCAGCGACCTGGGCGGATCGCCAGACGGTGCGTGATTTTGGTCATTGGAAACCGCATCCGAGGCTGCTCGGACTTGCCGCCCTGACACTTGTTGCGTCCGTCGTGCTTGCAGTGCCGGCATCGCGGGCCGACGCAGAACTGCAGCGACGCCAAGAGGTCGAACAGACAGTGAACACCATCGCGGACGAGATCGATGATGTTGCTGACCAGATCGAAACACCCGAGGTCCGTGATCGGCTCAAACAAGCTGCTGCTGAACTGCGTGAGGCGCCGGACCTCGAACGGGCGATGGAAACACTTGCGGAGGCGCGTCAGTCGCTCAACGAGGGAACCGACGACCAGGCATTGGCGTTGAAGACGGCGCTGGCAGGTCTCGAGGACAAACTGGCCCAGGCCCCGGTTGGTGAGGGTTCGACCGCAGAGGAACAACTACGAAACCTCGCAGAGGATGCTGGTTCGCTGTCTGAAGCCGATCGAGCAGCCGCGGCCGAGCGTCTCCAGAAACTCGCCGACGCGACCGCTGGCACGTCAACCGAGTTGGCGACCGCGCTTAAGAACGCAGCCAACGACGTCGCTTCTGGTGGGAACGGCGATGCGGTCGCGGCTGCCGCCGATGCGGTGCAGGCAGCTGGCGACAGGGTGCAGGCACAACAGGACCGAGCGAAGGCATCATCAGCGGTCCGGGATGCCCAGCAGGCGGTTTCGGATGCCCAGCAGCGGCAGCAGGGCCAAGGCCAGGG
>JAADIG010000063.1 GCA_013151445.1 Actinomycetota bacterium
AGGACCAAGGTGTTCTCCTCCCACGGAGCGTTGGTTTTCGGGTCTCGTAAACCTCCCCAGAGGTCAACGACCTTCTCACCCCTGTGGTAGACGGCGCAAGCTGCGCCAACCTCATCACGGATCGCAAAGTTCTCCGCGAACACGTCGCGCACTGACTCGAATCCGGGTGCGACGGTTCCTTGTATGTTGGTCACGGAGAATTCCTCTGGTCACGTAGTCGAGTTGTCATCGTACAAGCCTGCACCGCATCGGCGCATGTGCCAAGATCACGGCACGGAACACTGAGCGGTACCGCCGATCAGCTGCGGTACAGCAAGTCGCTTGGTGGGTCATCGTCGCCCGAAGGAGGAAGTCGATCACTATGAACGCCCAGCAGACAACAGCGGAGGATCCGCTCCGTCGTCTTGTGGCTCGTTGGCGTGAAGATCCGTCCGGGACGTATCAGACCTGGTTCCTTTGGGAGGAGCGGATAAAGAATTTCCGTTCGATCGCGCAGGGAATTCGCGTGGTCGTTTCCGAGATCGAGGCGGGCACATTCGGCAACGTCTACAGGGGGTCCTCGCTCGAAACCGTCGTGAAGTCCATCGCAGAACAGAGACAGGTCTTCCGGGGCGCCGACCATGCATTTCTGTGGAAGCCGAAACTACGCATCCCCGACATCTACGAGGATCCGGAGAATCAAAAGGCGTTTGGCCGCTTTCTCCAGGCCTGCATTGGATGCTCCGGGAAGGAGTCGGAAGTCGTTGATGCGATCCAAGCGTTGGATCGTCATGCGATCAAGGGTGTTGGGCCCGCGAGCGCGAACATTCTCTACTTCTTGCATCCGACGGTGATTCCTCCCTCCAACACCAAGATTGTCAAGGGATACAACGCCATCACCGGAGCGAAGGTGAAACTGGGGCGGTGGGATGGATATCTAGCGATGCGTCGGGGAATCCTGGAGATCAATGATCGGTACCGCGACCTGTTCTCGAACGATCTCGGAGCGGTTGCTGGTTTCTTGTTCGACGTGGGTTCAGGAAGGTACCTTGCCCCGCCTCTCGAACCCGACGAGGCGCTGCTGGCCGAATGGGAGAAGGAGCTTGCCGAGGTGCGAGCGGAGTCGGCGCGCGCCGACCGAGCCATCCAAAAGGCCCAAGACGAGGACCACACCCACACGGAAATCCAGGGATGGCTTCGAGACTTGGGAATGGCCGTTGGTTTCGATGTCTGGATTGCCAGCAACGACATCAATCGGCCATACGACGGTGGGCGCTTGGCAGATGGTTGTCTCGGTATGCTCGCTGAGCGATTGAGGGCTTCACCGTCGTTTGATGCGATCCGCCTTATCGATGTCCTCTGGGTTGATCCACAAAACGGGCGGGTCAGCGCTGCCTTCGAGGTTGAGCACACGACCTCGATTTACTCTGGGATTCTTCGCATGTCGGATCTCGCACTCGGACTCGAACACGACGAACTTGCTCTGTTTCTCGTCGCTCCCGACTCACGTGAGTCTGACATTTCGGATCAGCTTCGGCGCCCGGCTTTCAGCCGGGTAGCTGACCAGCTGGCCGTCCGCTTCATTGCATACAGCGATCTGAAGAAAAATCGCGACGCCATTGCGCGCTTTGGTCAGGGGCTGAAACCTATTGAGGCAATCGCCCGAAGACCCTGGTAACAACGGCATCTTCGGCCTTGGGGCGCACAAGGTGCCACTCCGGGAACGGCATGCGATCAGGATCATCGGCCTCCGGGCGTCCGGGCGTACACCGGCCGCCATGCTGCGTGTCGTATGTGGCAAGATCGGGGGATGGAACACGGAGATGCTTTTGGTGAGGCGCTGCTCGAGTACGTCGCCGGTGGTGATGGGGCGTACCTGATCGAGCGCGATGACGGACTGATGGAACGCCTCAGGTCAGTCGACGTCTACTTTTCGGGGGTTGATTCGTTCGCCGAGATCGAAACCACGGGAATAGACCTGGTGGTTGGCCGCGTCCTCGACGTTGGTGCCGGTGCCGGTCGCTTTTCTCTCGCAGCCGTCGAACGAGGATGCGACGTCGTTGCGCTCGACAACTCCGCTGGAGCGGTCGAGGTGTGTCACCAGCGAGGCCTCACCAATGTGGTGCATGCCTCGATCCACCGGTACGAGACCGATACCCGTTTCGATACGTTCATCATGATGGGCGCCAATCTGGGACTTCTCGCACCCGATCCGGTCCGAACTCTTGGCCGGTTGCGAGGTATGGCAGCCGCCGGAGCACGGATCGTCGGTTCAACTCTCGACCCCTATGCCACCGAGGAACCCGTACATCTTGGTTACCACGAGGCGAATCGAGAACGCGGGCGACTCCCCGGACATGTGATCATGCGGGTCAGACGCCGGATCACAGTCGGTGACTGGTTCGACTACCTTTTCATGTCACCCGCGGAGCTTGCAACAATCGCCGAACGTGCCGGATGGTCGATGGATGTCGTTGAACACGATGGTATGCGTTACGTTGCTTGTCTGACCGCGATGTAGCGGCATACGAGTCGAGGAGAGAGGGGTCACGGTGAACTCGGAATACCTCGCTGAACTAACCGAGCTATTGAACGTCGCCCAGCCGGACCTTGGTCCCACCCGCAGCATCACCTATCGGAACGTCTTCGGCGCCGTTGGTGGGTACGTCGATGGCACCATTTTCGTTTCCTGTGGCGCCTTTGGTGTCGCGCTTCGACTCGGGCCGGAGACCCTGGAAACGCTGTTCGCCGAGGATGGTGTCGAGCCGTTGCGGTACTTCCCGAGGGGACACGTCAAAAAGCAATATGCGGTCCTCCCGAGACGGATTCTTGAGGACCGCGAACAGATTCGCACGCTCATCGAGCACAGCGTTGAGTTCGTCACCGACGGTTAGCCGTTGACGATCTTTCTGATCGTCTCGGGGTCGGGTTTCCCGTCGTACACCAGCTCGCCATCGCTCAGTCCCACACAGCGCGTCGCAATGTCGGTGATGTTTGAGTGATGGGTCGAGACCACCACTGCGACATCGATTGAGGCCAGGGTCTGGAGAATGTCGACGAGGGTGTCCTGGCCGGTCGCATCGATACCGAGGAAGGGCTCGTCGATGAGGAGCAGCCGGAACGGTCGCACCAACCCGATAACGATCGCCGCCTTTTGGCGCATGCCGCGCGAGAACTTGGCCGGGAGGCCATCGACCCGGTCCATGAGACGAAACGCCTCCAACTGCTCCACGGCGGCATCCTCCCAGTCGGGTGTTCGGTGAAGCGCGGCGTTGTATGCAATGTGTTCCCACAGCGTCAGATCGTCGTAGAGAATCGGCTGGTCGGGAAGGTAACTGCGACCGATACGAGCCGGCACACTGTCAGCGGGGGCACCGACGATCTGTACCTCTCCCTCGGTCGCCTCCAAGAGACCTGCTGCAAGACCGAGGAATGTGCTCTTGCCCGATCCGTTGTGTCCTACGAGAAGGACCAGCTCTCCGCTGGTGACCTCAAGGTCGAGAGGTGAAAGCCCGAACCCTTCCCCATAGTCTTTTGCGAGACCATCGGCCTGAAGTGCCATCTGGGAAGTCACGCCAACCCCGGGTTTCTCTGTGCTATCCACATCCAGGCGACTCCAATCATGAGACCAACCAGCACAACGCTGTTTGGTAAGAAAACGTTCGCTGGGGTCCCGTTGACGAGACCCGCAACGACGGGCGCAAACGGGAGGGCCGCGATAATCGGTGGTACGACGAGGCGAACTACGATCGCCAGACCGAACAGTTCGCTGCTCGCCATGACGTCGGGGCCACCGAGTAGCGTGCTCACCGATGCACCGACGGCGGCAGTAGCCGCAGCGAGGGGGAACACAACCGCGGCGATCAGGGCCGTCTCGGGACCGCCGATCGCGGCGGCTACGGCCGCTGCGAGTACGGCGACTGGCAGCATCGATACCGCTCCTGCGATGGTCAAGCGGACGGCGAGCTCGCCAAGTTGCAGCGGGTAGGTGGCCCATCGACCCGGATTGTCGACCTCCTGGGCGAGTGGTTCCATGAAGTCGTAACCCGCTACGAGCATCAGGAGTCCGGCCACGAGTGCAAGGGCAGCGACGCCGCGTCCGGCGAGGCCGACGCTGACGCCGGCCCCAACCGAAAGCGCGGTGATGCGAATAACGGCCGCAAGCGGCAGTCGTAGATGCGACTGGACGCTTCGTCGCAGCACCGGCAGGCGTCGCCCCGACGAGCGTCCGATTGGTAACCACGGTTTTGTCCTGTACGAATGGTTGGCGAGGCGTCGGCGCAGCAGTACGACAGTGCGCAGATCGTTCATGGTGAGTGCGAACCGTATCTGGCTGATAAGCCCGGCCCTCTGCAGGGATGCCTCAAGAGAGAAGTTACCGGCCCGGCGGATCCCTTCGCCGACCACGGCAATGATCAGGACAGCACCGACGATCGAGAGGCTGGTACCAGAAAGTGGCCACATGCCGAGGCGACCCACCAGTGTGAAGGGCGACGTTACCGAGGCGAACGCAAGGTCGAGAGCTGACCATCCGACAAGCAATATCCCAATGGATGTAGCAACCGCGGGCGGCACCGGCCGCCCAGACGCGACAAGTGCGGCACCGAACATCAACACACCGCCGAGGGCTCCGACCGCGGCGAACCCGAAGACGAATTCGATGGTGTTTCCGGGAAGCGAACCGGAGACAGCCAAACCAAGACCTGCCCCGCCAGCCGACCCCCACATAACGGCGGTACGGAGCTGCTTCTGTGCCGCTCGTCGGGCCACGAACGCTCGATCGACCGGTGCCTGGAGGACGTACTGGACCGTCGCTGCCTCGAAGACAAGAGGGCCACCATGGATTCCCGAGCGAATTCCCAGGTAACCCGCAAGGGCGACAAACAACCCGAGAGCGGCAGGTCCGCGTTTGACGACGTCGGCGACACCCGCAGCACTGATTTCGCTCTGGGGGAGGACCGATGCGATGGCGGCAATGACGATGACCATGACAAATCCGGCGACATACGCCTGATAGATGGCTTCCCAGAAGTCGATAACCGTGCGTCTCGTCTTGCGTCGTGCCCTCTCAAGATCGAGGACGACTTCTCTGACTGAGTCTGCCTTTTCCGTAACCACCGGATGGACACTAGTGACCTGCGCGTTGCACATCTCCACTGCTCGGCAAAAACCTCAAGAAACCGGCTCGGAGACTCAACTTTTGGCGGCTCGGCGCCGATGACAGACATGTTGGGTCGACATCCGTTCGCCTCGTCCCGACAAAGAGCGAGAGGGAACGTGAACCGTACGATGCTGGGACGAAGACGAGCAAGCCGTTCACCGCTGCGCTCAGGTCCGGTTGATGTCGCCATTGCGCGGTCAACGGTTCGGTACATTGTCGGACTTGCTCTCCTCGCGGTCCTTGCCATCGCGGGCGCCTTCATCACGCAAACGTCGCTGACGGATCAAAAGTTTGACGCTGCGCAGGTGAGCACGGCAGCGGGTCAGATCACGATTGCTCAACGCGTCACCGAGCAGGCCAACAACGGGCTCGTTGACCCCGCCGCGCATCCGATCGACGCGACAGCCTCGAGCATGCGTATCACCATCGAAGAGCTCGACATGATTCAGAATGGTCTCCGGGTCGACGATCCGAAACCGGAAATCCTCGACCTGTTCTCGGTCGCCGAGCCATACCGAACGGGGCTACGGGCCGCCGTTGAGCGCTACCTGACGGCCCTCGCTGACGGGACCGCAACCCGGTCCGACGTTGACGCGATCACCGCTCAGTCGCAGCTCTTCCAAGCGGCGATGGAGGTCGTTGTCGCCCAGCTCGAGATCGATGCGGCCCGGCGAGTTCAATCGCTGCAAACAACGCAGCTCTTCCTGCTCGGTTTCACACTGGTACTGATCGTTTCCGAGGGTCTCTTCCTGATCCGCCCTGCGGAGCAGCAACTTCGCAACGTTTGGTCGAGTCATGTCGAAAAGCAGCGTTCGGATCGAGAACGCGCACAAAAGCGGCTGACGTTCCTTGCTCGGTACGACGCGCTAACCGGGCTGATGAACCGGTCACTGTTCAACGAACGCCTGGAATCCGCGGTCGAACGTGCTCGACTGGAAGGTGGACTTGTTTCACTCATGTTCCTTGATCTCGACGAATTCAAGGGTGTCAACGATCGTCACGGACACGCGGTTGGTGATGAGTTGCTGAAGCAGGTCGCTGAGCGGCTTCTCGGAAGTGTGCGTGACTCGGACTCAGTCGCCCGACTGGGAGGCGACGAGTTCACCGTTGTACTCGAGGGCAACCACCGTATTGAGGACGCCGGGAATGTCGCAACCAAGATCCTGGCAGCACTGAGCGCTCCGTACGACCTCGACGGACTCGAACTTCGAACATCTGCGTCGATCGGGATCGCGCTGTATCCGGTTGATGGTGACAACGCCGAGGACCTGTTGCGCGATGCGGACACCGCCATGTATTCGGCGAAGGCCGCCGGCCACAACACGTACCAGTACTTCACTCCGGAACTCCGGGAACAGACCTCCGAACGGTTGTCCCTGATCGACGGCCTCCGCCTGGCCCTGGAGAACGAGGGCCAGCTTGAACTCGTATACCAGCCGAAGGTCGACATCCTTGAGGGTCGGACCATTGGTTTTGAGGCGTTGCTGCGATGGCACCATCCGGAACTCGGGCTTGTTCCCCCGTCCAGGTTCGTACCCCTTGCCGAGGAGACGGAGCTCATTCTGCCGATCGGCGAATGGGCACTGGGTCATGCGTGCCGACAAGCCGTCGAATGGATGCGCTCCGGAATCAGTTTCGACTCGATAAGCGTGAACGTGTCAGAGAGACAGATCCGCCGCGGCGACTTCGTCGATGTTGTGCATCGAGCGCTCAGTAGCTCGGGTCTGCCACCCGAGAAACTTGAGATCGAAATCACGGAAGGCACTCTGATCGAGGACACCCAGCTTGCGCGGCGCGTGCTCGAACGCCTGCGGACCATGGGCGTGCAGATTGCCATCGATGATTTTGGCACGGGTTACAGCTCACTGAGCTACCTCAAGCGGTTTCCGATCGACACGCTCAAAATGGATCGAGCGTTTGTTGGCGACATCACGACATCTGAGGATTCGGCAGTGCTGTCCACCGTCATTCTTACCTTGGCGGAGGCGCTCGGGATGGCTGTGGTGGCCGAGGGAGTCGAAACCCTTGAGCAGGCACGTTTCCTCCAGGCGAATGGCTGTCGTCTGATGCAGGGATATCTCTTTGCGAAACCGATGCCAGCGGCGCAGTTTGAGCGGTGGATGGCACAAGAGATGCGCCCAACTCTTGCCGAGACGATCGTCACTATCAACGGTGGATCACCCAGGCTTCGGGCAGTGTCCGAATCCGATATCGCATAAGGGCCGTACACTGACGCCATGGTCAAGCGGTCCCTGCTCGTCTGTTTCGCTCTCATTGCCAGCGCGTGTGCTTCGGCCGGTGAGCCCGTGCTCCATGATCATCTGACCAAGTTCGCTGATGTGTCCATCGGGGAATGTTTTTCTTTCGACGAACCCGAATCAACGACTGTTAGCGGGGTCGAAGTTGCGCCGTGCACGACTCCTCACACGTACGAGCTGTTCTTTCTCGGCGACACCACCGCTCCCGAGTGGGGCGATGTAGAGACGTTCCGCTCCGAGGCTGTTGCATCGTGTGCACCGGCTCTTGAAATCTACACCGGGGCGCCGATCGCGGATCGAGTCTTCGACTTTGCGTACTTCACCCCATCGGTTCGAGAGTGGGAGGCTGGTGTGCGGACGTTTGGCTGTTACGCCTTTGCCCTCGATGGCAGTCAGGCAACTGACACGGTGCTCGCTGTGTCGCCGAGCCGTCGCATGGCACGGCGAGATCTGGTCGACGGCACATGTTTCACGGCGCCATCATCTGACCTCGTATTTACCGTCGCGGTGCGCGACTGCTCGCAAGCCGACCGTGAAATGATTGGGCAGGTCGATCATCCGTCGCTTACCGAGACCTACCCGGTCCGTATGTCTGACGACGCCCAGGGGTTGTGCGACACCATGTTCAGCGAACGGTCGATTGAGGGAACCGCGACGTACTTCGCACCGTCACCGGCGGGTTGGGCCGCCGGCGACCGTACGATCCAGTGTCTGCGCGTGCTCTCCGGCTAGCCTCATCGTCATGTCCCCTCCGCTCTTCACGCTTGGAATGACGGTTGGATCCCAACCGCCGCTCGGGCGCATCCACATGATGACCCGCGTTGCTAGAGCCCTCCGAGTTGATGTTGCTTGGACCGTCGATCACTTTCTTGGGTTCTTTCCCCAGTCCGTATGGGATGAGGACTTCTCCTGGGTCGCCCACCCGGACGGGTCACCCCATGCCTACTTCGACTGGCAGATGGTGCTCGCAAACCTGGCCTCTCGGGCCGGGTCCATGCGGCTGGGTGTTGGTGTTACCGAGTCTGTGCGGCGCCACCCGGTCCTGCTTGCCCAGGCGGCGATGACCCTCGCCCATATGACGAAACGCGCACCCATCCTCGGGATCGGTGCGGGGGAGCGCGAGAACATCGAACCGTATGGACTCTCGTTCGATACTCCGGTGGGTCGCCTCGAAGAGGCACTTCAGGTCATCCGTCTCATGTTCGACTCGAAGGGGCCGGTCGGTTTCTCCGGGAAGCATTTCACCCTGGACCGCGCCGTACTCGATCTCAAGGCGCCGACCGGTCGAACACCCGAACTATGGGTCGCCGCTCACGGACCCCGTATGCTGCGCCTCACCGGTGAGTATGGCGACGGGTGGTACCCGACGTTTCCGATGACTGCCGGCGAATACGAATCGAAGGTCGAAACGATTCGTGGTCACGCAACAGGAGCTGGGCGCGACGCCGATGCGATCGTCCCGGGTTGGCAGACGTTCGTCGTCCTTGCCAAGACCGAACGAGCAGCCCTCAAACTGTTGTCGCACAAGGCCATCCGGTTTACCGCCCTGCTCGGTACGGGCGAGCAGTGGAAGAAGTTTGGCGCCCAACATCCGCTCGGAGACGACTTCCGTGGCATGGTCGATTTCATCCCACAGCATCACGGTCGCCGGGAGATCGAAGCGATGATCGCGCAAGTACCGAGCGACCTCATACGAGAAGCGATGATCGTCGGAACCCCCAAGCAATTGCGGGCAACACTCCACGACTATGCGGATGCGGGCCTGCGTCATGTCGTGCTTCAGCCGGTGTCTGCGCTGGTGTCCAAGCAGGACGCTTTGTTCTCGATGCGCCACTCGATATTCGTCGGGCGGAAGGTCCGTCGTGAAGTGAACCGACAAATCGGATCGAGCCCTGCCCAAAGGGCGTAAGCTACCGGCCGCAATGCTTATCGCACGTAACGTGTCCATCGAGGTTGGCGCACGCGAGCTCCTGCGTGATGTTTCCTTCTCCCTTCAGTCCGGTGACAAGATCGGTCTCGTGGGTCATAACGGCGCGGGAAAAACGACTCTCATTCGCACACTGGCCGGTGAACTACGTGAGGCATCGGGCGAGATCGTGGTTTCGGGCAAGCTCGGCTACCTCTCCCAGGAGGCGGCACTGTCCGAGATCGAGGACCGTCAGATTACCGCTCTAGAGCGGATTCTCATGGCGCGCGATATCGGTTCCTTGGAGCGGCGGATGGAGTCTGTTCGCCGCGACATGGAGGACGCAGACGATGAGGAGCGCGACAAACTCATTCACCGATATGCCCGCCTCGATGATGAGTTTGGTGCCGCCGGTGGTTACGTCGCCAAGGCCGAAGCGACACGGTTCGCGGCGGCGCTCGGTGTCGCCGGTGAGGATCTTGAACAACCTGTTGCAACGATGTCTGGGGGGCAGAGACGTCGTGTCGAGCTTGCCCGCATCCTCTTCGGTGAAACTGACACCCTTTTGTTGGACGAACCGACGAACCATCTCGACCTCGACGCCAAGATGTGGTTGATGGACTTTCTGTCGAGGTATGCGGGTGGACTTCTCGTTATCAGCCACGATCTCGCCTTGCTCGACAAGTCAATTACGTCAGTGCTCGCGACCGAGGGCGGGACGCTCGATGCTTTTCGCGGGAACTACAGCTTCTACCTGTCCGAGCGCGAGACTCGCCGCACCCAGCGGCTGCGCGAGCGCAAACATCAAGACGCCAAGATTGCGCGACTCGAGGAAGGTATCCGGCGATTCAAGGGTTCGAGCGAGAAGCTCGCTAAGCGTGCCCGCTCCTGGGAGACCCGGGTCGACAAACTCAAGGCCACCCGCACGGAGATCGCGGCAAGCCGCCGCAACGTTGCGGTGCGGTTTCCGCAACCCGAGACGACCGGGAGAACACCTATCAAGGCGGACGGACTCGGGAAGGCGTACGGCGACAACCTGGTGTTTCTCGACGTTGAGGTCGACATCGACCGCGGGGAACGGATGATCATCGTTGGTCTGAACGGTGCCGGAAAGACCACGCTGCTGCGAATCCTCGCCGGTGTTGAGACCACCGATCTTGGTGAAGTCACCTATGGCTTGCGGGCGTCGGTCGGTTATTACGCCCAGGAACATGAGCAGATCCATGCGGGAACCTCCGTGATCGATCATATGCGGGCCGTTTCGGGCGCCCCGGACAGGGAGCTTCGCTCAGTGCTTGGTCATTTCCTTTTGGCGGACAAAGTCGACCAGGATGCCGGCACTCTTTCGGGTGGGGAGAAGACGAAGTTGGCCCTCGCCCAAGTTGTGATGGGTCAGCACAATCTGTTGCTGCTCGACGAGCCGACCAACAACCTCGATCCTCAGTCCAAAGAAGCACTTCTTGACGCTCTGACACAGTACGTCGGCACCCTGATCCTGGTCAGCCATGACACGGACTTTGTTGAGCAACTCGTCCCCGACAGGGCGATCCTGATGCCCGACGGAGACACGGTCTGGTTCGAGGAGGAGCTGCTCGAAATGGTGGCACTGACCTAACCGTTCCGAACGGTCACATTTCGGATTCCGTGATCGTGGACTCGATCTCCGTCTCGTTCGATGTGACGAGCGCTAACGACCGGTGACTCGCCGACGTGAACACGACGCGGATGAAATCTCCCTGTGTCAGGATGACCTCGGTGGAGAAACCGGGCTGTGGTGTCGCCCATTGCAGAAACAATTCGGCGCCGAGACGTCGGACGCTCACCGAGCCGCCTTCAAGGTGGATGACCCGCGTGGCGGTGCGCTCACTGGTTGCGGCATCGGTGGCGCTGCCGCTGAACGGATCGCTTCCGCGCGCGGCGTCAACCGAGGAATCTCCTCCTGCGTCGGCTGCTGCATCACCCTCGCGAGTGCGATCAGCCCGGTCGGGCGCTCCCGTAGAAGTGTCATCGGTGCTGTCATCGCCGCCGGAGGCTTGGGGCTCGTTCACTGATTGCACTGTCGCTGCGACGGGGAGCGCTGCTACTTCGGCCGCCGACAACGGGTTCAGTGGTCTGTCATTGACACGACCACCGGCAACGGTGACGGCACCCAAAGCGACCAGACTTGTCACGGAGGCCACGATGACCCAGCCGACGACGAGGAGGAGTCTCTGCCGCATTGCGATCATTGTGGAACAAACCTCCTTTGGTGCTGGCCAATATTACGTTAAAGAATCAATAAAGTGCATTGAGATTTGCATAAGGTATCTACAGTGGCCCCATGGTATCGGTCGTAATCATTGAGGACGAGCAACGTATCCGCGAATTGCTTGCGCGGGTACTGGCGGATCAGGGGTACGTCGTCGAGTCGACCGGGACCGCCATGGACGGTCTCCACGCCGTTGTGCGGGGGTCGCCCGACCTCGTCGTTCTCGATATGGGTTTACCCGACCTCGACGGCACCGAACTACTGAAGATGATTCGTGCGGTCAGTGATGTCCCGATCATCGTCGCCACCGCTCGTGGGGAGGACTCCGATGTCATCAGGACTCTTGATGCCGGTGCCGACGATTATCTCGTAAAGCCCTTCTCGGTTGAGCAGCTCGAGGCCCGCGTCCGAGCGGTCCTGCGGCGGATGTCGGGTGATGGGAGACGCGGCCAGCCGCTGGTGATCGGAGATCTCGAGATTGATGCGGCGGCACGGATCGTCAAACTTGGCGACAAGGAGTTAGATCTCAGTCCCAAGGAGTTCGATCTTCTGAGGTTCCTTGCCGAACGGGTCGGTGAAGTCGTTTCGAAGCGCGAGATCTTGGCCGAGGTATGGCGCCAGCCCTATGGCGGGTCCGAGAAAACGGTTGATGTTCACATCTCATGGCTTCGCAAGAAACTTGGCGAGTCGGGGGCCAAGGCGCGATATCTCCAAACCGTGTTCGGGGTTGGGGTGAAGCTGGTCGATCCAAACGAGTGAGACGCAGACTCGCGCTCGTGTCGCTCGCCGTGGTCGCACTCGTTGTTGTCTCTTTTCTCCTGCCGCTTGCCGTTCTGGTTCGTAACCAAGCACAGGATCGTGCGCTGTCACGAGCGGAACGTGAGGCAAAATCTATCGCGGCTGCCGTCGCAGTCCTCTCGTCGGGACCCGAAGTCGATACCGATGACCCAGAACTCATCCAGAACGTGCTTGACAGCTTCGGGTCGCCCGACGGCATCTCGGTGATTTTGCCGTCGACGGAGGTTATTGGCGAGCAGTTCAGTGTCGGAGTGAACCTCGATCGTGCACGCTCCGGGAGTGCCTTTACGGCACGTATTTCATCGGGGGCCGAGGTTCTGGTTCCTGTCCTTGTCTCGGACGGGCCCGCATCATCGTCGACGGCGGTTGTTGTACGGGCGTTCGTGCCAAACGATGAGCTGCGACGAGGCGTCGTCGTGGCATGGGTCATGTTGGGTGGCCTCGGCGTATTTTTGCTGTTCGTCGCTGTTTGGGCGGCAGACCGGTTTGGACGTTCCGTGGTACGACCGGTGACGGCGCTTTCGGATGCCGCGCATCGGCTCGGTAGAGGTGAGCTCGACTCACGGGTGGAGCCCGATGGACCCGAGGAGATAGCCGACGTCGGGATAGCCTTCAATACACTTGCGCGCCAATTGGGAGACTTGCTGTCTGCCGAGCGGGAGTCCCTGGCCGATCTGTCCCATCGGTTGCGAACACCGCTCGCAGCGTTACGTCTCCAGGCAGGGACCCTGTCCAACGCAGATGAGGCGGCTGCGATTCTGGTCGATATCGAAGCCCTCGAAGGAGCCGTCGACTTTCTCATTGAGCAGGCGCGCGCTCCCGACCCCGATCGCACGGGAAGACGCTGTGATATGTCGGCAGTGGTGCGACATCGCGGTCCGTTCTGGAAGGTCCTCGCCGATGAACAGGGTCGAGCGACAACGATTCGCACGTCGGGTGGGAGCCTCCTGGTTGGTATTGCCGCCGACGAGCTTGGGGTGATTATTGACACGCTGCTGGAGAACGTGTTCGCACACACGCCGGCTGGCACGAGTTATTCGTTGACCGCACATCGGACGCCGCGAGGTGAAGCAGTGCTGGTCATCGAAGATGATGGTCCCGGGTTCAACCAGGAAGACGTTATGGAGCGCGGCGTCTCGGGCGCTGGTGGCACCGGCCTCGGTCTGGACATCGTCCGGCGGACCGTTGAACGTCACGACGGTGCTGTGCGTATCCGTCGTGCGGTATCGGGTGGGGCACGCGTGGAAGTGTCGTTCCCGATTATTGCGACCCCCGTCTAACCCAGCGCCTAGACCGCTGTCTCCGAGGCACCGGCAGCAGGGACTGCGCGGTCCTGTGCCCATGCTCGGAGGCGAGCAACGTCCTCGGGCCGCGATTGTGAGAGCGGGATCGTTGCAGCTATTTCGTCGAGGATATGATCGCCGGTGACGGTCATTTCGTCGTCCAACGAACGGTACAGAGCCCCCACGATGCTTGACTCGATCTCCGCCCCGGAGAATCCGGTGGTCGCGGCGACCAGTGAGTCCATGTTGAATTCGTCCACCGCAAGGTTGCGACGGGTCATGTGGAGTTCGAGGATTGCCCGTCGAGCCGGCGCCTCGGGAAGGTCGACGAAGAAGATTTCGTCAAACCTACCGCGGCGAAGAAACTCGGGTGGGAGCGAGGTGACATCGTTGGCGGTTGCGACGATGAACACGTCGGCTTGGTGATCCTGCATCCAGCGAAGAAACGTTCCGAGAATCCTCCGGCTGACGCCGCCGTCACCCTCACCAGAGGACGCGAATCCTTTTTCAATCTCGTCGATCCACAACACGACGGGTGCCATGGTCTCAATCGATGCGAGAGCCGTCGTCAGGCGGGTCTCGGTTTCCCCGATGTACTTGGAGTACAGCCGAGCTGGGTCGAGTAGCACGAGGGGTCGACCCCACGTCGTCGCGAGGGTTTTGGCAACGAACGATTTCCCGCATCCCGGGATACCGGTCATCAGGATGCCGCGGGGAGTTCCGAGGCCGAGTTGTTCTGCGAGTCCCTGAGTGACGGCCCGTTCGCGTAACGAGAGCCATCGTTTTAGGCCTTCTAGGCCACCGACCTGGTCGAGGGTTCCAACATTTTGCTCAACAAGGTCAAGTATCCCATCGTTCGCAAGGAGGGCCGCCTTCGCCATCCTGATCTTCGAGATGTCGGTCGTGTCGATCGTTGACTCGTCCAGCAGTGTCTTCTGGAGAAGACGATCAGCCTCCGATAGGCTGAGGCCTCGTAGGGCGGCAACCATTCGAGAGCGATCCGTGGGGACGAGGTCGACGATGAGTCCACGCTGGACGAAGCTTCTCAGTGTGGCATCGACGAGGTCGCCTATTTCGGTGTCGCTCGGCGGTTTGAGACGCCACTGCCTGGCCTGTTCACGGAGTTCGTCGGGGATACTGAAGTCCGGTCCGGTGACAATGTAGGTCTGTCCCGGCTGGGCGTTTGCCGTTGCTTCCTTGAGCGCCCGAACGACGGTCGGGTTGTCGAGGAAGGGATAGAGGTCGGCGAATACGAATATGCTGGGGATTTGCAACGCGGTCGTGAAGTCCAGCGCGGTGGTTGGGTCCTGCGTTCCGTACTGGCTGGCGAGCCCTTGTTTGGAGAGTCCGCTGGCCGAAGACCAGATCCACACGGGAAGGCGGAGGTCTTCGGCGACACGCGTGAGCAGCCTCACAAATCGCGACTCCTCCGCTGTTTCGACAGCTAGCAGGGGATGGCGCGAACGGAGGAGTGCTGTGAGGTCTTCCATCGAATCCATGGACGAGTCATCGGCGTAACACCGTGTGCTCCAAAGCGATCTTTCGTGCCATTGCACACATCGAAAGTAGTCTTCAGCCCTGTTGGTAGTGTGTCGGTTCTACGCAGAACGAAGGGTGTGGTCGAAATGAACGCTGATCCTACGGTGGTCGACGCACCCGATGGGTACCCGGAGGGGTGGCAATTCGACACCGTCCTCAAGGACGGCAAGACGGTTCGCATCCGTCCGATCGTTGCGAGTGACGGTGACGGTCTCCAGCAGCTGGTTCGTGGCATGTCGAACCAGAGTGCCTATCACCGATTCTTTCGGGTCAAACACGAACTCTCCGAGTCGGAGCTCGAATATTTCACCGTTCTGGACTACGCCGATCGCATGGCGTTTGTGGCCATTGCAGCAGGCGAGCTGATCGGCGTCGGGAGATACGACCGTCAGCGAGAGGGAACGGTGGCCGAGGTCGCGTTCGCTGTCGCAGAAGGGCATCAGGGTCGCGGTGTTGCGTCACAATTGATTCAGCATCTCACGAACTATGCGAGGACCCAGGGTATCGACCAGTTCAGTGCGTACGTGCTTGCGGACAACCACTCGATGATGCGAGTGTTTCGCAACGCTGGTTTCCAGATGGAGCGTTCCTTCGAGGCCGGTGTGTACACAGTCAAATTCCCCACCGAGGAATCCGCCGAGCGCTGGGAGATTGAGACCCAGCGGGAACGGCGCGCCGTGGCCGCCTCGATGATGCCAATTTTCTATCCGCACTCGGTCGCGGTGATCGGAGCGAGCCGTAATCCAGCGTCAATCGGTGGTCGTCTGTTCAGAAACCTGCTCAAGGGCGAGTTCACGGGCCCGGTTTTCCCGATCAACCCGAAGGCGTCGGTCGTGCGCAGCGTGAAGGCGTACAAGTCGGTTCTCGACGTTCCCGACCCCATCGATCTTGCGTTCATCAGCGTTCCCGCAGAGTTCGTCGTTGGTGTTGCAAAGGAATGTGCCGAAAAGGGAGTGAAGGGACTCGTCGTGATCACGGCGGGGTTTGGTGAGACGGGAGCCGCTGGGCGGGTCCTGGAGCAGGAGTTGCTCGACATCGTTCGGTCCAGCGGGATGAGAATGGTCGGTCCGAACTGCATGGGAATCCTCAACACCGATCCCGTTGTTTCGATCGATGGACAATTCGGACCGATCTCACCACCACGCGGCAACGTCGCGATGTCGTCCCAGAGTGGTGCGCTTGGTATTGCGATCCTGGACTATGCGAAACGTCTCAGTATCGGGATCTCGAGCTTCGTCTCTGTTGGCAACAAGGCCGATGTCTCGGGCAACGACCTCCTCCTGTTCTGGGAGGACGATCCCTCGACCGATGTGATCCTGTTGTATCTCGAGTCGTTCGGTAACCCACACAGGTTTTCCCGGCTCGCCCGTCGGATCGCCCGGAAGAAGCCGATCGTCGTCGTGAAGTCCGGTCGTTCCGCTGCTGGGGCGCGCGCTGCCAGCAGTCACACCGGTTCGCTTGCTAGCTCCGACACCGCCGTCGATGCCCTGTTCCGCCAAGCCGGTGTCATTCGCCTCGATACGTTGGAATCGATGTTCGACGTCACATCCCTACTGGCGAACCAGCCGCTTCCGAAGGGACGACGAGTCGGGGTGCTGACGAACGCTGGCGGCCCGGCGATCCTCGCCGTCGATGCACTTGAGGCTCAGGGTCTCGATGTTGTCGAGTTTTCGAACTCCCTAAAGGAGAGCATTCAGAACATACTGTCACCGGATGCCTCGGTCACTAATCCGGTTGACATGATCGCGTCCGCCGGTCCAAGCCAGTACGCCGCATGCCTGTCACTGATGCTCGACTCGGCCGAGATTGATGCCGTCTTCGTGATTTTCATCCCGGCATCTTCGGACGGAGTTGTCGATACGGCTCAGGCGATCCGCAATACGGCGGACGCGTATCAAGGGGACAAGACGATCCTCGCTGTGTACATGTCGTCGGGCGGAGCGCCCGATGAGTTGTCGGGGGGCACCAACAAGATTCCGACCTACCCGTTCCCGGAACCTGCGGCCCTTGCGCTGTCGAAGGCCGTCGGATATGCGGAATGGCGAGAAAAGGATCATGGGCACGTTGTCGAGCTTGATGGTGTAGATAGGGAGCGGGCACGGGCGATTGTTGATGCGGGAATCGCGAGATTGATGGACTCCGATGGGCTCTGGCTGGAACCGGCCGAGGTGGATGGCATTCTCGGTGCTTACGGAATATCACTACCTGTGAGTCGAGTGGTGACGACTGCTGACGATGCGGTATCGGTGTGGTCGCAGGTGGGCGGCCCTGTCGTGCTCAAGGTCGTGGCCCCGTCGGCCCTTCACAAGTCGGACATCGGGGGTGTCGCACTTGATCTTGATTCGGAGTCTGCGGTTCGGGATGCGTATGAGGCGGTGACGTCGGTTGTGACAGACGCTGAGGGCGTCCTGGTTCAGGAGTTTGTTGCCGGTGGACATGAGGTCTTGATCGGGATGACCGACGATCCCAATTTCGGGCCGTTGATCGTTTTCGGCCTGGGAGGGGTATTTGTCGAACTCATCGGTGACGTTTCATTCCGTATCCATCCGATTACCAGTGTCGACGCCCGAGACATGATTCAGGAAGTGAAGTCGGCGCGTCTGCTTGAGGGATATCGGGGCGGAGACCCAGGCGACATACCGGCCGTGAGGGACACGTTGTTGAGGGTCTCGGCGCTGGTCGAGGACCTTCCGGAGATCGTCGAGATGGACCTGAACCCGGTTAAGGTGCGTCTCCCCGGTTCCGGTGTATCTGTCGTTGACGCACGAATGCGGATCCGGTCAGTGGGCGACCGATGGGTGCCAAACAGGCGAGACATCCCATCCGAGATCTAAGGTACGGCTATGAATGTTGTTGATCTGATGACCACCAATGTGGCGACGGTGTCGCCCGATACATCGCTGCGGGGTGCGGCCCGCATCATGTTTCGTTCCCAGGTCAGCGGTCTTCCGGTGACCGACGACAACGGGCTGTTGGTTGGGATCATTACCGAAGCGGACTTTCTCCGACTTGAGTTGAGCCGGGTGGAGTCCGACAATCCGGCGGCGGTCGAGTCGGTTGGTGACATCATGACCAGGACGGTAGAGACGATCGGCCCAAACACCCCGCTGATCGAAGCGGCCAAGGTTATGGTGGTTCGCGAGGTCAAGAGGCTGCCGGTCGTCGACGATGGCGACCAGCTCGTCGGCATCATTTCCCGAATGGACGTGGTGAATGCGTTCACGCGACCCGATGAGGTCATTGAGGACGAAATCCGCGAGGACATTGTTCGCCGTGTGCTCGGACTTGAGCCGAGTGAACTCGATGTGACCGTGAAAGAAGGTGTGGTGTACCTGCGCGGAGCTATGGGGACCCAAGCCGAGGCCAGTCTCCTCGCCGAGATGACTCGCCGACTCGATGGAGTCCTGAAGGTCGCATCCGAGCTGACATGGCCGCTCGGCAGTGTCTGATCTGGGCGAATCCGCTGGAACGTTCACAGCTTCTGCCGGGCACACTATTGCCTGGGTCCGTTGGGAAACGCCACACCCCGAGCAGCGATTGTTCTTCGTCCACGCGACCGGATTCTGTAAGGAGTTGTGGCGCCCTGTCATCGACGAGCTCGTAGATCGTGGACTCGAGTTCTCGGCGACGGCAATCGACCATATGGGTCATGGTGCATCAACGCGCAATTGGGATGTGCCCGTCGATTGGTGGCAGAACGGGCGGGACGAGGTTCAGTGTGGGGGTGGCATCCCGTTCGACATGGTTGTCGGGCACAGCTCGGGGGCGGGAAATGCGGTGCTTGCCGCTCTCATCGATCCCGAGTTCACGCACCGTCTTGTCCTCATCGAACCGATTCTCTTGCCCCCTCCCTATGTGCAGGACACGCAGCACCCACTCGTTGTGGGCGCGCTGCGCCGAAAGCGGCGTTTTGAGTCTCGCGAGGCTGCGTATGCGAACTTCCACGGTCGAGGTGTGTTCGCAACGTGGGACGAGCGAGCGTTTGATGCCTATATGGCGTACGGGTTTGTGGACCAGCCGGACGGTTCGGTTGTCATCGCGTGTGACCCGAGACACGAATCCGAGTACTTTGGCGCCGCGACGGCGCATGGGGGATGGGAACGGATGGGTGAGATTGGGGTGCCGGTACATATTGTTGCGGGCGAAACCTCGGACTCGCATCCGCCCGAGTTCGTGGAACTACAGCGAGAACGGTTCGGTGGCACGAGCGAGATTGTTGCCGGAGTAGGTCACCTTGTGCCGATGGAAGCACCCGGCGTCGTTGCCGAGATCGTCATTCGGGAACTTGGTGCCTGAGCGGTGCTGTGACCCTGTACCATTGAACACCGTGTTGATTCCTTACGACGATATTCGCGCTCTTCGAACAGCCCTCGCTGGGGATTCAGCGAACACTCGAACGGTTGTCATTCCGACTTCGGTCCCTCCGCTGCAACTCGTTCGATCTGGCGCTCATCTGTTTGGTCGTGCGTTCTTCTTCTCAGAGCCGGGTGGGCTCGAGTTCGGTGGACTCGGGGCAACATGGCGGACTGTCGCGAGCGGTCCTGGAAGGTTCTCCATCCTCGAAGATGAGTTTGCCGCGGCCTCCCTTCCCCGCGGTGTGCGAGCAGCGGTCGGGTTTTCGTTCTCCGAGGACGGTCCGAAGAGCGATCTGTGGGAAGGTTTTGGAGCGGCCGAGGTGTGTGTCCCAGAGGTCGCGATTTCGACGTCTGTTGGTGGCGGATACGAGCTGCGGGTCACCGTTGCAGGGGGACAATCGGCGGATAACATTCTCTCGGTTCTTTCCGACCTCGCCGAACCTGGGCGCCTTCGCCCACCCGAGCCTGGTAACCACACGGTCGAGGCTCGTCCTTCAACCCTGGATTGGCAACGCGAAGTTGACGATGCGGTTGATGCCATCCGCTCCGGGGTGGTGCACAAGGTGGTTCTCAGCAGGTCCGTCGTCGTGAAGTCGGAGGTGCCGGTCCCTCCGTTCGACCTGGTGCATCACCTTGGAACCGGGCACCGGGGGTGTTACATCTTCGGCTGGCAGGTGGGTGATGCGGTGTTTCTCGGGGCGACACCGGAACTGTTGCTCGCCAAGCGCGGCCGGAGCATCGTCTCCAACCCGCTTGCGGGTTCGGCGCGCCGTGGCGTGAGCGACGAAGCAGATCAGGGAATCGGTGCCGAGTTGATGGCTTCGACAAAGGACCGGTCGGAGCACGCCTTCGTCGTCGACGACATTCGAGATCGGCTCGGAGCCATTACCGATGAACTCGTGGCACCGTCTGAGCCGTCGGTGTTAAGAACCGCGGCGGTGCAGCATCTCTCCACAAGGATCCATGGGACGTTGTCCGACGGCGTGTCACTGTATGACGTCGCCGCATCGATTTACCCCACCGCTGCCGTCGGTGGTTCACCCCGCCAGCAGGCCCAGGTGTTCATCGACAAGGTCGAGCGGCTCGACCGGGGATGGTACACCGGAGGCATTGGTTGGACCGATGCCGGTGGCGACGGGACTCTGGCCCTCGGTCTGCGTTGTGGGTTGGTTCGCGCTAACGAGGCTCACGTATTTGCGGGCAACGGCATAGTCGCGGAATCCGACGCGGAACGGGAACTTCTCGAAACTCGGCTGAAACTGCGTCCGATGCTCAACCTGCTTTCGGCTACGTAAGCGTTGCGCGCACCAGACCACGCAGTCTCTCGCGTTCGGCTGCTGCGGCAGCTCGTGTTGTGTTCACCTCAATAAGCAACGGTGTGCCCGTTCGCAGAGAAAGTGCCTCGGACAGATCTGCCATTGAAACCACAGTGACCGAATTGACCCCGAAGGCGCTCGCGGTGGAGGCGAAAGACAGTCCGTGCGGTGCGCCATAGAGCCGTTCGAATTGGTCGGAGTCGAGCGTGCTCGGATCTCCCTGGGCGAGATGGTGAAAGATCCCGCCGCCGTTGTTGTTGACGACGAGGATCGTGAGGTCGGGTACAAGACGAGCGACTGTTGCGAGAGCCCCGATGTCGTGGAGTGCTGCGGTATCACCCATGTAGAGGACCGTGTGACCGTCCGTAACCATGGCAACTCCAATAGCAGTGGAGACCGTTCCGTCGATGCCGTTAGCGCCGCGATTGGCGATCGTCCGTTTCGCATTCCACTGGCTGCCCCAGGAATCGAGGTCGCGAATCGGCATTGATGATGCGACGACCAGGGAGTCGGCCGCGGTGCAAGTCGCTGCCACAGTCGCCGCGATTGCCGGCTCCGTTATTGCGGCGGTTCGCAACTCGCCGTCGAGCACCGCCGCGGCGAGCTGGTCATGATGTGCCCACGTCGTCACAAAGTCGCGTGATGGGCGCGACAAACGTGTTTGTGTCGCGGTGAGAGTGGCGGCGATAGGGCTTGTCACGACAACGGCGGCCGACCCCATCGGGTCGTGAATACCCGACGCGGTGATGACGTATTGCGGAACTTCCGGATGGTTCCCAAGCCAGGTCCAAATCGGTTTTGATGTCGGGATCGGCCCGCATCGGAGTACGAGGTCGGGGGCGCTGTGATCGAGGACTCCGGCCCCGGCGAGAACATCCGCATACCGGATCGTGTTGGTGTCCTTGGGTGATCGAAGCCCTGACTGTGGGTCGGCAAATACGGGCGCCCCCAGATATTCGGCGAAAGCTTGGACAGCGCGAGAGTCTTCCTGGGTCAGGCGGCCTGCCACAAGCAGAGGGCGCTCGCAGGTTTGCAGCGCCGAGACGAGGCCGGTCCCATCTGTCGGTTCGATGGCGTTCGAAACCACAGAGTCGATGGGGGATGGCGCCACGTCGTCGATCGCCCCGGAATCAGCGGGGAGCAGGGGCTCGCGGAGTTCCACGTTGAGATGAACCGGCCCCGGTGTCGGCGACACCGCGAAGCGCCAGTGGGACATGAGCCAGGACGCCAGGTTCGTGTTGGTTGTTTCGCCAACCCGGTCAGGATCAATTGAGGAGTAGGCACGTACCGTCGAACCGAAGATCTCGCGTTGGTTGATCGTCTGCGGCGCACCGCGGCCCCACAGTTCGTGGGGGCGGTCGGCCGACACGATGATCATCGGTGTTGTCGCAAGATCCGCCTCGACGACTGCGGGGAAGTAGTGGCTCACTGCCGATCCAGATGTGCAGACCAAGACCGCAGGAATTCCGGTTGCCTTGCCGATACCGAGAGCGACAAACCCGGCGGACCGCTCGTCATGATGAACCGACACAGAGAGGTCGGGATGGTTGTCGAGTGCGAGCAGCAGGGGAGTGTGGCGCGAGCCGGGAGAGGCCACCACATGTCGTACCCCGCTTGCTGCGAGGGTGGCGGCGATAGCGAGTGCGGTCCGGTCCTGAGGATTCATTGCTAAAAGCCTACCCGGGTGGGACTCCGTGGATTCATGTGTTGGTGGAGCGATTCGTGGATGAGGATATTGTTCTATAATATATAGAACAATGTTAATCAAACTCAAGACCGACTCCCGGATCCCACTCCACGAGCAGATCGCGACCGGCGTTCGTCGCGCCATTCAGGAGGAGCAGGTTGGCGTTGGCGATCGTCTGCCTGCTGCGAGAGAGCTAGCGAGAGCGCTCGATGTGAATATGCACACAGTCCTGAGGGCGTACGCGGCGCTGCGTGACGAGGGTGTCATTGAGATGCGACGGGGCCGCGGGGCAGTGGTAATCGGCGAGGTCTCTCGGGTCCAGGTCAGGGCGAGCCTGCGAGGGGTCGTGGCGGATGCACGCCGCATCGGGCTGAGCGACACCGACATTTTGGATGAATTGCAGGGAGCACTGTGATGAATGATCGTACCGGGGTTTCTACGAAGCTTTTGTTGTGGCTCCCGGGGGTGATAGCCGTGGTGTTGCTGGTTGTACCGCTCGCCATCCGGGATCGGCTCCCGGACCCGCTAGCTATTCATTGGGATCTCTCCGGCGCTCCGAACGGATCCGGCCCTCTGATCCTTATTGCACTGGTGTCGTCTGTGGCGGTGGCGATTGCGTGGGTGGTGTTTCTGCGAACATACCGGGTCGGGATGCTGGAATCGCATGCCGGCGCAATGGTCTGGTTCCTCGTCATCCTTGTCGGTGGCATGGAAACCTTCACCATTGCTGCCAACCTTGATCGTGCTACTTGGCAGGACGCGGCGAACTTCGGTCCGGGTCGTGCCGCCGTGCTCGTTGTTCTTGCCGGGGTCGTCGGTTTCGGAGTGTGGCGAGTGCTTGGAGGGACCATGACGGATCCCAGTGTTGCGATCGGTCCCGCGCCCTCAGCGGGTATCGAACTCGGCGAGCACGCGGTATGGGTGGGAAAGACGGCTGCTGCAAAGGGGTTCGTCGGTATTGCGCTCGTCATCACGGTTGGTTCGGCGGCGGCTGCCGTGTTCCGACTCTCCCCGGTGGTTGCGTTGTCCCTTGTCGTCACCGCGTTACCGCTGCTGATGTTTATCTCGCTGCGCGTCCGGGTGAGCAACACCGCGGTCACCATATGGATGGGGATCTTCGGAGTGCCGAGAGTTTCCTATCCGCTCACAAGGATCATCCGTGCAGAGGTGATCGAGGTGCGCCCCCTGGCGTATGGCGGATGGGGGTATCGCATTGTGAAGGGTGCGCGCGCGTGGATTGTGCGGCGCGGGGAGGGGATCCGACTCGTCCGTCCCGGGAAGTCCGACATCGTGATCACGGTTGACGGCGCCGCCGGTGCGGCAGGTCTCATCAACGATATCCTGATGACGCAAGGGCGCTTCGTCGCGGCCGAGTCGTCCTAACCAGCTGTTTTGGCGTCCATTTGGGCGATATATCGCCCAAATGGACGCCAAAACAGCTGGAGTGGGGTGGCGGAGACGGTTAGAGGATGAGCGTGAGGCTGAGCACTGCTGCGACGGCAAGCTGAAGTCTTGCCGTACCTTTAAGCACCGCGATGAAGGCCTGGCCCGAGGTCGCGCGTGATAAACCTCGCCCAAGCCAAATGCCGACGAGCGACAGTAAACCGGCGAGTACCACAGTCGCCGGATAGCCCGCGTAACGAACGCCGAGCGAGATGCTGACCGAGGTCGCGATAAAGAGTGCGATGTAGAGCCACACCGAGCGGGTCCGACCGAGCCGGACCGCAAGCGTTCTTTTCCCCGCGGCCTCATCCGTGGGGATATCCCGGATGTTGTTGGCAACGAGAATTGCGGTGGCGAGAAAACCCATGGCGACGGCACTCGGAATCGTGTCGGCCTGCCAGGTCCCATCGTGGACGAACCGTGCACCGATGGTGGCAACGAGACCGAAGAACACAAAGACGAAGAGCTCCCCGAGTCCGAGGTAGCCGTATGGTCGAGGGCCGTTGGTATAGCCGAACGAAGCGATGATGCTGGCAACCCCGATTGCGATCACCGGCCACCCCGCGACCCACGTGAGGTAGATCCCGCCGACGGTCGCGATGCCAAGCACGACGGCGACACCCCGCCACATGTGTTGCGGGGAGATGAGACCGAGTGCGACGGCGCGCGGCGGGCCAATGCGATCTGAGCTGTCGGTACCTTTGATGCCATCGCCGACATCGTTAGCGAAGTTCACCGCGACCTGGATCAGCACCGCTGTGACGACAGTGACGGCAAAGACATCGGCTCGGAAGACCTCGTCGCGTACTGCGAAGGCTGATCCGACCAATACCGGTGCGACCGCGGCCCAAAGCGTCGGTGGCCGAGCGGCAAGGACCCAGGGATTCACGCTCCGATCTCCGGCGTTAGAAGTGCCACGGGAACTTGCGGTAATCCTGCTTGCGTTTCTCGAGAAAGGCGTCGCGTCCTTCTACCGCCTCGTCGGTCCCGTAGGCAAGCCGGGTCGCCTCGCCAGCGAACAACTGTTGCCCGACCATGCCGTCGTCCTGGAGATTGAACGCGTACTTCAGCATTCTTTGGGCCGTTGGGCTCTTGGAGATGATCTCTAACCCCCACTCGAGGGCGACGGTTTCGAGCTCGGCATGGTTCACCGCTCGGTTCACCGCTCCCATTGCGACCATCTCGTCCGCTGAGTAGTCGAACCCGAGGAAGAACACCTCGCGTGCACGTTTCTGGCCGACCTGGCGGGCGAGCAACGCGGATCCGTATCCGCCATCGAAGGACCCGACGTCGGCGTCGGTTTGCTTGAAGATTGCCCGCTGGCTGGATGCGAGCGTTAAGTCGCAAACCACGTGGAGCGAGTGTCCACCGCCGACGGCCCATCCCGGCACGACTGCGATCACGATCTTTGGCATGAATCGGATGAGTCGCTGGACCTCGAGGATGTGGAGGCGGCCGAGGCGCGCAGGATCAATGCCGTCATCACCCTCGTACTGGTAACCATCCTTGCCGCGGATGCGCTGATCGCCACCCGAGCAGAAGGCCCATCCTCCGTCTTTCGGTGACGGGCCGTTTCCGGTGAGGAGCACACATCCAACGTCCGAGGTCATGCGGGCATGATCGAGAGCGGTGTACAACTCGTCCACGGTGTGGGGCCGAAACGCGTTGCGCACCTCTGGTCGGTCAAAGGCGATCCGCACGACACCCCCGGCCCTGGCCCGGTGGTACGTGATGTCGGTGAACTCGAACCCATCCACGGCATCCCATGCGGATGGGTCGAAGATTTCTGATACCACGGGAGCCTCCGGTTCGATGTGTCGGGACCTGTGCGGATACTGTAGTGAGACAATGCCGGTTGATCTTATCCACACAGCGCTCATGCGCCACGCCTCGGAGCGACCTGACCTGGTCGCGGTATGTGACCGTGGGGTCGACGTGACCTACGGCGAGCTGTGGGAGCGAGTGTCAACACTCGCTGGTGCGCTCACGAGAGATATCGCACCCGGCGCGGCGGTGGCGTACATTGCGGGGCGCAATCCCGAAACGGTTGTGGTGCACCATGCGTTGGCCGTTGCCGGACTCATTGGAGTGCCGATGAACGGCGCTGCACCCGAGGGCGAACGCAACGCCCAGTGCGAAGGAGCGGTGGACGTGTCGATCGGCGACGCCTTCCCGGCGTGCCCTCGGCGTATCGAGGCGACCTCAATCGCGGGCTCGGCAATGATTCAGGACGCCCCGCAACCAGACAGCGTTCATTCGGTGGTTTTCACGTCCGGGACATCGGGGACTCCGAGAGGTGTGATGCTCAGTCACGGCAACGTTGCTGCCGCCGCCGACGGAGCAGCTTCTCATCTCGGGCTCACCGCTCGTGACCGCTGGCTGGGCGCTTTGCCACTGTTCCACGTAGGGGGCCTGGCAGTTCTGTGGAGAATGGCATTTGTTGGTGGCGCGGTTGTGTTCGAGGGCGACGACTTCGATGTCGGAGAAATGATTCGTGCAATCAACAGCGGGTCGATCTCGTGGATTTCCATGGTGCCCACAATGCTGCAACGAGTGTTGGTGCGCGGGGCTGCGCCATCGGTCCGTGTTTCGGTGCTGGTCGGTGGCGGCCCGGTTGATCCTGGCCTCGTCGCACAGGGTTCAGCGCAGGGGCTGACAATCCTTCCGACCTACGGTATGTCGGAGACGACGTCGCAGGCCGTTACCGCAACTGACGGGGGAGCGTGGGCGGCTACGCTCGCCGGTCAGCCGCTCCCCGGTGTAACCGTAGAGGTGTTGGACACCGACGGGGTGTCCTCGACGATCGGCACTGGCCGACTCGTCATTTCCGGTCCCACGGTTGCCATTGGAACAGTCGATGGGGAACGTTTCGATGGTCGTTATGTCACGAACGACATTGGCAACATCGACGAGACCGGTGCGGTCCGAGTGCTTGGCCGTGCCGACGATGTTGTTATCACCGGTGGCGAGAACGTCCACCCCCAGGAGGTCGAGGATGCGTTGCGTAGCTGTGGCGCAACGGGAGCGGTCGTATGGGGCGTCGAGGACGACGAGTGGGGTGAGGTGCTCGTCGGTGCGGTGACGCTGGGACCGGAGGCGACAATCAGCTCGGTTCTGGACAAGATGCGGAGTCGTGTCGCACCCCACAGGGTTCCGAAGCGGCTCTGGTCGGTCGACGAGTTTCCCCTGTTACCAAATGAAAAGATTGATCGCCGTACCGTCAGGGCAACCCCCTTTCCGTTCTTGTGACGCTGGACGTGAATAATCACACCCAAACGTCACAAGAACGGGGTTTGGTAGTGTTGCGACATGGATCTTGGACTCACCGGAAAACGGGCGATCGTTGCGGCCGCATCATCGGGCCTTGGTTATGCGATCGCCGAAGGTTTGGCCCGTGAGGGGTGTCGCGTTGCCATCTGTTCACGAGACACCGGGCGAGTCAAGGATGCAGCGGAGGCGCTCCGAGCGGAGACGGGTGCCGAGGTTATCGGCTCCGCGGTTGACGTTTCGGACGAAGAAGCGATCAAGACCTGGGTGACCGATGTCTCCGAAAGGTGGGGTGGGATTGATATTCTGATCCCGAACGCGGGAGGGCCGACATACGGTGCGTTCGATGATCTGTCCTCCGAGCAATGGGATGAGGCATATCACCTGACCCTCAAGTCAGCGATTGTTTTCGCCTCATCTGCACGCCCCCATCTCGAACGAGGCTCTGCCGTCCTCTTCCTCACCTCAATGACTGCGAGACAACCGGTCGGACCCCTGGTCCTCTCGGGGGTGTATCGAGCCGGCGTTGCGATGCTTGCCAAGACACTCGCCGACGAGTGGGCATCCGATGGGATCCGAGTGAACCACCTCATCCCGGGACGCATCGCGACCGAGCGTGTTGCCCACCTGGACGCGTACGCCGCCGATGCTCGGGGCATTTCCGTCGACGAGGTTGTTGCTGGATCGTCGAAGGCCATTCCGCTGGGGCGCTACGGCACACCAGGTGAATTCGCATCAGCTGCGGTATTCCTCGTCTCACAGGCCGCGGCGTACATCACCGGCGCAACCCTCCAGGTGGACGGCGGCGCACTTCGGGGCGCGTAGGACCTCAACCGGCTCCCACAAATAGCCAACAACCCCAATGGATTCAAGGTGCTTGCCTCCAATTCCGATGGGATTAGAGTTGTCTCTTTGCATCACCGGCCTCGCAGTATCCGGTGACATGAGTTGAAAGTCGGTGAGGTTCGTGGTCAAGAGTTGGAAGCGACGCGTCTATCTAGTGGCGCTAACTGTCATGTTTTCTGTCATCGTTGTACCGGTGGCCGGGGCGATACCGACGAATGATGACCTCGACAACGCGTTGTTTGTGACCGATGGTTATTCGGCTGCGACAAATAACGTCGGCTCGACACTTGAGGCTGGCGAAGCCGACGGGTCATGTGAGGCCGTGACGGCCGATTGGTCGATGTGGTACGCCTTTACAGCGACGTCGACAGGAAACGCCTTCTTTCGATCGCAGGTGACCGGAGCCAGCGCGACGAACTATTTGACCGTCTACGAGATGACGACCGTGGGTCCCCCGCACACCCTCGGTTCCCAGGTTGCCTGTGCGCCGGGACTGAACGCCCTCCAGCAAACCGTCGCTGTCACGAGCGGCACAACATACGCCGTACGAATATCCGGGGCGTCTGCGGACCTCGGAAAGGACGTCACACTGTCCTACGAAACGACCGGGTCGCTGGCCGGAACTGTCACCGAGTTCGGGACCTCCAATCCGCTGTCCGGCATTACCGTTCAGGTGCTCGACACGACGGGAACTGCGTTACAGGGTTCTGCAACGACTGCTGCCGACGGTACCTGGCAGGCCGAGGTTCCGACCCGCGACGTCATTGTCAAGTTCAGCGATAGCACCAACGTGTACGCCGACCAGTATTACGACAACGTGGTATCCAAGGTCGATGCAACGGTGCTCACGGTCCTTGAGGGGGTGACGACCTCGGGCATTGATGCTGTGCTTGCGAACGCGGGGTCCGTGTCGGGCACCATCACGAGTGATGGCGGTGCGCCGCTTGAGGGCGCTGCCGTATCGATTTACGACACCCCGATACCCAGTTCACCCGTCAAGACCTCCCTTACGGTTGCGGACGGCACGTATTCGATGGTGGGGGTGCCGCCCGGCGACTATTTCGTTCGGATCAGCCACCCGGACTATTTCGCGGAGTGGTACAACAACGTTCCGGATTACACGACCGCGACGATCGTCACCGTATCCATCGGTGTCGACTCTGTGGTGAACGCCGCATTGGCTCCGGGTGGTGCGATCTCGGGTGTCGTGACCGATGATGGTGGGCAACCGGTCGAGGGGATCCTGATTGACATTTACGAAGCCGAAGGAGTCCTCAAGTACCAACGAATCACTCTCGCGGATGGATCGTACGACGTCCCCGGCATGGTTGCGGGAACCTACGCCATCTTTGCGGACGCAGATTCGGGCACGCCCGGAGCGTATCGCGACGAGTGGTGGGATGACTTCGCTCCAGGTACCCCCTACGCATCCGTCGGCAAGATAACTGTCGCCGCGGGGACCGACGACACGGTGAATTTCATCCTGAACCGGTCGGTTGTGTCGGGCACCGTGACGAGCGCTGCCGATTCGCTACCAATTCAGGGTGTCGTGGTCACGCTGCTCGACAGTCTTTCTGGTCAGGTCGGGCAGACAACGACTGACGCTGCGGGGACGTACGCCTTCGAAGCGTTCGGGTTCTCTAACCCGCCGTTGAGTGTTTCCTTCGAGGCAACGAACGCATACTTTGTAGACGACGCCTCCACGTCGTTTGCGTTCACTGCTGGTGATAAGCAGGTTGAAGACATCGTGCTCGGTGTCGATCAGCAGCCGCCGACCATCTCTCCCGGGCAGTCATTCACCGTTCCGGAGAACATCGCGGTGAGCGCGATCGTCGGGACCGTGAGCGGTGGCGACAACAACCGGGCCGATACAGTCACCTGGTCGATCACGGGTGGCAACAGTGCGGGTCTCTTTGCGATCGATACCGCGACCGGCGCCATCAAGACAACGGCCGCTCTCGACTACGAGACGACGAACGCATTCTCGTTAACCGTCGCGATCTCGGACGGGTCGGCACAGGATTCAACGAACATCGCTATCACGGTGACCGACGTCGATGAAACGATTCCCTCAGCGGGATTCACGGACACGATCGGGACACTGTTCGAGAAGAGCATCGACTGGATGGCATTCACCGGGGTCACCGCGGGATGCAACCCACCGGACAACGACCTGTACTGCCCCGACGCCACGGTGACCCGAGGCCAGATGGCGGCATTCCTGGTTCGCGCCCTCAATCTCCCCGCAGCAACCGAGGACTATTTCACCGATGATGACAACTCCATTTTCGAGGACTCGATCAATCGGGTTGCTCTGGCTGGCATCACCCGCGGATGCAACCCGCCGGAGAATGACCTGTTTTGTCCCAGCGGTACGGTGACCCGTGGTCAGATGGCGGCGTTCCTGGTGCGTGCCCTCGGATACACGGACAACGGTGGTGGGAACCTCTTCGCTGACGACGACGGATCCATTTTCGAGGCCGATATCGACAAGCTCGCCACAGCCGGTGTCACTCGGGGATGCAACCCGCCGGAGAATGACCTGTTTTGTCCCAGCGGCACGGTGACCCGTGGTCAGATGGCGGCGTTCCTGTTCCGGGCTCTGAGCGGCTAGCTCACGGCGGAGGGAGGACCGTCATGGTGATTGTGCGAGCGTGATAGGGTTTTGCCATGTCGCTTGCTGATGAAAAATATCTCGTATTGACCACATTCCGTCGCGACGGGACGCCCGTTCCGACCACCGTATGGGCCGTTCCTCTTGACGATGGCAAGATTGGTCTTTGGACAAGTTCTGGCTCCGGAAAGGCAAAACGGCTCGCCCACACCGAGGCTGTGACCATCCAACCGTGTGATGCGCGGGGCCGTGTGACGGCCGGTTCGGAACCGTCCGACGCAGTTGCGCATCTTGTTGATGGCGCTGAGTTTGCGGCGATCCAGGCCAAAGTCAGGGCCAAGTACGGTTTTATGACCAAGCTCACGAAACTGTTGAATTCCATCGGTGGCACGCTCAAGCGCAATCGGGTTCCCTACGGGGACCGCGGCATTGTGATTACTCCATCGACCTGATCAGCCCGCTGGTGTGCGGGGACCTCAGCTCAGGTTGAGGTTTCGTCAAGGCCGAGATTCCTAAGGAACGCGTCGCTGTTCGGGTCGCGTTGGAGAAACGCACGAAGATGCTCGATAGCGTCGCGCGAACCGCCAGCGGCGAGCACCTCGTCGCGGTAGCGTTTTCCAACCTCGGGACTCGTTACCCCGAGTCGTTGGAACTCGGAGAACATGTCGTCGCCATACACCTTTGACCACAGGTAGCCGTAGTAGCCGGCGTCGTAACCACCCATGAGATGTCCGAATGATGCGAGGAAATGTGTGCCCTCGTGGAAGGGGAGGAGCGTGAGTTTGTTCGCTTCGCGGGCAATGGCTTCAAGATCTGATGTATCACCACCGTCGTGCAGGGCCATGTCGAGTTTGCCGAGGAAGACCTGGCGGATCATCTGCATGCCGATATGGAGATCCCGGGCTTCCACCAGCCGGTTGACGAGATCCTCCGGGATGACATCGCCGGTCTGATGGTGGGCCGCAAAACGCTGGAGTACCTCGGGTTGCCACATCCAATGTTCCATGATTTGAGATGGCGCTTCAACGAAGTCCCATTCGGTGTCGTACCCAGAGAACCGCAGCATGTCGACGGTTGTCAGACAAAAATGCAACACATGACCGAACTCGTGGAAGAGCGTCACCGCTTCGCCGTGCTCGAGA
This sequence comes from Actinomycetota bacterium, assembly GCA_013151445.1. Taxonomy (GTDB): domain Bacteria; phylum Actinomycetota; class Acidimicrobiia; order Spongiisociales; family UBA5794; genus BMS3BBIN02. Next base: position 31,843 of record JAADIG010000063.1, read on the forward strand.
AGTGACGGCTGCGAGTTGGTGGGTTTCGTGAAGTTCGCGACGATCGCCGCAATGGGTTTGCGGTACGAACCATCCGGCTCGCGGACCCCGTACTCGATCGGGAACGCGGCGGCATGTCCGAATTTGCCATCGCGGGGGAACAGGTCGGCGTAGAAGTATGCCAGCGGTTCTGACTCGTTCCTATTGCGAATCTCGTACAGCACGACATCTTCGTGCCAGGCCCTTGCGTCCTCGACGCGGGAGTATTCCAGCCCGAACGCTTCTCCCGTTATTGCGAACATGCCGTCGATGACTCGTTCGAGCGAGAAGTACTTTGCGACCTCGTTCGGATCGATGCCGTAGTCGGTTTTGCGACGCTGGTTTGCGTAGTAAAACCAGTCCCAGCTTTGGAGTTCGCCGTCATAGTCCTTGTCGGACAGCGCCTGCAACGCAGCACGCTCGGTCATGGCCCGCGTTGTGAGACCCGGGATCACCGAGTCGTAGAAGTCGTTCACTGCCTGGAGGTTTTTTGCCATCTTCACTTCGAGCATGTGGTCCGCCCATGACCCGTGGCCAAAGATCGTCGCGATACGCGCCCGAATGCCAACAGCCTCCCCAAGCAGGGCGGTGTTCGTTTCGGCGGCGCGATTCCAGAACTTGAACTGCATCGCCTTGCGCAGGTCGCGATTCCTACCTTGCTCGATGAAAGGCATGTAATCCGGGTAGGCCATCGTCACGCGGAATGTGCCGTCATCGTTCTTTTCGAGGCGCTCGACGTAGTCGTCGGGGAGTCCGTCGAGCTCGTCGCGCGTCATGTCGATGCCATCGTCTACTTCGGCAAGATTCCGTTCATATGCAACCTGAAGCTCGATAAGCCGTGCCTGGAGCGCCTTGAGCTCCTCGCGGGCAGCGTCATCGAGGTCGTGTCCTGCCCGGTGTAGATCGCGCAACCACTCGTCGAGGAGGCGACGCTCGATGCCATCGAGTCCGGCGGCCTCATCGGTAGCGGCGAAGGCCTTGACTGCCGCGGCGAGATCCGTACGGAAGATCAGTTCGTTGGTCCACTTCGAGACCTTTTCCTCCCACTCGGTGGCCTCGGTCCGGATATCAGGGTCCGGATGCACTTTCCCCATAAACGGACCCCTCCCGTACGCATCACTCAGGATGCGACCCGCTCGCTCAAGCTCAAGGAGTGTGTTCGCAAGCGTCCGTGTGGAGGGTTCCGCGATGACCTTCTCGATAATCGTTTCGGCTTCGTGGAGGGCGCTTCCGGTAGAGGCGGCAACGTCGCCCTTTTGCATGGTGGTGTAGTCGGTCAGCATGTCATCGAGGTTAGTGCGTTGCGACACGATTGCAGCTCTCGCCAGGGTCGACGACCGGCGTTTGTAGACCCTGCCTGCTTTCGGCGCGTCCCGGTCCGGTTACAGTTGGGGAATGACTGATGGCGAGAAAGTTGGGCTACGTTCGCCGATCGCCCGAGCGGGTGTCGGGCTGCTGCTCGCAACGCTAACTCAGTACCGTCGTGAGGCCATCAAGTCGATCCTTGGTGCGTTGTTATGGATGGTCATGATCATCATCATGCCGCTCCTCACCAAGGCCGCAATCGACGAGATCACCGCAAACGGTGCAAGTGTCGGTCGGCTGTATCCCCTGGTTCTGTGGTTTCTCGCTGCGGGTGTTCTGCAAAGTGTTGGGATCGGTCTACGGCGGTATTACGGATTCTTGTATTCCTATCGCGCCGAAGCGGACCTTCGCAACCGGATTTTTGAACACGTCCAGAGACTCACCTTCGGGTTTCACGACGTCACCAGCCCCGGACAACTCATGGCGCGCGCCTCGTCGGACCTTTCCCAGGTTCGGCTAATTTTCGCGATGGCCCCGATCACCATTGCCAACCTGGCGATGTTCACGCTCGTCGGCATCGTTCTCGTGTGGATCGACCCCGTCCTCGGGTTGGCATCAATAGCGATGATCCCCGTGTTGTTCGTCTTCGTGACAAAGTACTCGCGCCGCGTCCTCCCGCTATCCGCCGATCTCCAGGAACGTCATGCTGACTACTCCCAGGTCGTCGAGGAAGCGGTCAGCGGGATCCAGGTCGTCAAGGCATACGGGCAGGAGAACCAGGAGCAGGCCCGTCTTGATGCATCTGCGGAACGTATCAAAGAGTCATCGTTGCGCATTGCGAAGAACGCCGCCATCTTCACGCCGATATTGGAGATAGTGCCATCGGCTGCCCGCATCATGGTTGTATGGCTCGGCGGTGTGCGTCTGCTGAGCGGAGCGATCTCATTCGGGGACTTCGTGGCTTTCCTCCAGTACCTTGGCGTGTTGATAATGCCGATTCGGATCACTGGCTGGTTCTTTGCGAATCTCCCGCGGGGTGCCGTTGCTGCGACTCGGGTGCAAAACTTGCTGGAAACCGAACCCGACATTCTCGATGCGAGCAACCCGCTAAGCCTTCCCGACGGACCCGGCACCATCGAGATGCGCAACGTGTCGTTCACCTATTCGGACGGCCCCGCGGTTCTTCGTGATGTGGACGTCACGATTCCCGGCGGGGAGTCGGTCGCATTGGTCGGTGCGACTGGATCGGGCAAAACGACGCTGGCACACCTGATTCCTCGATTTCATGATGCTGATAGTGGCGTTGTGAGTATCGACGGTGTTGATGTTCGAAGCCTCGGTCTCGATGATCTCCGCCACGAATGTGCGATCGTTTTCCAGGACACGTATCTGTTTTCGGCGAGTATTCGCGACAACATCGCGCTTGGCGATCCCGATGCGTCGGAAGAGTCGGTCCGGGCGGCCGCACGGCTCGCCCAGGCCCACCAGTTCATTTGCGCGATGCCCGATAGTTACGACACCATGGTCGGTGAACGTGGTCATTCACTGTCCGGTGGACAACGACAGCGTGTTGCATTGGCGCGCGCTGTTTTGCGTGATCCGCGTGTGCTGATCCTTGATGACGCTACGTCGTCTGTCGACGCAATTGTTGAGGCGGAAATCCAGGCAGCACTCCGGCGGGTTATGCAGGGACGCACCACAGTCATCATTGCGCACCGAACGTCGACGCTGGCCCTCGTCGACCGTGTCTTGTTTCTTGAGGATGGCCGCATCATCGCTTCTGGGAGCCACGAGGAGCTGCTTGCAACAGTGCCGCGATATGCGGAAGTTCTCGCCTCGGCAGACGAACACGGATCCGAAAGGGCGGTTCAGCAATGAGCGCAGCCCCGGGGAGCGCACTCTCGACCGCGAAACCAGAGCGGGTGGTCCGCCGTGCGGTCCGCATGGGGTCCCATCTCAAGGGTCAAGCAACCGTCGCGGTGACGTTGACCGCGATCGCCACGATCTCCAAGCTCTTGATTCCCCTTGCCATCCGCGCCGGGGTCGACGACGGTATCGAGAAGGCAGACACCACGGTGATCGCCCGTGTCTCTCTTCTCGGTCTCGGGTTGCTGGTCATCCAATACATTGCTCAACGCGTCGCATATTTCGCAGTTGCTCGTCTTGGTGAGGAGTACCTCGCGAACTTCCGTGGGCAGATCTTTTCATCGTTGATGAAGCTCGACATGCCGTTCTATGGGCGTTCGAAGGCCGGTGTCCTCGTTGCACGCATGACGTCGGATATCGAGTCGATGACCGAGTTTGTCAACGAGGGTGCCGTGATGGCGCTATCCAACGCACTCACCGCGTTCGGCGTTGCCGTGTTTCTGGTTGCCGTTGATTGGCGGCTCGCACTTCCCATCCTCGGTGTGATTGGCATCCTGATTGTCATTTCGGCGGTTTTTCAGCGGTGGGTCTCCCGGTCGTATGCCCAGGTCCGAGAGCGGATCGGAGGCGTGCTTGCCCTGCTCCAGGAGGGCATCACCGGAGTCCGTGTTGTCCAGGCGTTCACTCAGGAATCGGGGCAGGCCCGGGCGTTTCGGCGCATCAATGAGCGGTACTTCGAGGCGAACATGGGTGCGGCACGGGCGATATCGAAATACTTCCCCATGGTGTCGTTCCTCCGGTCACTGGCGGTCGGTATCGTGCTGGCGCTCGGGGGCCGCCGGGTCATCGACGGCACACTGAGCTTCGGGACCCTCGTTGCATTTCTCCTGTATCTCAACTGGTTTTTCATGCCGATCATCAACCTGGCCAACGTCTACAACTTGGGTCAATCGGCGGTTGCCGCGCTTCACAAACTCTTTGCCGTCGTTGACACGCCGGTGGAGGTTGCTGAAGCCCCCGACGCCCGTGACATCATGACGCCGGTGGAGGGACGGCTCGAACTGGCGTCGGTTTCGTTTGGTTACGAACCGGGCGACTTGATCCTCGAGGACCTCGACCTCGTGATTCCCCCTGGCCAACGCCTTGCCGTTGTAGGGGAGACCGGAGCGGGGAAGTCCACCGTGGCGAAACTTCTCATGCGGTTCTACGACCCGGTCAAGGGTGAGGTCCGCCTGGACGGGCAAGACCTCAAGAGGCTCACTCACGCGTCGCGCGCTTCGGCTGTCGCGCTCATTCCCCAAGACGACTTCCTCTTTAACGCGACGTTGCGCGAGAACATTCGTTTCGGCCGTCCCAGCGCTGATGACGCCGCGATCTGGGCGGTGTGTGAAACGATGGGTATCGATGGCTGGTTGCGATCGCTTCCGGAGGGGTTGAACACTGAGGTGCGAGAAAGGGGGAGCCGGTTCTCGTCCGGTGAGCGACAGTTGGTTGCACTGGCGCGAGCCTTTCTCGTCGATCCCGATGTGATCGTTCTCGATGAAGCGACGTCGAACCTCGATCCGCAAACTGAACTTGCCGTTGAGCAGGCATTGCGCAGACTGCTCAGCGGACGTACATCGGTCGTGATTGCTCACAGGCTGCGCAGCGCCGAACGCGCCGATCGGGTGATCATGATCGATGCCGGGGCCATCATTGCGGATGGGACGCATGACGAGTTGCTACGCACCAGCGCGCGTTATGCGGAGCTCGTTGCGGTATGGGAGCGCGGCCTGTCGTCGGGGAGTCCGGCCGTCGAACAGTAACCTGGAATCTCGCCCTTGGAACGGAGAACCATGCGAATCGCGGTGAGTCCAACTGCACCCTCGATGAATGCCGCCGAAGCAGTCCAGCTCTGTGTCGACGTGGAACGCCTCGGGATTCGAGATGCCTGGCTTGCGGAGGTCGCCGGCGCCGAGGCATTCGCCCTCGCCGGGGCTATAGCCACCGCTACCGAGGAAACAAACGTGGGGATCGCGGTGGTTGCGGCCGCGAACCGGAGTATTGCACTCCATGCCATGGGATCGGTGACGGTGAGCCAACTTCTTGCAGGGCGCGAGTTCCATCTCGGGGTCGGAGCCTCCTCACGGCTGATCGTCGAAGCCTGGCATGACCGTTCGTTCGCACCTCCGCGAACTCGGGTACGTGACATGGTGGACGGCGTCAAACAAGCCATTGCCGGGGCGCGTAGTGTCGATACGGCGACGGCGAAGATGGACAAGTTCCGTCTCGCCGGTTCCGCGCAGGGAGTTTGCGATGTCTACGTGGGCGCCCTCGGTCCGGGGATGCTCGCAACGGCGGGTGAGGTCGGCGACGGTGTCTGCCTGAATCTCATGCCGGCAAGCGTTGTGCCTCGACAGCTCGCTGTTGTCCGCGAGGGTGCCGGTGCTGCCGGCCGCGAGCTGTCCGATGCGTTTGGCGTTATGGCGCGGTTCCACACCGTTGTCACCGATGATGTTGACGCCGGCCGCGACATCATCCGGGGTGCCTTCGGTCCCTACTTCGCCCAGCCGGTGTACAACCGGTTCCTGGCTTGGTGTGGGTTCGAGGAAGCCGCCGAGAAGGTGTTGGCCGGGTTCCAGGCGGGTGACCGTGCGGCGGTTGCGGCGGCCCTCACCGACGATGTTGTTGATGCAATTTCGCTGGTCGGACCGGTCCCGGCGGTGCATGATCGCCTTGTCGAGTTCGGCGAAGCTGGCGTGACGGTAGGTGCCATCAACCTGCTGACCGGTGATGCAACGACAATGGCCGACGTGCTCGGCCGTCTCGCCGCCCCCAACTAACCGTTTTGGCGTCCATTTGGGCCATATATGGCCCAAATGGACGCCAAAACGGGGGGTTGGTTATTGGCTGGCGTTCCTGTCGTCCCGCCATGCCAACCATTCGGTGGCCATGTCCATGTTGTAGTCGGGGCCGTTGAGACCAAAGGTGAATTCCCGATAACCGAGGTCGTAGTAGGTGTCGGCCATCTTGAGCATCTCCGCTTCCTCACGCGGCTGGAACCCGACCGAGCGGCGGATCTCCTTCGGGTCGCGGCCAACCTTTGCACACCAGCCGTCGAGAATCTCAGACTTCCGTTTCATTGATTCGGTATCACCGAAGTAGTGCCACACGTGGGCGTGTTCGGCAACGATGCGCAGTGTGACCTTTTCACCACCGCCACCGATGAGGATCGGCATGTCCGACGGTGGGGGATTGAGTTTCGCCCAGCGGGCCTTGATCCGAGGAAGCGCTGCGTCGAGCGCGCGCAGGCGCCCACCAGCAGTGCCGAACTCGTAGCCGTACTCGTCGTAGTCACGTTCGAACCATCCCGAGCCAATCCCGAAAATGAGTCTTCCGTCGGAGATGTGGTCGACGGTTCTGGCCATATCGGCGAGCAACTCCGGGTTGCGGTAGGAATTGCAGGTAACCAGCGCGCCAATCTTGATCCGCGAAGTCTGCTCGGCCCAGGCCCCGAGCATCGTCCAGCACTCGAAATGTTTGCCGTCGGGGTCCGCATACAGCGGATAGAAATGATCCCAGTTGTACGCAATATCGAACCCGAGGTCTTCGGCGCGCACGACAGCATCTCGGATATCTGCGTAGTCGGCTTGTTGGGGGTGGATTTGAACGGCTAGTTCGACTTTGTCATGCATCGCAGCGAGTCCCTTCTTGGCGTGAGGACGACACTACCGGCCTTTGGGAATATCGTTGACGAATCGGGCGACCAGGTCGCCTTCCACTGTGAGGGCGACCGGGTAGCCTGGCAGGCATGGATTTCGACATTCGCAGCCTCACCGAACAAGACATTCCCGCAATGCTCGACACGACCGCCCTGGTCTTCGGGATGAACCCGGTGCCCGAGACCACGGAGACGTGGAAGACGCTTGTCCCGTTCGATCGGTTCGTCTGTGCGTGGAGTGGTGACACCCTCATCGGGACCGGGGTCGCCCTTGATTCATCGCTCTCGGTTCCGGGCGGTGCCGTGCTCGACATGGCGGCGGTCTCGGCCGTCACGGTTCTGCCGACCCACCGCCGTCGCGGAGCCCTTACTCAGATCATGGGCTCGCTCCTCGACCAAGCCGTTGAAAGGGGAGAAACCTTGTCGGCTCTGTGGGCCAGCGAGGCTTTGATCTACGGCCGGTACGGGTACGGCGTTGGGACGTCGCACTACAAAGCGAGCATCGATTCCGGTGTTCTGGCTTGGCCCGAGCCGGGGGAGCTCGACGACGTCTCGCTTGCAGTGGTTAAAGATGTCGAGGACGATTACAAGGCAATCTTTGAACGCACTTCGCGGCACCGGGCCGGCCTCCATGTTCGTTCCGATGCATGGTGGCGGGCGCGAATCTTTGACGATCCGGAGTATCGGCGCGACGGCGGCACCGCGCTTCGTGTACTTCGTACCCACCGCCGAGGTCGGCTCACCGGTCTCGCGACATTCCGTCACCCCAACACCTTTACCTTGGACGGATCCGCCCCGGTGCAGATCGTTGAGATGTACGCCGATGATGACCGAGCTCGTGAGACGATATGGCGTTTCATGACATCGATCGATCTCTACCCGACTGTCACGTGGCCGACGATGCCGGTCGACGACCCTCTTGCGTATCTTGTGGGCAACCATCGGGCGGTCCATCGTACGATGAGAGACGGGCTGTGGGTCCGCATCCTCGACATCCCGGATGCGCTCGCGGCTCGGACATACGAGGCAGAGATCGATGTCACGCTCAAGGTCACTGATTCCTTTCGGCCTGCGCTGGGTGGAGTTTTCCGGCTCACGGTTCGCGACGGCGTTGGGAGTTGTCAACGGACCGAGGATTCGCCGGACATCACGCTCGGGATCGTCGAACTCAGCTCCCTATACCTTGGTGGCGGATCAGCGGTGCAGCTTGCGGCCGCCGGGCGGATAGGGGGCGATCCCGGAGCGGTCATCGATCTTCATCACACGTTTCGAACTGTGACCGCCCCGGTGTGCCAAGAGGTCTTTTGATCGCACTGGTCGAGCGCCGCTAGACGGTCTCGGCATTGACGAGGTGGAGGACTTGCTCGGGGGTCGCGTCGTCGAAGATGACGGACACGAACTCAACTCCGATCTTGGCTAGTGCCGATCCGTCGACGTCATCGCAGGACACCCATATGATCCGGCCGATCTTGGCATCGCGGAGTCCATCCGCCCACTGAGCAACGACTTCGGCGGGGGTCTTCGCGAATGACCGCTCACGCGGGTCGTGAGTCGCGGTCGAAATGCAGATCGCACAGAACACTCCGTAGGCGGCGCCACCAACGTGTGAACCATCGGAGACATCGCCGTTTGCGGCCGGAATACCCCGGGCAAGGAAGTTTGATCGAGCCTCCGGGGTACTAACAAACGCACGGAGCTCACCCTCACGAGCCTCAAGGGCCGCAATGATTTTCGCGCCCTGTGGGGTGTCGGCGCCGATGACGAGAGCAGGCATACCCCATAGCGTAGAAGACCGTATACCTGCATGAATCCGGATCTTCTATGCATCCTTTTTGCAGATATCAACACACTCCGTACAGTGCGCACACTGTTGGGGATGTGTTTCATGCGTTAGGAGACTCGCTACTCAGCTCTTGCAACGACGCGCAGTGGAGGTGACGAGATGACGAATCATCACGGGTTCTATGACCCTGAGGATGTACGCGACGCCTGTGGTGTCGGTTTTGTCTCGGATCGCAGAGGGCGCCGCACCCATCGGATGATTCAGACTGCGGTACGGTGTCTCCACGCCCTTGACCACCGTGGCGCCCGGTCGTCAGATGGCACCGGTGACGGCGCTGGCCTCATGACACGTATACCGTTCAAACTGTTCGAACGTGACCTTGTTCGGATGGGAATTACCCCTGTCGGTGAGGGCCGTCTCGGCGTGTTCATGGTGTTCCTTCCGACCGCTAACACGGCTGCGGCGAGAGACGTTGTGGAGACTGCCGCACGGCGAGAAGACCTTGATGTTCTCGGGTGGAGAACTGTTCCGGTGGGGACCACCATCCTGTCTGAGACGGCGCGTCGCTCGCTGCCCGTGATCGAGCAGCTCATGGTCGCCGCACCAGAGACTGTGTCAAGCGATGACTTTGAGCGAAAGATGTACCTCGCTCGCCGCCTTGCCACACGACAGGTCGAGGATGAGGCCTTCTTCATTTGCTCAGCGTCGAGCCGAACCATCGTCTACAAGGGGTTGTTCCTCGCCTCGACGGTCGAGCAGTTCTACTGGGATCTGGTAGATCCGATGTTCGAAACCGACTTTGCGATCTTTCACCAGCGGTACTCCACGAATACCTTTCCGGCTTGGGGCATGGCGCAGCCATTCCGGATGCTGGCGCACAACGGTGAGATCAATACGGTGCAAGCCAACCGCAGTTGGATGGCGGCCCGCAGCAACGATCTCGTGAGTGATCTGTGGGGAGAGCGACTTTCGGACCTCAACCCGCTCATTGAACCCCTCGGATCGGACTCCGCTTCGCTTGACAACGCGTTCGAGGTGCTCGTGCGTTCGGGGCGATCTGTGTCACATACAAAAGAGATGCTCATGCCACAAGCGTGGGAGAACGTCAGTGATCTGTCCGATGAGATGCGAGCGTTCTATGAGTATCACGCGTTCCTCAGCGAACCATGGGATGGTCCGGCTGCGATAGCCGCCAGCGATGGGCGGCACCTCATTGCCGGTCTCGATCGCAACGGCTTGCGGCCCTCTCGGTGGACAATGACGGACGATATCGTCATCGTTGCGTCCGAGGCCGGGTTATCCCCAGCGGACGAAGTCGAGGCTATCGCGACCGGTCAGCTCGGTCCGGGTGATGTGCTGTTCGTCGACCTCGAAGATGGTCGAGTCATCTTCGCCGACGAGGTTCGCGAGCGTCTCGCCGCGAAGGCGCCGTACGTCGAATGGATTACGACCGAGACCCAGACTGTTCACGGGCCGTTCGATGATGAGCAGGACGAACGCTACGACGCGACGAAACTCGCCCGCGTCTTTGGATACACGGCCGAGGAACGGCGACTGATCCTCCAGCCAATGGCACAGGGTGTCGATCCGATGCTGTCCATGGGCCACGACACCGGCCTTGCCGCACTCTCAGAATGGCCGCAACGGCTGCCGCGTTACTTTCACCAGGCGTTCGCCCAGGTCACCAACCCGCCGATGGATCCCATTCGCGAAAAGCTCGTGATGTCTCTGCGGACATACCTTGGACGTCGCGGGTCGATCCTTACCGAGACCGCCCAGCAGGCCCACTTGCTGGAGCTGCACTCGTCGGTCCTCAGCGACGCCGAGCTTCAGGATCTGACCGGGAACACCGATCCGCACTTTCGGTCGCACAAATTGGACATCACCTTTGATGCGGCGTCTGGGACCGAGGGCATGCTTGGTGCACTCGATGAGCTGTGCGATGAAGCCTCTGCTGCGGTGGCTGAAGGGGTGTCGATCCTTGTCCTTACCGATATGGGGGTTACCGCGGCCCGTGCGCCACTCCCGGTCGTCGCAGCGGTCGGCGCCGTTCATCATCGTCTCATCGACGACGGGTTGCGGCTCCATGCATCGATCATCGCAGTGTCCGGCGAACCTCGCGACGCCCACGACTTTGCTTGTCTCGTCGGAGTTGGCGCATCGGCCGTGTACCCGTACCTGGCGATTGAACAGGTTCGCAGGATGGCACTCGAAGGAGCGATCGACGTCGGACCGGTCGAAGCGCAGGAGAACTATCGTCGCTCCCTTGAGACGGGTCTGCTCAAGATCATGTCAAAGATGGGTATCTGCACAATTTCGTCCTATCGGGGGAGCGAGTTGTTCGAAGCTATCGGTCTCGACCACGAGGTCGTCGATAGGGCATTTCGCCGGGTACAGCATCGCATCGGTGGGGTCGGATGGGACCGGATCGAACACGACATTATTCGCCGTCACGCCGACTTCGATACTGGGAAAGAAGACCTTGGCGGTTACTACAAGCACCGTCGTGGCGGCATGCCCCACATCGCCGCACCCCGAGCCGTGCTTGCCCTGCAAAGGGCGGTGCGATCTGGTGCGATATCCGAGTGGGAGACATATATCGCACAGGTCCAGGACGACCGGCCCGCTCTCGAGATTCGCGATCTGCTCGCCATCGGATCCGTTGGCACGCCGGTCCCGGTTGACGAGGTCGAGCCGATCGAGCGCATCATGCGGCGTTTCACGACGGCGGCGATGTCCCTCGGTGCGATCTCCTCCGAGACGCACGAGACCTTGGCCGAAGCGATGAACTACATCGGAGGAATGTCGAACTCGGGCGAAGGAGGTGAAGATCCGGAACGGTTCGGAACGTCGCGCAACTCACGGATCAAGCAGATCGCGTCTGGCAGGTTTGGAATCACACCCGGGTATCTGGCATCGGCGGAAGAGTTCCAGATCAAGATGGCTCAGGGTTCGAAACCGGGCGAGGGCGGGCAACTCCCGGGCCACAAGGTAACCCCAGCCGTCGCAGCTCTGCGACATACCTTGCCCGGTGTCACATTGATTTCGCCACCACCACATCACGATATCTACTCGATCGAGGACCTGGCGCAGCTCATCTATGACCTCAAGACTTTCAAACCGTTGGCCCGCGTGTCGGTGAAGCTTGTCTCGGGTCCTGGTGTCGGGACGATCGCCGTCGGTGTGGCGAAGGCCCTTGCCGATGGCATCACCATTTCGGGCAACGCTGGTGGTACCGGTGCGTCGCCGCTGGCCAGCATCAAACACGCCGGTTCACCCTGGGAACTCGGACTCGCCGAGGCCCACCAGGCGCTCGTACACAATGGTCTTCGGTCCGGTCTCAGTGTGGAGACCGACGGGGGTATGCGCACGGGTCGAGACGTTATCATCGCCGCGCTGCTTGGTGCCGATCGGTACGGGTGGGGAACGGTGCCCTTGCTCGCGCTCGGCTGCAAGATGGTGCGTCAATGTCACCTGAACACCTGCCCGGTCGGGATCGCGACCCAGCGCGAAGACCTGCGTGCGAAGTACACCGGCAGTGTGGACCAGGTCGTTGCACTCTTCCGCCACGTCGGTGGAGAAATTCGTCACCACCTCGCGGCAATGGGTGCTCGAACCCTGGCGGAGGTTGTTGGTCGCGCCGACCTGCTCACTCCCTTCGACGGTTCCAACCCGGTCGCGGCGGCATTCGTGGATCGGCTCGGCAGGAGCGATTTCTCGTCGAGTAGGCATTTCAAGAGCATTGAACGATCTCGCGTCGGTGAATTGCTCGCGGTAGAGGGCAGACGTGCCGTCGCTCGGGGAACGACGGTCGATCTCGCGTTCCCGATCAGGAATACTGACCGTGCGATCGGTACCCGGTTGTCGGGAGAGATCGCCGACCTCACCGACGGTCTTGGAGCCGCAGACGGCACGGTCACGGTGCGTCTGTCGGGGACCGCTGGCCAGTCCTTCGGGGCCTTCCTGTCACCGGGAGTATCAATGTATCTTCTCGGCACGGCCAATGACTATGTGGGCAAGAGCATGGGTGGTGGTGTGATCTCGATTGCACCACATCGCTCGACCGACGAACGCGTGCAGGGTGCGGGGAACGCATGCCTGTACGGTGCGACCGGCGGAGAGCTCTATGTCGCCGGTGCCGTCGGCCAGCGGTTTGCGGTCCGGAACTCGGGTGCGGTCGCCGTCGTCGAAGGCATGGCGGACCACGGTTGTGAGTACATGACCGGCGGGACCGTTGTCTGTCTCGGAGCTGCAGGTCGTAACATTGCCGCGGGAATGACCGGCGGTGTGCTGTTCCTCTGGGATCCAGTGCGAACATCACGTCGTCAGGTGGCGACGACGAACGTCCCGCACGAACTCTCGGTATCCGATGGGGAACACCTCGCCGCGATCATTGCCCGCCATGTCGCGCTGACCGCCAGTGAACGCGGTTCCCAGTTGCTGAATCGATGGGATGCGGCGAAAAAGGAGTTCCTCGTGATACGTCCAGAGGCCCCGGTCTGGGTTGACCCCGCTCCGATCACGACCTCGTCGGTGCTTTAGAGGGAACATCATCGGTGCGGTGGACGTTATTACTAGTGATGATGGTCCACCGGGATGGAACGGTCTTCCCCCACTCCCACACCCAGCCCGGTGGGCCATCTACCACCAGGTTGGCTTGAGCGTATGCTCGCACACTCCTTTGTTCAGCGATCGCGACGGTGTCCCACCGCGGACCTGGTACCTTATTGAGTGGTTTCCAGCGCAATTGATATGTGCGATAATGACACTATGACGGTAGTGTTAAATAGGTGACACCCCGTCCAACGTGGAGAGGTTCTCGTGGCAGTTGTAGATGTTGATCTTGGAAAGTACTCCCTCGGCTGGGCCGATGAGGAGGACTATGTGTTCAAACCCGAGAAGGGGTTGAACGAAGAACTCATCCGTGAAATCTCGCGCATGAAGAAGGAACCCGAGTGGATGCTCGACTTCCGCCTCAAATCCTACAAGCGGTTCCTCGCAAAGCCAATGCCCACCTGGGGTGGTGGCGGTCTGCTCGAGGAGATCGACTTTGATGATATCTACTACTACATCAAGCCGACCGACTCGCAGGCCAAGGACTGGGACATGGTTCCCGACTCCATCAAGGAGACGTACGAGAAGCTTGGAATTCCCGAAGCGGAGCGCAAGTACCTTGCCGGGGTGACCGCTCAGTATGAATCCGAAGTCGTGTACCACCGCAACCGCGAAGACCTCGAAGAACTCGGTGTGATCTTCTGCGACATGGACACCGCGCTGCGCGACTATCCGGATATCGTCAAGGAGTATTTTGGGACGATCATCCCTCCGAATGACAACAAGTTCGCCGCGTTGAACTCGTCGGTGTGGTCGGGTGGGTCGTTCATCTACGTCCCGCCGGGCGTGCATGTGGACCAACCGCTGCAGGCGTACTTCCGGATCAACGCGGAGAACATGGGCCAGTTCGAGCGGACGCTCATCATCATCGATGAGGGGGCCTTCTGCCACTACGTCGAGGGGTGCTCGGCGCCGACGTATTCGAGCGACTCGCTGCATTCTGCCGTTGTCGAGATCATCATTAAGGAGGGCGGTCGGTGCCGCTACACGACCATCCAGAACTGGTCAACGAACGTCTTCAATTTAGTGACGAAACGGGCCGTGGCCTACAAGAACGCCACCATGGAATGGATCGACGGCAACCTCGGCTCTCGTCTCACGATGAAGTATCCGGCGGTGTGGCTGATGGGAGAAGGCGCCCACGGCGAGGTGCTGTCGATTGCGATGGCGGGTAAGGGTCAAGTGCTCGATGCTGGCGCCAAGATGGTGCACGTCGCTCCCAACACCACGTCTCTGATTACCTCGAAGTCGATTTCGCTTGATGGGGGTCGTGGTGGCTACCGCGGTCTGGTGAGGGTGGAGGACGGCGCCAAGAACGCGCATTCGTTTGTGCGGTGCGATGCCCTAATTCTCGATGAGGATTCACGCTCGGACACCTATCCGTATCTTGAGATAGAGGAATCGAACACCAACATCGGTCACGAGGCGACGGTTTCCAAGGTCGGTGACGAGCAGTTGTTCTATCTGATGGCTCGTGGACTTTCGGAGGAAGAAGCCATGGCGATGATCGTTGCCGGCTTTATCGAACCGATCGTGAAGGAACTTCCGATGGAGTACGCGGTCGAACTCAACCGCCTTATCGAGCTGCAAATGGAAGGCTCGGTCGGTTAAACCCCCGACCCGTCATGGTCGCCCATTGTGCGGCCCTACTTGTCCTGACTGACCGGTCAGTCTATCTTATGTTTGTGATAGATTTTCAAACCCATCCTGATCGGTACCGGCATTGGCGTCTTGGGGTCGATGGTCGGGTTGCAACACTCGACATGGACGTCGATCCCGATGGCGGGCTTCACGACGGCTACAAGCTCAAGCTCAATTCGTACGATCTCGGTGTTGACATCGAGCTTGCGGACGCAGTTCAGCGTCTCCGCTTCGAACATCCCGAGGTCGGCGCCGTGGTCTTGGGGTCGATGAAGGAGCGGGTGTTCTGCGCCGGTGCGAACATCACGATGTTGGCCGGAGCGCCGCATCCACTCAAGGTGAATTTTTGTAAGTTCACCAACGAGACCCGCAACGGTATCGAGGAGGCTACCGCAGAGTCCGGTCAGCGTTACCTGGCCGCGATCAACGGTACCGCCGCGGGCGGCGGATACGAGCTCGCGCTCGCAACCGACCACATCATGTTGATCGACGATGGCAGTGCATCCGTGGCGTTGCCGGAGGTTCCTTTGCTTGCGGTCCTCCCGGGTACCGGTGGGTTGACCCGGCTGGTGGACAAACGATTCGTTCGCCGCGATCGGGCAGACGTCTTTTGCACGATCGAGGAGGGCATCAAGGGCTCCCGGGCTGTTGAGTGGAAGCTCATCGACGAGTTGGTGCCCGGTTCAGTGTTCGACGAGCGAGTCGCCGATCGAGCTAACGAGTTTGCGGACGCGAGCCCGCGACCGGCCGATGCGGTCGGGGTCCCCCTCACACCCCTGGATCGAAACTTTAGTGACAACGGTGTGGTGTACTCGTCGGTGACCGTCACGATCAACCGGAGTGCCCGCACCGCTGAGATCGTCGTCAAGGGGCCCACCGGACCAGCCCCGTCCGATACCGAGGCTGCTGGCTCCGCCGGCGCTGATTGGTGGGCATTGCGTGCGGCGCGTGAGCTTGACGATGCGATTCTTCATCTCAGGGTGAACGAGTTGGAGATTGGTACGTGGATCATTCGGACCGAAGGCGACATGGAAGCTGTTCTCGATCATGACCGCTTTCTCCACGAACACGATGACAATTGGTTCGTTCACGAGGTGATGTTGTACTGGCGGCGCATTCTCAAACGCGTCGATGTGACCTCGCGAACGATTATTTCCCTGATCGATCCAGGGTCGTGTTTTGGTGGTGTGCTTGCCGAACTCGCTCTTGCGAGCGACCGAACCTACATGTTTCTCGGCACCACAGAGGACGACGATCGGACGGCGGTTCTTGCATTGTCGGAGTCGAGTCGGGGTGTGCTTCCGATGTCGAACGGTTTGGCACGAATCGGTACCCGCTTCTGGGGCGATGACGAAGGACTTCGAGCAGCCGAGGAGACGATCGGCACGTCACTCGACGCGGATGCCGCGATGCAAGCTGGCCTCGTTACTGAGATTTATGACGATATCGACTGGGACGACGAACTGCGCATCATGTTTGAGGAGCGTACGTCGTTTAGTCCCGACTGTTTGACCGCGATGGAAGCGAATCTTCGGTTCCCCGGTCCCGAAACGTTGGAAACGAAAATATTCGGTCGTCTGACGGCGTGGCAGAACTGGGTCTTTCAACGGCCTAGTGCTTCCGGTGAAACTGGCGCACTGCGCCGATACGGGACGGGTCTGCGTCCCGAGTACGACAAGAGGAGAGTTTGACGTGACGAGTTCAGAGAAGGTTGACTACGACGCCCTGATACCGAACAACGTCGGGCTCGCCGACGATCCGAAGCTGCGCCGCGCCCTTGAGGCGTGGCATCCCGGGTACATTGACTGGTGGATGTCGATGGGTCCCGACGGATTCCAAGCTGCCGACGTGTTCCTACGAACCGCAGTCAGTGTCGAGAATGAGGGCTGGGCACAGTTCGATTATGTGAAGATGCCCGACTATCGCTGGGGGATCCTGCTTGCTCCAGCAGTCGAGGGTCGCACCATCCCGTGCGGCGAACACGCCGGGGAACCTGTATGGCAGGAGGTTCCGGGGGAGTATCGGGCATTGCTGCGTCGACTCATCGTGATCCAGGGTGATACGGAACCGGCATCGGTCGAGCAACAACGCTTCCTCGGTGCTTCGGCCCCGTCTCTCTACGACCTCCGCAACCTCTTCCAGGTGAATGTCGAGGAGGGCCGCCATCTGTGGGCGATGGTGTATCTGTTGCAGAAATACTTTGGAAGGGACGGACGCGAGGAGGCTGGAGCACTGCTGGAGCGCCAGTCCGGGAGTGATGATCGTCCCCGCATGCTGGGAGCGTTCAACGAGGAGACACCCGATTGGTTGTCGTTCTTCATGTTCACGTACTTCACTGATCGTGATGGGAAGATGCAGCTTGAGGCGCTCGCCCAATCAGGTTTTGATCCGCTGAGTAGAACGTGTCGTTTTATGCTTGCAGAGGAAGCGCATCACATGTTTGTCGGGTACACCGGGATTCGCCGTGTCGTTCAGGCAACAGTCGAGGCGATGGAGGCCGCCGGCATCGAAGACCCGAATGACCTGGAGGCAGTCCGGGCGCTCGGGGTGATCGACCTGCCAACGATTCAACGCAAGACCAATCTCCACTTCTCTCTCACGCTGGATCTGTTCGGTTCGGAGGAGTCGACCAATGCGGCGAATGCTTTCAACGCAGGGATCAAGGGCCGCTATCACGAGTCGCAGATCGATGACGATCATCGCCTTGTCGACGACACCTACCCGGTGATGAAGCTCGTGGACGGCAAGTTCCGTCCGGTTGATGTTTCCGCCCTCATTGCTCTCAACGCCCGGTTGCGTGACGACTTCATCGACGATTGTCAGGGTGGGATCACCCGGTGGAATCGAGTGATCGCCGGGGCGGGTATCGATTTCGAGATCCGGCTACCGCACGTCGCCTTCAACCGGGCTATCGGCGAGTTTGCGGACCTCAATGCATCGCCGGCGGGAGAGTTACTCACCGACGATGAATGGTCGGCAGTTCGCGACGAGTGGCTCCCTACGCCCGCCGACCGGGCTCATATCGAGGGCCTGATGAATTCAAAGTTCGAGGCCGGAGAGTATGCAAGCTGGATTGCCCCACCGTCCAAAGGCATCCAGAACAAACCCGAGGACTTTCTCTATGTCAAGCTGCCGTAGGGCTCCGTGGCGGTCTTGACCACCACCGAGGCGTCGGTCGAGGAACGCAGCCTTACGATCGTGAAGGCCGCGTATCGAGTGATGTCGCGCCGTGGTGTGCATCGTGTTCCTCTGAGTGAAGTCGCCGACGAGGCCGAGGTCTCCAAGGGGCTGGTCCTCTATCACTTCGGTTCCAAGGATGCGCTTGTGCTTGCGGCCCTGGAGTGGGTGCTGCGCGGTACCGCAACGCGGCTTCGTGCTGCGGTCGAGGCGAGTGGGGATCCGGTGGATGCGATTCGGGCGGTGGTCGCGGCGGTGTGGCGCAACCCGCAAGCGAACAGAGATTTCTTCCGTTTCTATCTCGACGGTGTTGAGCACCAGACGAGGGCCGACGGATTCGAGAGTCTTGGTGCGACGGCCGCCGAGATTATTGAGGGCCACTACGCCGAGATATTGAGCACTGCGATGTCCACCGGGTCGATCCCGAAGGGTGATCCGAAAGATGCTGCCGCGACGATGCGGGCCATTGTCGAGGGGTTCTTCTTGCAATGGCTGCAACGCGCCGACTGGGAGGAATCCCACCCCGAGTACCGCCAACGCTGCACGACCGCGGTGTTGGCGACCGTCGGCGCAGCGGTCTAGCTCGTTCAACACCTGCGCGCTATCCACAGGGTGGGTTCGGGTAGCCTGGGTGGATGCGGATTGTTATTGCCCAATGCACCGTCGACTACGAGGGTCGGCTCAACGCTCACCTTCCCCTTGCAACGCGTCTTGTCATGGTGAAAGCCGATGGTTGTGTGGCGGTGCACGCCGATGGCGGTGCGTACAAACCGCTCAATTGGATGAACGCCCCGAACCATCTCATTGACGACGGCCAACGGTGGATCGTGACGAATCCCAAGGGGGAGACGCTGACGATCACGTTTGGGGAGATCTTCTTCGAAACCGCCATGGAACTCGGCGACGACCCCGGTCTCCAAAAGGACGGTGTCGAAGCGGACCTTCAGCGGCTCCTGGCGGACCATCCCGAGGAAATCGAGGAGGGGCTTGAGCTGATTCGGCGGGAGTATCCAACACCGGTCGGTCCGGTGGACCTGTTGTGCCGCACTACTGAGGAGGGGACCGTTGCGATCGAGATCAAACGTCGTGGGGACATCGATGGTGTCGAGCAGCTCACGCGGTATCTCGACTTCCTCAACCGCGATGACCGGCTCGCGCCGGTGCGGGGCATCTTTGTCGCCCAGGTGGTGAAACCCCAGGCGCGGGTGCTTGCCGAGGATCGTGGGATTGGTTGGGTCGAAGTTGACTACGACCGCCTATGCGGCATCGACTCGCCACACCTGCGACTGTTCTAACCAACCGCGTCCGGGTCGTCTGCGACGGAGCCCCGTCAGAACAAGTAGAGCGTCGGGTAGATGATCACCCATGCGAGGTCAACGAAGTGCCAGTACTTGATGACACCCTCCACCGGCCAGCTGTCTTTTGAACCGAAGCGCCCTTCCTTGCCAAGAAAGAGGATCACCGCGAGTGCGATGAGGCCGGTGAGTACGTGGAATGCGTGCAGCCCCACGAGGCTGAAGAAGGCCGTCCCGTAGATCGTCCCTGGTGGGAAGTATTCGAGCGCTTCTTTCCACTCCAGGGCGACGCCTCCGAGAAAGAGGGCACCAAGTGTGATCGTCGCAACGGTGTAGATCCGGAAACCACGGTGATCGTCATGAGCGTTTGCGGTCTCGGCTAGGTATGCGCTGATGCTCGACAACAGGAGCACAATCGTGAGTGCGAGCGCAAGGGCCTGGTTCAGATCTTCGGGGGTGGACGTCTGGGACGTTATGAACCGCGACGAGATGAACGCCCCGAACAGGAACGTTTCCGAAGCAAAGAACAACCACAGTCCGAGCTGGTTGATTCGTCGCTGCCGCGACGGACCGGCGCCGTGTTGGATTGGTTCTGCGCTGGTCGTCATCAGTGGTCGCCTCCGGTCTTCAGTTTTCTGATATGCATGAAGAAGTCCATGATCAATGCCCCTTTGGCGAGGACGAATGGAAGGAGAAGTATCAGGGGGTTCTCGACGTTGATTGCAACGGCGTATTCGATGAGCGTCAGGACCGCGAGTAGTGCCGCCGTGATCCATCCCAACCGTACCCTGTCGTTATAGGTTCCCGGGCCGGTCGCTGGCGTAACTGCGGTCATCGTTCCTCCATCGTTGGTTTCGCTCGTCATACGCTTATCCCACAGGGTCCGCTACTTCTCGGAGATGGGTGGGTGCGCCGACGACTCCATAGTCATAGGGCCCTCCATCGACCGATGGAGGTGAAGGGAAGTTGTGCTCGGGTGGGGGAGAGGACACCTGCCACTCAAGGGTGCGCGCATTCCATGGATTTGCTGGTGCTACTGGTCCGAATTTCGCCGACCACAAGAGGTTGACGACGAAGAGAACAAAACTCAACCCCATGATCATTGCCATCATCGAGGCGAAACGATTCACGCCACCCAGGTTGTCCTGGTATGTAGCGACTCGTCGATTCATGCCGTTGAGTCCCACCCAGAACAGCGGGATGAATGTCAGTTGGAAAAACACAAAGAACCATGTCGCAAAGATCTTCCCAAGTTTCTCGTTGTACATACGTCCCGTGACCTTCGGGAACCAATAGAACGTGCCCGCCATCAGAGCGAAGATGGACCCGCCCACGATGGTGTAGTGGAAGTGCGCAACAACGAAGTACGTGTCGTGGAGCGAGAGATCGGTGACAAAATCGGCTAGGAAGACGCCGGTAATCCCGCCGATGAGGAACTGAAAGATCCAGAAGAACGCCAGGAGAAGCGGTGTCTGGAACCACAGTTTGCCCCTCCACAGCGTACCGACGGCCGCCAGGAAAATGACACCGGTGGGAATGGAAACCGCCTCGGTGAGAGCCATGAACGGCCCCTCGAGGTTCTGGGCCATACCGCTTGTGAACATGTGGTGTGCCCACACAACAGAGCCAATGCCCGCAATGCTGAGGAACGATACAACTACTGCCTTGTAAGCGAAGAGGGGTTTGCGCGAGAAGTGCGAGATTATCTCAAGGATGACCCCCATGCCCGGGAGGACCATGATGTACACCGCCGGGTGCGAATAGAACCAAAACACATGCTCGTACAGCAGCGCGGTGCCTCCTCCGGGTGCTCCGAACCAGGTAGTTCCTGCGATCCGATCGAGCAGGATCATGATGAGCGATGCTGCGAAGAACTGCGTGACCGTGAGGCTCAGTATCGACGCCGCAAATGCTGCCCACACGAAAATCGGTAGTTTCGACCATGTCATGCCGGGCGCTCGCATGGTGATCACGGTCGCGACGATATTGAGGCCTCCCAGTATCGACGAGAGTCCGAAGGCAATGACCGCGACGTTGAAGAGCACCTGCCCGTCGCCGTTCAGGACGCTCAGCGGAGGGTACGCTGTCCAGCCGGCATCGAACGATCCGACAAGCGGCGCAGCAAGCAATGCAATAGCGACCGGCGGCACCATCCAATAACCAAGGGCATTGATGCGTGGGAACGCCATGTCGTCTGCCCCGATCATGAGCGGCACGAGATAGTTCCCGAATGCGCCAAGGATGCCTGCCACTGCGACGGCGATCATCAAGATCCCGTGCATCGACATGACCTTGTTGTACACATCTGCTGTGAACAGGTTCTGGCCCGGTGATGCCAGCTCGGCGCGCATCGCCATGGCAACAAGACCGGCGAGGAGGAACACGATCAGCATCGTGACGAGGTACTGGGCGCCGATGACCTTGTGGTCAGTGTTGAACCGGAGGTAGCGGCGCCATCCCTCGGCCTTCTCTGTCTTGGGTGTGAGACCTACCCACTCTCGGCCCCAGGCATTCCACATGCCGATGCCAAAGAGCCAACCCAACAGGCCGAAGACGAACCCCAGAACGAGTGCGAACTCGCCGGAGAATGTCGATGTAGTGGTGAGGGTCGCGATCAGAGCCCCGACCATGTACCCGACGATTCCTGACAATGTCCCGCGAATAAGTGGCCACATAGCCCTAGCCTCCTTCTGCCAAGATCTCGTCCAAGTAGGCGTCGAACTCAGCCTGTTCGACGACACGTACCTTCATCGACATTTGCGCGTGGCCCTGTCCGCACAGCTCGGCGCATTGCACCCGGACGTTCGGGTCTTCGGCGAACGTTCCTGTTTCGGTCGGGGTAATGAACATTTGTGTGATCCGACCCGGGACTGCATCCTTCTTGATGCGGAAGGCAGGGATCCAGAATGAATGGATGACGTCGGGATCGAGGCTCGTGATGTCGAACTGAATGCGTTGGTCAACCGGAAGGACGAGCTCGCCCGTGTAGCTGGTGACGTCGACGCCGTTCGGATAGCTTATGGTCCACGACCACCGTTGTCCGGTGACCCCGATGACAACGTCGGCGCCACCCTCACCCCGGACTTCCGACATGCCGACAAAACCGGGGTTGATCAGGATGCCGCCAGCAAGTGCGATCGTCACAACCAGCCAGGCAGTCAAGATACGTCCCGTATCTTGAATCGGGGGGCCATCCTCGAGCCCTCCCGGTGAACGGAACCGAAAAGCCGCATAGATGAGGATCGCCACGACGAAGGTAAACACGGGAACGGCGAGCACGGTGAGAAGGTTGAATGCATCGTCGACGATGCGGGCTTCACGGGCGAGGGCTGGCGGGAAGATGTTCCAGTTGAGAACGAGAATCCAGCCAAGAATGCTGAGCACAATCCACAGCAGGGTCGCGTTGACTATGTCCTTTTTCATCGCCTCATCCGCCGCGGTGACACAGCAAGACGAACGATCTGACGGCAGTGAGCAATCTCCTGCATCTTCCCCTCACGCTTCCCTCAATATGGCAACATACACGCTGTCGCGGTCGTATGTTGAGTACATTGCGTGACAATATACAGGGAAGGTTCGTGCGCAAACAAGTCATTCGGGTTTCCTTAACCGCCGCGGACTGTAGGGTTGAACGCGTATGAAGATCGTTCCGACTCGAAGAACCGACTACGCAATACGTGCCCTGGTCTATCTCGCCCGCGATGAAGATCAGATGGTGACCGCGAGCAAACTGTCGGAGGAGATGGCCATTCCCAAGGGGTTTCTTCACCAGATCCTTCCGATCCTTCAACGCAACGGGCTAGTCACGTCTCGTCCCGGTCGGACCGGCGGGTACCTTCTTGCCCGGCCAGCCGACGAGGTCACACTTCTCGATATCATCGAAGCGACCGAGGGCCCACTCGATGGCGGCGAATGTGCCCTTAAGGGAGGACCGTGCCATTGGGAGGAAGTCTGTGCTCTTCACTGGGTGTGGAGCGCATCGAAGGATGCCTTTGCTGATCAGCTCAGGGAAGCGACGCTCGCCCGCATCGCAGCCGACGATCTTGCCCTTGCTGACGGGACGGCAACTGTCCCGCTCGATGCGCATCGGGGCAAGAAACGAACCTCGTGACCGAGGGATTTTCGCCGCTGGCTGGCGATTAGCGAAGGCGAGCTGGGTGTGTCGTCAGCGCCGCTTTTTTCCCGCAAGAACGTTGAGCAGCGCAACGAATATCGCGGAGCCGGCAATTGTCGAGAGCACGGGGATCTGGGTACCACCAAGCGTGATCGTCCAAATATCACCGATTCCGAGCCTGGTTGATGCGGCCCGACCGAGCATGGCGCCGATGAGGCCGAGGACGATCGACATGAAACATCCGTTGTTGTCCTGGCCGGCGAGCCTCGCTCCGATCCCACCGAGAACCGCAGCGACGATGAGCAAGAAGATGACATCCATCCCTGCAGTGTAGGACTCCGCTCACGACGGGGTTTTCGGGCATCGGCGTCGGTACCCGTCAACACGGGTTAGAGAAGGCCCCGCAGGCCGGTCCCTTCGGAGTTGTCGCGTAAGCGGACAAGTGCCCGAGTTTCCACCTGGCGGACACGCTCGCGGGTGATTCCGAGCAGGGCACCTGTTTTCGACAAAGTGCGCGGAGCCTCGCCGTCCAGGCCGTATCTGAGGATGACCACATCTCGCTCTCGCGGCGTTAGCTCACGCAGTGCAGCAAAGAGTTCCTGAAATCCGAGTCTTGCTTCAACGGCTAGAAATGGATCGACTGCGCAGTCGTCGGCCACAAAGTCGGCCAGCGTTGACTCCTGGTCTTCCCCGACTGGTCGGTCCAGAGAGACGGGGTCGCTTGGGGCGGCGAGGGCTCGGCGAACCTTGTCGATCGTGAGACCAGAGCGTTCAGCGATTTCGGCGAGGGTCGGTCGGCGGCGAAGCTCATCGGTGAGACTCAGAATAGTTTCTCGCGTCGTCCGCACTACATCGATCATGTGGACCGGTATGCGGATGGTCCGACCCTGGTTTCCGAGTCCACGCGAAATCGCTTGGCGGATCCACCAGGTGGCGTAGGTCGAGAATTTGTACCCCATTTGCCAATCGAACTTCTCAACGGCACGGATAAGTCCAAGGTTTCCCTCTTGAATGAGATCCAGCAGGTCGAGGCCGCGACCCGTGTAACGTTTTGCAATGGAGACAACAAGACGTAGGTTCGAGCGTATGAAGTCTGCCTGAGCTTCGAGCCCCTGGCTGATGTCGAGGCGAAGCTGTCTACGGGCGGATCTGGGCAGGAGGGTGGACTGATCGGCGAGGGTAATCGCGGCAGCTTGCCCCCGTTCGATGATTCTTGCGAGTCGCACCTCGTCGGGCGCGTTCAGCAGCTCGTGCGCAGCCACTTCCTCAAGATACATCCCGATTGTGTCGTGCCCCGGCAACCGCCGAGCGGTCGTCGCCATCACTACCCCCGATACCCTTCCGTACATCCCCCAGGGTCCTCCAAATGGGGGATGTTGCTCTTAACCTATCAGGTGTCGGCGGTTGGCGCAACGGGCGGCTACCCTTTCAGGACGTTGCAGGTTCCCGCCGAGTCGTCTCGAGGATCGTTTTCTGCTGATGCGCCCCCGAAATTTTGGTCTCATACTGGTCTTCGCCGCCCTTGGGTTAGGGGCGTGCGCTGGTCCAAGCATCATCGTGTCTGGTGAGACGGTGCGGTCGCCGGAGCCTCCACCCCCGCAGATCGCTATCAAAGTTGTGGATCGCGAGATGCTTGAGCCAATAGCCGCACAGGTTTCTCTCGGTGAGAACGTCGGTACTGCCGATGAAACTGGCGTCATTAGTCTGGAGTGGGGAGAGACCGCAACCCAGCTGATAGTCAACGCTCCCGGGTTCTACACCGACTCTTCGCTGATCACCGTGTTGCCAGAGGATGGCATCTATGAGGTCCAGCTCAATCCGGTGATACTTGAGGGCACGATCACGACGCCGGATGGTAGACCCCTTTCGGCTGCCGTAGTGTCGCTTGGTAGCGTTGTCGATAAGACCGATTCCACCGGCAAGTACCGGCTTGAGCGCGTGACTCCCGGGGAGTTGCGGGTGAGTCGGCCGGCGTGGGAGTCGGCTGCGATACGTTGGGACGGTGATGCTCCGAGCCTCGATATGACACTCTCGCCGCTGATGATCAAGGCGTTGCGCGTCAACGCGGAGAAGGCTGCGTCTCCCGCCGCGTGGCAGAGAATCCTCGATCTTGCTGCCAGATCGGAAGTTAATGGGTTAGTTCTCGACACCCGCAACGAGGACGGCATCATCTTCCACAAGAGCGAGGTCGAACAGGCCAACGAGATCGGTGCTGTGAGGGACTTCTACGATGTCAAGCAGGTGATCGCGGACATGGACGCGGCCGGTCTGTACAAGATCACGCGAATTGTGACATTCCAAGACAACCCCCTCGCAAAGGCGCGGCCGGAGCTTGCAGTAATCGACAATACGACCGGTCAACCGTGGAAGAACAACAAGGGCTTGCGCTGGCTCGATCCGACGAACCGCGACTCCTGGAAGCTGGCTTTGGACCTTGCGGAGGAAGCCTGCAACCTGGGGTTCGACGAAATCCAGTTTGATTACGTGCGCTTCCCGTCCGATGGCAACATCAAGCGGCTCAGCTTCAAGGAGCCGTACACCGAGGAGGTCAGGGTCGCCACCATTACGGCGTTCCTGCAGGAGGCACATGACCTGCTGAACCCGATGGGTTGCGCAGTGGCAGCGGACATCTTCGCTATCACGCTTGAGAGCGGGTGGGACGAGGGTATCGGCCAGTCGCCAGCGGCGTTGTCGAGCGTGATTGATGTGTTGTCACCCATGATCTACACATACACCTACGGCCCCGGCTGGAAGGGTTTTGACAACCCCAACAACTACCCAGTTGAGATCG
This sequence comes from Actinomycetota bacterium, assembly GCA_013151445.1. Taxonomy (GTDB): domain Bacteria; phylum Actinomycetota; class Acidimicrobiia; order Spongiisociales; family UBA5794; genus BMS3BBIN02. Next base: position 58,147 of record JAADIG010000063.1, read on the forward strand.
TGAGCGGTGCGCTGGATGCTGGCATTCCGAAACTCAAGGGGGATTCGATCTACCGGCCTTGGATCCAAACATGGCAGCTCAACGCCAAGGAGATTCTCGCGGTCCAGAACGTGGCCGAGAAACGGGACCTTGGCTGGATGATCTGGTCAGCGAACTCGATTTACGACGACAGCTTCCTCCTTCCCTAGTGGAGAGTTCGACGGACCTCACCGGTCTGGCAGCTGCCATTGTGCAGTGTCGGAAATGTCCGCGTCTTGTTGTGTGGCGTGAGAAAGTCGCATCGCAAAAGCGCGCATCCTTCGTCGACGAGGAGTATTGGGGGAAGGCCGTCCCCGGGTTTGGCGATCCCGATGCGCGTCTCCTTGTGGTCGGCCTCGCCCCGGCGGCACACGGGGCGAACCGCACCGGTCGTATGTTTACGGGAGACCGTTCTGGAGACTGGTTGTACCGGGCGTTGCACACCGCGGGATTTGCGAATCAGCCAACCAGCACTGACCGCAACGACGGCCTTGTGCTCGCCGACGCTTGGGTGACGTCACCCGTTCGATGCGCACCCCCGGACAACAAACCACTGCCGACCGAACGTGATGCGTGTGCACCGTATTTGGCGAAGGAAATCGAGTTGTTGGTCAACAAACAGGTCATCGTGTGTCTTGGCCAATACGGGTTTCTGGCGACGTGGAGGTTCCTCACCGCCCAGGGATACGTGATGCCCAAGCCGCGGCCAAAGTTCGCCCACGGCGGGTCGGTTGCGGTCAGTGACCTGACGATTGTGATGTCTTATCACCCGAGCCAGCAGAACACGTTCACCGGTCGGCTTACCGAACCCATGTTTGATGACGTCTTCGCCGTGGCGAGCGCTCGCTTGCGGGTATGAATCGATATCGCTCGACGGCTCTGACTCCGCGAGATGCCACTACCATATCGTCGTCTGATTTCCCCGAGGAGACACGTGGTTTCACTCAAGTCGCATCCGCCAATTGACCCTACGCTTCCGACCTGGATTGCCGACCTTCAGCATTCCGCGGCAGCAGCCCTTGCCGATCTGTCGATGCCGTCGCCGAAGCTCGAAGAATGGCGATACGTCGATCTCGGGTTCGACGTCGGTACATTCGGCATGGCGGCGAAAGGTCAACCCTCATCTCTTGATATCCCGTTTCGGTCCGAGGTAGGAGCCCTTGCCGTGACGGATGGGGGAATCGCCGAACTGGTGAACGAACTACCCACCGGTGTTTCTTTTGGATCTGTGCGTCGTTCTGGCGAGGACTACGTTGCTGAACGGTTTGGGGCCGGTATCCCGGGTGGCCGTGACGTTTTCACCGCTATCCACCAGGCGTTCGCCGACGATGGCGCATTCCTTCACATCAGTTCCGGCACAGCTGTCGCGGAGCCGTTCACTCTCGAAATTAGCGCCACGCAGTCCGGAATGATCAGCCTGCCACACCTCACTGTTGTCGTGGAGGACAACGCGGAGGCATCGGCAATCGTGTACTTCACATCGGAAGAGGATGTCGAGGCGGTCGTGTTATCTCAAGTCGAGGTAACGATCGGTAAGAACTCGCACTTCAAGCTCACCGTGGTGCAGCAGTGGGGCGACAAGACTCGCGCGGTGGCTGATGTGGCCTACACAATGGCCGACAACGCGACGGGGACCTTCACCGAGATCGGCCTGGGTGGGGCGTATTCGAGAATTCGGTTTGACGCCAAACTGGTCGGTAACGGATCACATATGGAAATCGTGGGGGCGTACTTTGGCGATAGTGATCAGGTCCTCGACTACCGGTACTTTCTTGACCACATCGGTGTGGGCACGACATCGAACATGTTCCTAAAAGGTGCTGTTGAAGACGATGCGGAGTCGGTGTTCACAGGAATGATTCGGATCGAAGAGGGTGCTCAGAAGGCCAACGCCCACCAGACGAATCGCAATCTCATCTTGTCGGATGGGGCGAGCGCACAGTCGGTGCCGAACCTGGAGATCCTCGCCAACGATGTTCGCTGCGGCCATGGTTCCACGATGGGCCCGCTCGACAAGGACCAGCGCTACTACCTGATGTCTCGCGGTTTGGACAAGGCTCAGGCGGATCGACTTCAGGTGAAGGGCTTCTTCGAAGAGGCGCTTGTCAAGGTGCCCCATCAACAGATTCGGGACGAACTCCGTATCGCTATCAACGACAAGTTTGTGGCGGCACAATCCGAGGGCCGCGTATGATGCCAGCCGTCCGGCTCGGTACGGTTGATGCATTCCCCGAGAACCGTGGTGTGCGTGTCGACGTTGGTGATGTACGCGTCGCAGTTTTTCGAATTGGTGACAAGTTCTATGCGATTGGGGATCGCTGCTCTCACGCTGAAGCTTCGCTCGCAGAGGGTGAGGTCTTCGAGGGAGATGTTGAGTGTCCCCGTCATGGTGCGGAGTTCTCGCTCGAAACGGGCGACGCACTCACGCTGCCAGCAACCCAAGCGGTCCCGGTTTTTGATATCAAAGTTATGGATGGCGACGTTTTGCTCGTCGTCGGAGAGGACGAAACATGAGCCTTGCCCTTTCGGTACGGTCGCTTGAAGCCAAGATTGGCGACCTTCAGATTCTCAAAGGTGTCGACTTGGAGGTTCCCGCGGGGGAGGTCCACGTGTTGATGGGGCCGAACGGGTCGGGGAAATCAACACTGTGCCACGTACTGACCGGCAAGGATGACTATCAGGCAACCGGGGCGATTCTTGTAGACGGTGTCGACGTGTCGGACATGGCCGTCGATGAACGCGCCCGGGCCGGTGTTTTCCAGGCTTTTCAGTACCCGATTCAGATCGGTGGGGTTCTGCTCGGGGAACTGATGGATGAAATGGCAGAAGCCTCACCCGATGCGGCAGCATTTCGGGCCCGCACCGCGGCGGCTGTCGAGACTCTGCACATGGAACCGTTCATGGACCGGGCGGTGAATGATGAGTTGTCGGGTGGCGAGAAGAAACGCTCCGAGATGTTGCAGCTTGCCGCGGTTCAGCCGAAGATCGCAGTCCTTGACGAAATCGATTCGGGTCTCGATATCGACGCAGTTCGCGAGGTAGCGGAACTGGTGGAACGGCTGCGTTCACCCGAACTCGGCGTGCTGCTGATTACTCACTACAGCCGAATCTTGCGTTATATGAAGCCGGATCGTGTTCACGTAATGATCGACGGTCGGGTGGTGAAGAGCGGTGGTATTGAAGTTGCCGAGGAACTCGAATCCAGCGGGTATGACGAACTGCGGAAGCGTTTCGGCCCTAGGCCGGTTGACGAAGAGGACGATTTCCTGGCCGACCTGTAGGCTGGGATACAGTGGTGGTGGCAAGGGTGGGTATCCTTGCAGCTGCGTTCGTCCGGCCGCAAAGTCCGATGAGCCGAGAATCCAACGATGTTCCTGACGTGGTGGAGGGGCACATGAGTGACAACGAGACCTCGGTCTTTCATAGTCCGTCCGACGCGAGGAAGTTCCTCGGTCAAATCGCTCGAGTGTGGGTCGTGTGGTTGACCCTCCTCGCGATCCTTGCGTTTGCGGTCTCGCCATGGAATTGGGTCACCGGGGGCGGCCTGCTCGTCCTGCTGT
>JAADIG010000136.1 GCA_013151445.1 Actinomycetota bacterium
AAGCCAAGCGCCGCGATCATCGCAAACTAGGTGCCGAACTCGACCTGTTCTCCTTTCCAGCCAAACTTGGACCCGGTTTGGCGGTGTGGCACCCGAAGGGTGCGCTGCTGCGCAAGGAGATCGAGGACTACTCGCGTCGCACTCACCTGGCGGGCGGGTACGACATGGTCTTCAGCCCGCACGTTGCCAAGGCGGAGCTATGGGAAACGTCCGGGCACCTGGAGTTCTACGCCGACGGCATGTATCCACCGATGGAGCTCGACGGAGAAACCGAGTATCGGCTGAAGCCCATGAACTGTCCGTTCCACATCATGATCTTCGATGGGAAGGGCCGGAGTTATCGCGAGCTGCCGATGCGGCTATTCGAGTTGGGTACCGTCTATCGCTACGAACGATCGGGTGTGGTGCACGGGTTGATGCGGGCGCGTGGGTTCACGCAGGACGACAGCCACATATTTTGTACCGAGGACCAGCTCGGTGGCGAGTTGGCATCGCTTCTTGAGTTCGTCCTCTCCGTGCTGCGCGATTTCGGTTTCGATGAATTCGAAGCCGACCTCTCGACCCGGCCGGAGAAATGGGTTGGTGAAGAAGACCTTTGGGATAAGGCGGAAGAGGCGCTCGCAGAATCATTGCGCGAAGCCGACCTGGAGTACACGGTCGCCGAAGGTGAGGGTGCGTTCTACGGTCCGAAGATCGACATCCATATCCGCGATGCAATTGGTCGGCGCTGGCAGCTCTCCACCATCCAGGTCGACTTCGCCCAGCCAATCAACTTCGACCTTGGTTACACCTCTCCGGAAAACAGCCGGACACGACCGGTGATGATCCATCGGGCGTTGCTCGGATCGATCGAGCGGTTTATCGGCATCCTCATCGAGCACTATGCGGGTGCACTTCCCGGCTGGTTATCACCCGTCCAGGCGACCATCATCCCGGTCGCCGATCGCCACATTGAGTACGCCAACAAGGTGGCGGGCGAGTTACGGGAGTCCGGGCTGCGCATCGCGGTCGACGCCGCCGACGACACGGTCGGGGAGAAAATCCGTCGCGCCGTGACGCAGAAACACCCCGCCGTCATCGTGGTTGGTGACAACGACGTTGAGAACACAACCACCGGTCTGCGCCTACGCGGTTCGGACAACGAGGAGCGCGGTGTTGCTCTGGCGGAGACGGTGACTCGTTTACGCGACCTCTGCGCCGCCCCACGCTAGACGGCGACAACACACCGGCTTTCGCCGGCTCCGTGCACCACTAGCATTGCGCCGATCGTCTGAGAGGGAGACACAGTGCGTAGGTTCGTCCGACTGCTCGCAATGTTGGTTCGAAAGTCACCGGTAGCAATCCTTGTGGGGTCGTTGTTACTCACGGTCGCTTTCGGAGTGTTTGCAGGTCAACAAGTTCAGGCCGAAGGCAACGAGGGATTCTCGCCAGATTCTCCGGAGTTTCGGGCGTTTGACACCATCGCCGAATACTTCTCCGAGAACTCCGAAGAACCGGTGCAGGTGGTAGTGCAGGCGCGTCCGGGCAGCGACCTTTTCAGTGCCGCCGCACTACGCGAGTACGTCGTGACCATCACGACGATCCAGGAATCACGCGCCGGGGAGCTCATGGTCGGACGTCCCGGTGGGGACGTTGTCGGATTCTTCACCCCCGTCGTGCAGGCGCTTCAGGGGAAGGCCTCCGAACTCGGGATACCGTTTGAGACGCTGTTGGCGAACATCACTGACGACGAAGTCAGGCAGACCTTTGCGGCCGCCATGGCCCAACTTCCCCCTGACGTTGCCGGTGTGTTTCCCCGACTCTTCGGTGAGGGGGCCGACCTCACGGTCCCGACCGCAGACACCGGGCTCATCGTGATGTTCCTGAATGTGAGCGAGCTGGACGACCCCGACCAGACGATCCTCCAGGAGATCGAAGTCGACATGGCCGATAAGGTCGAGGCGCTCCCGACCGAGGTCACCGACGCATCGGCGTTCAGCTTTGCGCTGCTCTTCTCGGATCAGGACGAGACCACCGCAGAAATTGGTCGGCTGTTTGGATTCGCGTTTCTGATCATCATGTCGATCCTGGTATTCGTGTATTGGTTCACCCCACCCCCGGGAAGGGCGGCGTGGTCGTTGCGCCGGGCGCTGGCAGATATGGCGCTCACGATGCTGGTCATTCTCATGTCGATCACATGGATGAACGGGATCGGGGTGTTGTTTGGACCCAAGTATCTCGGTCTTATCGGGAACTTTTCTCCGCTGCTCCAGATCGTGCCGATCCTGCTTATCGGGCTCGGTGTTGATTATGCGATCCACACCACGGCACGGTACCGCGAGGAACTCCATGCTGGTGAAACAGTCGACGGAGCCGCTACCAAGGCAACCCTCACGGTGGGTATCGCGCTTGTTCTGGCGACGGCAACAACTGCCGTGGGTTTCCTCACCAATATTACGAACCCGGTCACTGCGCTCAAGGATTTCGGGATCGTTGCCTCGATCGGCATCGTGTCCGCCTTCGTGCTGATGCTGACAGTGGTGCCATCCATTCGGGTGTTGCTTGACCGCCGTGCCGAAGAGCGTGGGGTGCTGCCAGTTGAATCGCTGGGCACCTCGAGCAACCGATTCTTGCCGAAGCTCATAGGTCGCACCGCGGTCCTTGCCGAGCGGTTTGCGGTGCCGACGCTGCTGGTTGCTGCGCTACTGGGTGGGATCGGCGCCTACGGGTTAACCCGGCTCGATACGACGTTCAGCTTCACCGACTTTCTGCCGGATGATTCCCCTCGCCTTGTGACGTTTGAGACGATCGTTGACAGGTTCGGTGGCGGGTTCGGCGAAGAGACCGAGGTGATCATCGAGTCGGATAACGTGGCCACGGTTGAGACCCACAACGCCCTCGTTGCTGCTCTCGGCAACCTGGCATCGACCGACAATGTTCTCCAGTTCGGTGATCGGGCCGCCGCCGACAGTCCCGTCTCGGTCATTGCTCAGCTGGTTTCTCCAACCGAGATCCAGAACGAAGAATTCATGCAGTATGCGTTCGCCAACGGTCTGCAACAAGACCTGTCGGTCGCTCCCGGAACGGACGTTGCTGCGCTCTATGACCGAGCGGCCGAGGCGGTGCCACAGATCATGGCGCGGGTGCTCGCCAAGGTAGACGGTACGTACCGTTTCATGGACGTCGGGGTATCTACCCAAGCCGGGGAGTCCGGTGCCCGGCAACTCAACGTCGACCTTCGGGCAGCCTTCAACCCCGTCGAGGACCTTCCGGGTACAACCGTGGTGGCAACGAACCAGAACATCGTTTCCGACGGTGTCATCAAGGCCCTCGGCGACTCCCAGATCTCGTCGTTGTTCCTCACCATCATCGCTGCGATGACCCTGCTCGTGATCACGTTTGCGATCGAGACCCGGCGGCCGTTCCTCGGGGTTATAACGATCCTGCCGGTGATCCTGATCGTTCTCTGGGTGTTCGGCATGATGTCGCTCACCGGTATCCCCTTCAACCCGGTAACAGCGATGATCGCCAACATTGCCATTGGAATCGGTGTGCCGTATACGATCCACATAACCCATCGTTATCAGGATGACCGCCGCAAGTCCGACTCTGCTGAGGATGCCATGCGCGAAACCGCCACACACACCGGCGGTGCGCTTGCGGGATCGGCGTTCACGACCGCGGCCGGTTTTGGGATATTGGTCACTGCCTCGCTACTGCCGTTTCGTCAACTCGGGCTCGTGACCGTCTATGCAATAGTGTTTGCACTACTCGCATCAGTTCTCGTGCTGCCATCGATGCTTATCCTATGGGACCGATGGCACGGCAACCGTGGCGACAGTGCCGTCGGCGAACCGCGCTAGACGCAGCGAGTTTTCTTGATCAAGGACACACCATGACAGACAGGCGAGGAATCGAGATTGACCCGAGCGTTGCGGAGGCGGCCGCGATCCCCGAGGATCTCAACGCAAACGCGGTGGGTGTGTACACCGTGCCCAACACGGACCGCCGCAGGTGGGCAGGTCTGGTGTACCTCGTTGCTGCTGCGGGCGTCGCATTGGGTATTACTCAGGGTTTGCCGAGCGGGATGTGGCTCATTGCAGGACTGTTCCTGGCGATTGGTGTCCACCACGTTGCATCGGGTTGGGACCTGAGAGTCCGCGAGGGGGAGGCGCTGGACCTCGCGAACAAGGTAGTTGGATTCGGCGTCGGCCATGCGTCGGCGCAGCTCACGTTTCAAGGGTTCCGGGCGAGACCAATCTGGAACGTACTTGTGTTTTCGGCCGACGAGCCGCCAACCCAGCGAGCGTTGGTGCGGATCAACGCTCTCAATGCCGAGGTCATCGAGCACTACGCCGAGCCGGTGCCGGAGGGCGAGCTAACTTGAACCGGGCCGAGGTGAGGCTGGTCAGGCGCTAGCGCTCGCCAATCGGGACGAAATCGAGTGGGGCAGGACCCGTGTATACCTGGCGTGGTCGGGCGATACGAGTGAGCGGATCCTCGGACATCTCTTTCCAGTTGGCGATCCAGCCGGGGAGACGGCCGAGGGCGAAGAGGACCGTGAACATCCGCGGTGGGAATCCCAGAGCTCGGAAAATGATGCCGGAGTAGAAGTCGACGTTCGGGTAGAGGTTGCGCTCGATGAAGTAGTCGTCTTCTCGTGCGGCTGTTTCGAGACCCTTGGCGATCTCAAGAAGTGGGTCGTTGCCGGCGACTCGTTCTAGGACATCGTCGGCGTATTGTTTGAGAATCCTCGCACGTGGGTCATAGTTCTTGTAGACCCGGTGGCCGAAGCCCATCAGACGGAACGGGTCGTCCTTGTCCTTGGCGCGGGCGATGCACGACTCGGTGGTTGCTTCGGGATCATCGTGGATGGACTGCAACATGTCGATAACGGCCTGGTTCGCTCCGCCGTGGAGCGGTCCCCACAGAGCGTTCATGCCTGCGGCAACGGATGCGAAAAGGTTGGCCTGGCTGGAACCGACGAATCGCACCGTCGCAGTCGAGCAGTTTTGACCATGGTCGGCGTGCAAGATGAGAAGCACATTCAGGGCTTTGACGATTGCCGGGTCGATTTCTGCCCGGTGAACGGGGAGACCGAACATCATTGCAAGGAAGTTCTCGACGTAGGATCTGGAGTTGTCGGGATAGATGTAGGGCTGGCCGATCGACTTCTTGTAAGCCCACGCAGCAATGGTCGGCATCTTGGCCATGAGTCGAATCGCAGATTCGCGGACCGCGGCTGCATCGCCCGGGTTGTGGTACTCCTCATAGAACGTCGAGATTGCATTCGTGGCTGAAGACAGGATCGCCATCGGGTGGGCGCTGCGAGGAAATGCGTCGAAGAAGCGTTTCATCTCTTCGTTGAGGAGGGTGTGTACCCGCACCGCATCGGACCACGTCTGCAGCTCCGTCGCACTCGGCAAGGTACCCTCGAGGAGGAGGTACGAGACCTCGAGGAATGAGCAGTTGAGGGCGAGGTCCTCGATCGAGTAACCACGATGCATGAGCTGGCCTTCGGCACCGTTGATGTAGGTCAGGGAGGAGGTTGTGCCGGCGGTGTTGGCGAAACCAGGGTCGAAGGTGACGACCCCGTGCTTGGCACGCAGGGAACGGATATCGAGCCCGATATTGCCGACACTCGGCGGCACTATATCGAGTGGGTAGTCCGTACCGTTGATCTGTAGGTTTGCTGTTGTTTCAGCCACGGTATGACACACTCCCTTAGAATTCTGTAACGTTTATTTGGTCCCCGAAGTCCCTCTGATCATAGCGACAGGGTTCGATGTACGATTCCGCGCTATCTTGTCGGGCCTTATGAGGAGTTCGTAATTGCTCGATTTGAGAGGGCGTAGCACCCTCGCCCCAATACTCGACCCGATAGCGAAGGCGCTGTCGAGGGCGAAGCTGACCCCGACGGTCGTCACGATCGTCGGTCTTGTCGTGTCTATCGCCGGTGCGGTCGCCATTGCGATGGACGAGTGGGTCATCGGGGCCGCGGTAGTCGCCGTCGGAACCCTGCTCGATGCGCTCGATGGCCCGCTGGCGAGATTTCAGGGGACAGCCTCGACACGAGGTGCTTTCATCGACACAATGTCCGACCGTTTTGGCGAGCTTGCGGTGTGGGGTGGTCTCATATTCGCTTTGCGGGGCGACGAATTGTCTCTGATGCTGGCCGTGTTCTCACTGGGGTTTGCGTTACTCATTCCCTACGTGCGGGCCAAGGCCGAGAGTTGGAATGCCGAAGGGCGCGGTGGGTGGATGGGCCGTGCCGAACGGATGATCCTGCTTGTCGGCGGGATCTTCATTTCGGGACTTGGTTACGACGTCATTCGTCCGATGTTGGGGATCATGGTTGTGCTTGCCGGTTTTACCGTTGCCCAAAGAATCCGCAACACGTGGGTGCAGCTCCCCGAATGAAGAACTGGCTCGGTTACGCCGCCTACCGAACGCTTTCGGGTCTGTTCGGGTTGCTCCCGGAACCCGCAATGCGGCATCTGGGAAGTGGTGCTGGTCGATTGGCGTCGTACATGTTGCGCGAGCGGCGGCGTCTTATTCGCCTGCATCTGACACGAGTCCTCGGCGAGCCGCCACCACCGAGTTTGGTTCGGGACGCGTTTGCGAGTTACGGCCGCTACTGGGCGGAGGTGTTCTGGGTGCGTCCCCGACGCAAGGCCGCATTCGTTGCTTCGGCGACTGTTGATGGCATGGAACACGTCCGTGATGCCGCCGACGCAGGAAATGGTTTGATCATGGGGCTCATTCACTCCGGCAACTGGGAAGTTTCCGGGAGCATGGCCGAAGAGGTTGGTCTGAAGGCCCTTGCGGTTGTGGAAGGACTGCAAAACGAACGCATTGTTGCCTGGTTCAAGTGGTGTCGGGAGTCCATGGGCATCGACGTTGTCGTGCGTGACAAGGGATCTTCGGTCACCAGGGATCTCCTCAAGAAACTGAAACAGGGAGGGATGATTGCGTTGGTCTCGGACCGGGATGTTGGTGGACGGGGAGTTCCGGTGACCTTCTTCGGAGAAGAGACCACGATGCCGGCGGGCCCGGCGGCTCTCGCCGACAAGACAGGTGCGGCACTGCTACCGGTCGGCAACTTTTTCAAGGATGGGCGGGGACATCGAATCGTGGTGAGTGCACCCATCACGATGCCGACAGACATTGCGAACAAGACCGAGCGTATCGCCGAAATCACCCAACGCCTCGCGAACGCCTACGAAGGGCTCATCCGTCAGCAACCTCAGGACTGGCACATCTTTTTGGAAAACTGGCCGAGCGACGCCAAGGAGCGGACATGAGGGTCGCCCTGGTGTCCCCTTACGACATGGGGAAACCCGGGGGTGTGCAGGACCAGGTCGCATTGCTTGCACGATGGCTCGCTCGGTCCGGTCACGACGCATACACGGTTGGTCCCGGAGAGTTGGCTGGCGACCTCGGCGAGTTCGAGCATCGCAGCGTTGGGGGGTCTAGATCTGTCAACCTGAACGGGTCCATGGTCCCCCTCGCCGTGGGCCGTGGAGTTGCCAAGAGGACGGTCGCGGCGATCGCGGATGCCGATGTCGTGCATGTTCATGAACCCTTCGTACCAAGCGTCGGTACCGCGGCACTCAGACGTACGGCTCATCCGGTGGTGGCAACCTTTCACGCGGATCCCGCACGATGGACCCGGCGGATCTACTCGTTTGGTTCCGCGGTCGCGCGTCGTCTCGCAGCCCGTGCCGATGCTGTGACCACCGTAAGTCCCGTGTCCGCCTCTGCGATCGAATCGTTCGCCTCCTACGAAATCGTTCCGAACGCAATCGACACGTCGCTCTACACCACCGGGTCGAAGGTCGCTTCCCAGGTCATGTTCCTGGGTCGCAACGACCCGCGCAAGGGACTACAGGTACTGCTCGAAGCGTGGCCGACAGTCCACGCCGAACACCCCGAGGCATCGCTATTGGTGAACGTCGACGGCGAATCGCCGGCCCCTGGCGTGAGCTACCTCGGCCGCGTGTCCGCAGAGATGAAACGGAAGATGTACACCGAGAGCGACATCTTCTGTGCGCCGAACACGGGAGGGGAGTCCTTCGGCATTGCAATGGCTGAGGGGATGGCGGCGGGTTGTGCCATCGTTGCATCAGCTATCCCGGCGTTCGTTCACGTGGCCGGTGACAGCGGAATGTTTGTCCCGGTCGGTGATGTGCGATCGCTTGCCGATGCGTTGATCCGGATCATCGGTGATGACACCCTGCGGCGAACGAACCAGGCAGCGGCGATCGAACGGGCGTCACAGTTCGCGATCGATCGTGTTGGGATGGCGTACCTTGCTACCTATGAACGTGTCCTCGATCGTTGATCGCGATGGGTCGGCCGCTACGTTTACCGGGGCGATGTGGCCACTGCGCGAGCACGGCGTTTCGGCTGCGGGTCATTTCAAGTATTCTGCAGGGGGCAATTTGCTCGTGAAGGAGACCGTCCTGTGAACACCCCTGCTGCCGAACGAGGCACAGACACCGTCAAGCGTGGTTTGGCTGAGATGTTGAAGGGTGGCGTCATCATGGACGTCGTCAACGTCGAGCAGGCGAAGATCGCCGAAGCAGCCGGAGCCGTCGCCGTGATGGCGCTTGAGAGAGTCCCGGCAGATATTCGAGCGGTCGGTGGGGTTGCCCGGATGGCGGACCCGAGCATTGTCGAGGGGATCGTCGCTGCGGTCGAGATCCCTGTCATGGCGAAATCGCGAATCGGCCACTTTGTTGAAGCCCAGATTCTCGCATCGCTCGGTGTCGATTACATCGACGAGAGCGAGGTGCTGTCACCCGTAGATGAGTTCCATATCGACAAGTGGTCGTACGACGTTCCGTTTGTTTGCGGGGCGAAGGATCTTGGTGAAGCACTTCGGCGAATCGGTGAGGGTGCCGCGATGATCCGGACAAAGGGCGAACCCGGAACCGGCGACGTTGTGGAAGCGGTGCGTCATATGCGCACTATGACCTCCCAGATTCGAGCCCTAACAGTGCTCGGATCAGATGAGATCATGAGTGCAGCGAAGGACCTGGCCGCACCGTATGCGCTTGTCAAAGAAGTTGCCAGCACCGGCAAGCTTCCGGTCGTGAACTTTGCCGCCGGCGGCATCGCAACCCCGGCCGACGCCGCCTTGATGATGCAGCTCGGTTGTGACGGGATCTTTGTAGGGTCCGGAATCTTCAAGTCCGGTGACCCCGATGCTCGCGCCAAAGCGATCGTCGAAGCAACCACGTTTTACAAAGACGCCGCCAAGATTGCGAAGGTATCCCGCAACCTGGGTGAGGCAATGGTGGGCCTCAACATCGATACGTTGAGTCCCCAGGAGCTTATGCAACACCGAGGACTCTGACGATGCCACGTGTTGGGGCGCTTGCGCTTCAAGGCGATTTTCGTGAACACCTCGCCATGATTGCCGAGCTTGGTGCTGAGGGTGTTGAGGTCCGCACCCCCGAGGAGTTGGACGGGATCGACTGTCTCATCATCCCTGGTGGAGAGTCGACGGCGATTGCTCGCCTGGCGGTTCGTTACGAGATGATGGAGCCACTGCGCAACAGAATTTTGGATGGCATGCCGGTTCTTGGGACCTGTGCGGGGATGATCTTTCTCGGTACGGCTACGACCGGCAAACCTCAACCCCAGCTCGGGGTGCTTGATGTGGCCGTTGCGCGTAACGCCTTCGGCCGGCAACAGGAATCTTTCGAGGCCAACCTCGATGTCAAGGGGTTCGACAGACCGATGCGAGCCGTGTTCATACGGGCCCCGTGGATCGAAAGCGTGGGTCCCGGTGTGGATGTGCTGGCCACAGTCTTCGACCCGGTCAGCGGTCGCGAGTTTCCCGTGTTCGTGCGCGCCGGTAACGTCTTAGCGATCTCTTTTCACCCAGAACTGACAAACGACGCTCGGGTCCACGAATTGTTGCTCTCCCTCGTGGCACCGGGAATTGACGAGGAGCGCTGATGGCGGGACATTCGAAGTGGGCGAACATCAAACACCGCAAGGGCCGCCAGGACGCCAAGCGGGGCAAGCTGTTTGCAAAGTTGATTCGTGCGATCGAAGCCGCCGCACGTAACGGTGGCAGTGACATCAATGCCAATGCGACCCTGGCCACGGCCGTGCAAAAGGCGAAGGACAATTCGGTCCCGAAAGACAACATCGATCGAGCGGTCGCCCGCGGTGCTGGCGAACTTGACGGCATTGCCTACGAAGAGATCTGGTACGAGGGTTACGCCGCGGGTGGCGTGGCAGTGTACGTCCATGTACTCACAGACAACCGGAACCGCAGTTCCTCCGATGTGCGGTCGGCGTTCTCCAAGAACGGTGGGAGTCTCGGTGAGCCTGGTTCGGTGGGATACCTTTTCCAACAGAAGGGCCTCATCGTTGCCACGGGTGATGAGGACACGGTCATGATGGCCGCACTTGAGGGTGGTGCCGAAGACATCATCACAGCAGACGATCGTTTCGAGATCACCACCGAAGCGGGGGATCTAGTGATCGTCAGGGCTGCGCTCGAGGATGCCGATGTCACGATCGAGCAGGCAGAGGTCACCCAGCTCCCAACGATGTCGGTGGATCTCGACGCTCCCGGGGCAGCGAAGGTTCTCCGGCTCATTGACGCGTTAGAAGATCTCGACGACGTGCAAGATGTGTATGCGAACTTCGATGTCGCCGACGAGGTGCTCGCACAACTCGACGAGTGACGCGAACGTTGAGTGTTGGCCGCCACTGCGGTAGGGTGGGGAACACATGTTCGTACTTGGCATAGATCCCGGTCTCTCAACCACTGGCTATGGGCTGGTGGAAACATCGCGTGGTGTTATGCGAGCCGTCACGGCCGGAGTCATCCGGACCGATCCTGCGGACCAGATCGCACACCGTCTCGCAGAGCTGGAACGGGACCTTGTCGGTCTTGTTGACGAATACCAGATTGATGAGGCCGCCCTCGAGACCGTCTTTGTCAACAAGAACCGTCAGTCGGCGATGAGCGTGCTGCGAGCCTCTGGGGTGGCGTTGATGGTTTTGGGACGGAGGCGTATTCCGGTCACCGAGTACACGCCGAGCCAGGTGAAGGCATCTCTTGCGGGATTCGGGGGTGCAGATAAACAGCAGATGCAGCGCATGGTGCAGAGTCGGCTGAACCTTCCTGATCTTCCCCGCCCGGCCGACGCCGCTGATGCGCTGGCGATTGCAATGTGCCACGCGCAGTCTTTGCGGATGAACCGTGCGGTGGAGCGTGCCCGATGATCGGTCGGCTGCGCGGAGTCATCGCCCAAAAGGAGTTCGACACCGTCCTGGTCGAGGTCGGCGGGGTCGGCTACGTAGTAACCATTCCACCCAAGGTTCACGGTGAATTGCCGGCGGTTGGGTCCGAGGCGGTCCTCCATATCCACACGCATGTGCGTGAGGACCAGCTTGCCTTGTACGGTTTCGCGACGGCCGAGCAACGCGACGTGTTTCGGATTCTGATCGCGGTATCCGGTATCGGGCCAAAAGTAGGGATCGCCATCCTCGGTACTCTCGACGTGTCCAGCCTGCGTCGCGCGGTCGTCACCGACGACGTCGACACCCTCACGACGGTTCCAGGTATCGGGAAGCGCTCCGCACAGAAACTCCTGATCGAGCTCAAGCCAAAGATGGATCTTCCGGATGCGGAGGTCGTTCCCGGCACCAGTTCCGTGTTAGTCGAGGTACGTGACGCACTTGCCGGACTCGGGTACCAGCCTGCTGAGATCAGGTCGGCGGTTGTTGGGTTGCCAGATGAAGGCACTGTTGAGGTGCTCCTCAGATTGGCGCTACGAAGTCTCGGAGCCAACAATGCGTGAAGAGGGAATACTGTCGACGGACTCGTTGCCGAGCGACGATGTAGTCGAACTTTCACTTCGCCCGCGGACGCTCGACGAATTCGTTGGCCAGCACGGTCTGAAGGAACGTCTCGGGATTCTGATCGAGGCGGCTCGAACCCGCAACGAGAGTGTCGACCATCTGCTGTTTTCCGGTCCGCCCGGACTCGGCAAGACATCGCTGGCATCGATCGTCGCTCACGAAATGGGTGCAAACCTGCGGGCCACATCGGGTCCGGCAATCGAACGGCCCGGTGACCTTGCGGCGGTCATCACGAACCTTGATCACGGTGATGTACTTTTCATCGACGAGGTGCATCGTCTCCCCCGTCAGGTCGAAGAGGTGCTGTACTCGGCCATGGAGGATTTCCAGTTGGATATCGTCGTAGGGAAGGGACCCGCGGCCCGATCGATTCGTCTTGATGTTCCCCAGTTCACTCTCGTCGGCGCCACCACACGCGTGGGTCGGGTCGCCCCGCCGCTCCGCGACAGGTTCGGGTACATCGCAAGGCTTGACTACTACGACGACGAGTCGTTGGGGTTGATCGTGGAACGGGCAGCAAAGATCCTCGGAGTTGTCATCGACTCTGTAAGTGGTCACGTGATCGCGGGCCGCAGCCGAGGTACGCCGCGTATTGCCAATCGACTGCTGCGTCGTGTTCGTGACTACGCAAGTGTGCGGGCGGAGGGGACCATCGACCCGGAGATTACAGACCTCGCGCTCGGTGTTTTCGAGGTAGATAGCGAGGGGCTCGACAAGGTCGACCGGTTCATTCTGCGTGCACTCATAGAAAAGTTCGAGGGGGGACCTGTGGGGCTGTCAACACTCGCAATAGCCGTGGGCGAAGAACCCGAGACAGTGGAGGATGCTTACGAGCCGTTCCTTCTACAGATGGGACTGCTCAAGCGAACGGCACGGGGTCGCGTCGCCACAGCGCGGGCCTATCAGCATCTCGGTATTGCACCGCCAGACCCAGAGGCAACACCAGTTGCGGACCAGCAGTCCGTGCTGGATTTGCGGGAGTAGCCTGCACCTCGACATGCAGGCCTCTGATTTTTCCTACAACCTTCCCGAGTCGTCCATCGCCCAGTACGCGATCGAGCCGCGAGATGCGGCGCGGCTCCTCGTGACGTCGAACCTTGCGTCTCACCGGTTCGCCGACCTCCCCCAGCTCCTTCGTGCAGGGGACCTTCTCGTCGTCAACCGAACCCGAGTACGTGCAGCGCGGCTGCGTGCGGTGCGAGACGAGTCCCTGGGATCCGTCGAGGTATTGCTCACGAAACGTGTGGATGAGGAACGCTGGGAGGCACTGTTTCGGCCTGCGCGTCGTATCAGGACCGGCGTGACCTTAAAGGCCGGCGATATATCCATCGAAGTGCTCGGTGATCCAACACTTGGTGTCGCAACCGTCCGGCTCGGAGCGTCCGGTGATCTTGAAGCGGCGATAGCGGAGTCCGGAGAGATCCCGTTGCCGCCGTACTTTCATGGTGCACTCGCCGACGATGAGCGCTATCAAACGATGTTCGCGGAAACGATCGGCTCAGCGGCGGCGCCAACTTCTGCGCTGCACTTCACACCGAAGGTTGTCGCCGACCTCACCGAGAGCGGAGTCGGCATCGTCACTATCGACCTCGAGGTCGGTCTCGACACGTTCCGCCCCATGGCTGATGGCTGGGTAGCCGATCATCTCATCCACCGAGAGGCCTTTTCGGTATCCGCGGAAACTGCCGCGGCGGTGAATGCGACCAGGAGTCGCGGTAGCCGCGTCATTGCAGTCGGGACAACCGTGGTGCGAACGCTCGAGACCGCCGTCGGGCCAGACGGCAACCTGAGGGCGATGACGGGGGAGAGTGATTTGTTCATCGTGCCCGGGTTTCAACCACGATTGGTGGATGCGATGATCACGAACTTTCATGCACCACAGACGACGTTGATCGTGATGATTGCGGCGTTTCTCGGCAACCGATGGAGAAACGTCTACGATCACGCCCTCGCCGAGAACTACCGGTTCCTGTCTTTTGGAGACTCCATGTTCATTGACAAGTTCGTCCGATGAGCGTGGTCACATGGTCCGCGGAGAGGACGAGCGGGTCTGCGCGGACCGGAACCCTGCAAACCCCTCACGGTGACATCCCCACACCAGCGTTCATGCCCGTAGGCACCCGGGCGACCGTAAAGGGGGTGGACCGCAATGATCTGATTGCGTGTGGGGCGGACATCATATTGGCGAACACCTACCACCTCATGTTGCGCCCCGGCGAGGGAGTCGTGAAGGGCCTAGGCGGTCTTCACGGTTTCGCTGCGTGGGAGCGTCCGATCCTGACCGACTCCGGTGGGTTTCAGATTTTCTCGTTGTCGTCCAAAGTGACCGAGGAGGGAGTGGCCTTCCGCTCGACCTATGACGGTTCTCCAGTCATGCTCACTCCCGAACGGGCGATTCAGGTGCAGGAGGACCTCGGTGCCGATATCGCGATGGTTCTTGACGTGCTCGTCGGGCTGCCCGCCGAGCGCAGCGTGCTCGACAGCGCCGTCGAACGCACACTGCGGTGGACGGAGCGGGCGCTCGGTGCCAAACGTCGCGACGATCGAGCGGTGTTTGGCATTGTCCAGGGAGGCGTAGACCCGGTGCTCCGAAGAAAGTCGGCACGTGGAACCGCCTCGCTCGACGTAGCCGGATTCGGGATCGGTGGCCTTTCGGTCGGCGAGACTGGCCACGAATGCAACGCCGCAATCGAAGCTACGGTGCCGGAACTCCCGGACGACAAGGTTCGGTACGTGATGGGTCTCGGTGACACGGAGGGGATGCTTGATGCGATCGAGCGCGGTGTCGACCTCTTTGATTGTGTACTACCAACACGACTTGCTCGACACGGCAAGGTGCTGAGTCGCAGCGGCGACTACTCGATCAAGAAGGCGGAATGGGTGTCTTCGGCGGATCCTCTCATGCCGGGATGTACCTGTTACACGTGTGCGACCTACAGCAGAGGGTATGTTCGCCACCTCTTCAACACGAAAGAACTGCTCGCGCTTCGCCTTGCGACGATACACAACCTGACGTACACGCTGACCCTTATGGCGGATGCGCGTCAGGCGATTCTCGATGACCGATACGCCAGTTTTTCTGCCGAGGTGAAGGACCGACGGCTTTGAGACTTTTAGACTGCGCCGACCAGGTCTAACCTAGAGGGTCAACGTCCCGCACGTTGTTAACCCTCGGAAAGCTGTTGGAGGAAAAGTGCTGCCTGTTGCGTTTCAAATAGTGGCTCAGGCTGAAGAAGGAACGGGGTCAACCTCGTCTCTTACTGCGTTGCTGCCGATTCTGATCATCGGGGTCCTGTTCTACGTCCTGATGATCCTTCCACAGCGCCGTCGTGTGAAGGCCGCCGAGAAGCTGCGGGACTCCGTCAGTGTTGGTGATGAAATCCGGTCGGTTGGCGGGATCTATGGGACCATCATTGAACTCGGGGACGATGACATCACGATCGAGGTCGCCCCGGGATCAACAATTCGAATGACCCGGCGTGCAATCGGGGAACGGCTCGGAGGCGCGGGCGAATGAAACGCAACTTTCTCGTCAGGGCCCTTGCCGCCGCCCTTTTTTCATGGCTCCTGCTCGGTGGCCTCATCGCGGCCGGTGATACGCCAAAACTGGGGTTGGACCTCCGTGGTGGATTCTCCGTCGTACTCGAAGCACCCGCCGGCACTGATCCAGAGGTCATGGCGAAGGCCGTCGAGATCATGCGGCAGCGCATTGAAGGTCTTGGTGGGGTCCAGGAACCGGAGATTTCCGTCCAGGGCGACAACTCGATTCTGGTTCAGCTCCCCGGGGTTGAGAATCGTGAAAGGGCCCTCGAAGCCGTAGGAACGACCGGCACCTTGTCGTTCAGGCCGGTCCTGGCGCGGAGTTTTGTGAGTCCGGCGTTCCAGGACGGGACACTACCGCTACCCGACGCACTGCAAACAACCTCGACGCTGCCCGACACGGCGCCAACGACCACCGTGCCTGGGACCGAAACGACAACGACTACGACCATTCCCGACTCGGGTAACGCAACGCCCATCCCCGACAACCTTGATCCCGAAACTGGATTGACGATCTCCGACGAGCCGAACCAGACTTCGTATCTCGCAGGGGACGACGGGTTTGTCTACGAGGTAGGCCCGGCTTTTCTCACCGGTAGCGACATCACCGGGGCAACTCCTCAGTTCGGCCAGCAGACCGGTGGCAGGTGGGTGGTGATTCCACAGTTCACTTCCGACGGAGCGAAAAAGTTTGAAGACGGAACGGCATCTCTCACGCTGTTCCCACCGAATGATCCTCGCCGTGCCATGGCGATCGTGGTCGATGGGATCGTAACTTCGGCACCCACGATCGATAGCCGGCTCCAAGCGGGCGAATCGCTCAACGCTTCTGGAGTGCAGATCACGATCGGTTCGTCCGACGACCCGCAGGCAGAGGCCCAGGACCTTGCATCGATCCTGCGTTATGGTGCCCTGCCCACTGAGCTGGTTCGTCAGCAACTGGAATCCGTGTCGGCGAGCCTTGGTTCGGATTCGCTGCGGGCTGGCTTGATAGCGGGGCTTGCGGGCCTCATCGTCGTCGCGTTCGCTCTCGTGGCGTACTACCGGATCCTTGGGGTTGTAGCCGTTGTTGGCCTGACGATCTTCGGTTCTCTCCTGATCGCAGCTCTGATCTTGATGGGCAACCTACAGGGAACCACACTTACGCTTGCGGGGGTCACTGGAATCATCGTCTCCGTCGGAATTACGTCGGACTCCTATATCGTATTTTTCGAACGTATCAAGGAGGAGCACCGCAAGGGGAGACCGCTGCGGCCGTCCGTCGATCAGGGATTCGATAAGGCATTCTCCACGATTCTCAAAGGTGACACCGTGACATTCATCGGGTCCGTCTTGTTGTGGCTCTTGGCGATCGGACCGGTGAAGGGGTTTGCGATCACACTCGGTGTGGCGACCGTTATCGATGTCATCGTCGCCTACTACTTCACACGTCCAGCCGTCATGTACCTCGTGCGATCGAAACTCGGTGAAGGCGGGAAGTTCAGCATCCGGGGTGCAACCGGGAGAACTAAGGACGAGATCACGGGGGTGACAGCATGAATTGGATGCAGGCAATGTATCGGGGCGAGACCCATATCGACTTTATCTCGCGCCGCAAGACGTACTTTATTGTCTCCGGCGTTCTCCTCGCTGTGATTTTCCTGTCGCTCTTTACCCGCGGGTTTGAGGGCAGCGTTGATTTCACCGGTGGTGTGATCATCGATGCGCCGAACACCGCCGGAGCAACCGTTACCGAGGTACGCGATGCGCTCGCCGAAATCGGCCTCCCCACGGCTCGTGTGCAGTTCACCGATGCAGGTGCGGGTGTCCAGAATGTTCTTATCCAAACCGAGGCGCTCGACAACGATGGCCAAGACGCACTCATAGCAACAGTTGCTGCAATCACCGGAGTCAGCACCGCCGAGACGAACCTGTCTGCGGTCGGTCCCACTTTCGGGGCCGAGATAACCGCACGGGCGATCAGAGCACTGGTGATCTTCCTCATCGTGGTAGCGCTCTTTATCTCCTGGCGATTTGAGTGGAAAATGGCTGCCGCGGGACTCGCCGCTTTGTTCCACGACCTCGCGGTTACCGCCGGTATCTATTCACTGTTCGGTATTCAGGTCACACCCGCAACCGTTATCGCGATTCTCACGATATTGGGATACTCGCTGTACGACACCGTGGTCGTCTTCGACAAACTCAAAGAGAACATCGACGAAATTGGGACCCGGCACAGCTTCGCCGAGATCGCCAACCTTTCGATGAACCAGGTACTCATGCGGTCATTGAACACCTCGCTGACTTCGCTACTCCCGGTGGGGTCACTACTTATCGTCGGGTCGATCCTGCTCGGTGCCGCAACATTGCAGGAGTTTGCGCTCGCACTGTTCATCGGTGTCGCGGCGGGGACATACTCTTCGATCTTCATAGCCACTCCGCTCCTCACGGTCTGGAAAGAGCGCGAAGAGGAATGGTCCCGTGCGGCCCGCCGTCGCAGCGGTGGCGAATCCCAGACGGCGACTGAGGTCACGGTCGAGGCTGCCAAGGAGCGAGTCGCTACGGCTGCTCCGGCCCGAGCGCCCAAACACCGAAAGAAGCATCGGTAGACTGAGGCCGTGAGCAGCGGATAACCCGGCATGGTGGCACCGGTCTGACGACTGGAAGCAACCGACCCACACAGAGTATTTGTGCGACGCCCATCAGGAAGGGAGTTCGACCGTGGTGACTGACACGTCTATGACGAGCAGGCAGCCGCGTGAGATCCTCGCCTCGGTTGTGTCGCTGTATCGCCAGCACCACGGCGCCGACGCTGAACGCGACACCCTCGACAGGGCATTCGACCTAGCCGTCGCCGCCCACGAGGGGCAAACCCGACGCACTGGCGAGGAGTATGTCACTCACCCGCTCGCCGTCGCGGAGATACTCGCCGACTTCGGTATGGACGGTGAAACCCTTGTTGCCGCGTTTCTCCACGACGTCGTCGAAGACACCGATGTGACGCTCGACGAGATAGCCGAAAAATTCGGTGATGTCATTGCGGCGCTCATCGACGGTGTCACCAAGCTTGACCGAATCAAGTTTTCCTCGCGTGAGGAGCAGCAGGCGGCAACGATTCGCAAGATGGCGATCGCAATGTCCCACGATATCCGTGTGCTCATTATCAAACTCGCCGATCGGCTGCACAACATGCGGACGTTGGGTCCGCTGCCCGAAGAGAAGAAACTTCGCGTCGCACGTGAAACCCTTGATGTGTATGCGCCGCTTGCGAGCCGGCTGGGAGTGCAGGAAGTCAAACACGAGATGGAGGAGCGCTGTTTCGCAACGCTGTACCCGAAACGTATGGCCGAACTGGACGACCTGGTGCGCAGACGTGCACCGAAACGCGAGCAGCACATCGAGGACGTCATTGGTGAGCTTACGCACGCACTCGACGAGGCTGGCATCGACGCCGAGATCACGGGCCGTCCGAAGCATCTCTATTCGATCTACCGGAAGATGATCTCGTCCGGTCTCGAGTTTGATGACATCCACGACCTCATCGGTGTTCGTGTCCGCGTGAACGACACCCGCGACTGCTACGCAACCCTCGGGCTAGTACACACGATGTGGAGACCGATCGACGGCCGCTTTAAGGACTACATAGCCACACCAAAGTTCAACCTGTATCAATCGCTTCACACCACGGTGGTCGGGCCTGATGGCAAGGCGCTCGAGATCCAGATCCGCACGCACGAAATGCACTACATGGCGGAATACGGAATCGCGGCACACTGGCGCTACAAGGAGGGCATCACCGCGGCGGCAGACGACTTTGCTGCCGATCTGCTTTCGGTGCAAGAGGAGTCGAGCGATCCAGCCGAGTTTCTCGAGAACCTGAAGCTCGACCTCTATCAGGACGAGGTGTTTGCGATAACCCCCGCCGGCAAGGTGCTCACTTTGCCACGAGGCTCAACTCCGGTGGATTTTGCTTACCTGGTGCACACCGACGTCGGGCATAAATGTGTCGGGGCAAAGGTGAACGGGCGTCTTGTGCCCCTCGCAACGGAGCTCGAGTCCGGCGACATTGTGGAAATCATCACCTCGAAGTCGAAGGCCGCCCATCCGAGCCGCGACTGGCTGGATTTCGTGCAATCGTCGCGTGCGGCGTCCAAGATTCGTAACTGGTACACGAGGGAGCGCCGCGGTGCGGCACTCCAGGACGGCAAGGATTTCGTTGCGAAGGCGATCCGTCGCGAGGGGCTTGGTCTGAGCCAGCAGGGCCGCGAGAATCTCCTCAACGAGATCGCAGGCGACATGGGCTACGACGACGGCGACGCCATGTTCGTTGCGGTCGGTGAGGGTCGGCTTAGTGCCCATACGGTCGCGAACCGGCTGGTGAGGCTGCTTTCGCCCGAGGAGCCAGACGAACAAGACGAGGACCTGCTGTCGCCACCGGTGCAGCGCAAGGAGCGGCGTCCGCGACGGTCGATCATTGTGGAAGGCATGGACGATCTGTTGGTACGCATCGCCCGTTGCTGCGCCCCAGTTCCGGGGGACGAGATTGTTGGATTCGTGACCCTGGGGCGTGGTGTCTCGGTACATCGTGCGGACTGTGCGAATGTCAACGCCCTGGGTGAACGCTCGGAACGTTTGATCGACGTGTCCTGGGCGCCCCAGCAAACCGGCTCGTTCTTCGTCTGGGTTCAAGTTGAGGCGCTTGACCGACCGTGGCTGTTACGCGACGTGACCTCATCGCTGTCATCACTCGGTGCCAACATTCAGGCATCGTCATCGGCGACCGGCCGCGACCGTGTTGCGGTTCTGCGGTACGAGATCGAGATCAGTGATGCCCAGGCTTTGGATGGGATCGTCAAAGAATTGGCCGCAATCGACGGGGTGTTTGACGCCTACCGGCTCGTTCCCCAGGGCGGCACTGACTAGCGCTACCGCAGTCTTGGGAGTCGCTTTGGCAGCCTCCACGACGAGCAGCAGCAACGTGTGAAGGTCGCTGTGGACTAGTGCGTTGGGTAGTTACTTCGGTCAACGCACAATGGCGCTCCGTACGGACCGCCATTCCTCAAGAAAACGGCCGAATTTGCCGACACTTACATCATGGCAACACTTGAGGACCGACTCCGCGTCCACATGAAGCGCGGCGAGGGTGGATTCACCATCGTCGAATCCATGATGGCTGCGGGAATTCTGCTTGTCGCGATTGTGCTGACGATTACACCGTTGGCCATCTCGATGCGGACGATCGACCGCGCCAAAGACACGACGGTTGCCGAGAACATTGCCCAGGCGCGCATCGAAGAGGTACGCTCCCTGGCCTACGACGACGTCGGTAACGTTGGATTCGCCCCCGATGGAATTCTGGCTCGCAGCGAGACACGAAACGTCTCGGGACGCGACTACACGGTCGAAACTACGGTCGCCTACGTCGGCAGTCTGACGGGTTTGAACGTCGTTGCCCAGGGCGGTGACGGTGTCGAAGGTACCTACGACCTGGGTGTCAACTACAAGTCCATCGTTGTGACGGTGTCACCTGTCGTCGGCTCTGCGAAACCGGTCACGATGGAGACGATCGTGTCTCCGCCGACCATCGGTGCACTCGAGAACGTCGCAGTCGTTCAGATAGACCTCGACCTTTATGAACCCTACGGCTCGTATGGAGATCCCGCACCCCTCGTGCAGATCACCGGGCCGAACACCTACGTCTCCTCCACCGCAGCTCTCACGCAGTACTTCGCCGGTGTTGACCTGGGTACCTACACGATTCAAACGTTTGGTTCCACCGACTGGCTCGTCGATCCTGTATCTATTTCAAGCGGGGCGACCTCGGTCGATGCAATTGGCGGCTGGAATGCCAAGCGGACCGTTCGTCTCTACCAGCCGGCGTCGTTGACGATGACGGTTACTGACAAGGACACCGGACTCCCGATCACGGACGCGGCGCTGACTGTGCTGAACGTGTCATCGGGTTGGTCCTACACCGGTTCACCCGGTGAGTACGGCTTCTCCGACCTCGTACCCGACCTGTACCGAGTGACTGCGGCCACCTCGGGGTATGCCACCAGCTTCGTGGACCTCGATGTTCCCGGTTTGGGTGGCGGGACGTCTGCCAGTGGGACGATAGAGCTCGAAGCCCAGTCCTTTACCGGCGTCGACTATGTGTTCACTGTGAACTATGTCGGTTGGAACAGCTATGTGATCAACGGTGCCAAGGTCGAAGTTGTCCACCCGACGCTCGGCTCCTGGATCGGCTACACCGATGAATATGGCAAGGTCACGCTCAACATTCCGGCCAGCACCGGGAGTCTCACCGCAACAGCATCAACACCATGGGGTCACGGCAACGCGGTGTGGAACTTTACGTCCGGTTCAGGGGGTCGGAGTAAGACGCTCAAGGTCAGCAAGCCTGGCGGTACCGATCGATTCCGGATCCGGTCCGGACCGGTAGGTCCGGACGGGTTCTTCGAGTACCGCCTCGGCGGGTCGAGCGGTACATGGGTGAGGATCCCTGCGAACTATCTCGGCAAAGTCACGTTCATCCTGGATGAGAACTACGGGCAGCTCGTTGAGATGAAGGCTTTCTGTGATGTGACGGACTATCCGGGCTCCGCGTTGAGCAGCACCAGCACGACCCTCAACAACCGCAACAAGACTTGGCGCGTGAGTGGATCATGTTGACGACTCTCACGAGACGTTTGCGATCCAACGACCAGGGCATGACCCTGCCCGAGGTCACGGTCGCGACGATGATCACCCTCATGGTATCGGCCGCCTTTTTCACAGTGTTCATGGCGTTTAACCGCAACGTACAGCTTGCGGATCAAAGGGCTTCGACACTGCGCGACATCCGTCCCGTGATTGCACAGATGCTATTGGAGCTTCGCCAGGCGACCGATATCGATGGTGACGGCGCCATTATCGAGAAGCTCGACTCATCGTGGAGTTCACTCGATCTCATTTTCTACTCGGATAGACGTCCCGACATCGAAGGGCCCGAGCGGTATCGGTATTACCTTACGAATTGTGCGAACAACATCTGCGATTTTGTCCATGAGGTCCTACCGGCGGACGCGGGCTCGGGTCCAAACTGGACGTATGACAACAACACGCCGGCAGAGAGAACATTGATCAGCAATGTTGTTGCTTCCGGGGGTGCGTTGCTCATCGGTGTTTCGTGGAACACCGGGTCCGAGATACTGACGACTTCGTGCGGAGGTGCGACGAGGTGCGATTTTGATGTCGTTCGTATTGACTTGCGCATCGACCCTGACCCGGAAACGGGAACGCTTGCCGCACTACAGATTCGAGAAGACGTGAGGCTGCGCAATGGCAAACGACTCTAAACTCCGTCAACTTTACGGGGACGAAAAGGGAGTCGCGATGGCAATTGTCGTGATGGGCATGCTCGCGATCATTCTGATGACGGTGATGATCCAGTCGCTCGCCACTTCCCAGCTCAACCAGGCCGACTACTTCAAGCGCGAGGACACTGTTTTGGCCGGTACGGAGGCCATGCTTGAGCGTTATGCGACGAAGCTTTCGATCGACCCCCTCTACTACCAGCGGTACGTCGATGAAGCCGAAGCTCCGAGGGTGTGTTCGGATACAACATCGACCGGGTATAACACGACGGTGCTCCCGGGCAACAACTGGATCAGCACATGTGCCACGTGGGACTACGTGGAGACCACCAACTTCTACGCCCATCCGCTCTTGGCCGGTGATGCGTCGACCACTGAGGATGACATCGCCGTGCTGCTACGTGTCACGCCTCCGATGGACGGCAAACAGGTCGAGGTAACCGTCGTCGGTCGCCAGGCCGGACGCTTGAACCCCCGAGTCGTGACATCAGAGATTCGCGCAACGGCGATCTCCGAGTTCGTACGAATGGTCGAGAATGATCTTCGGTACGGCGGAGGCGCCAAAACGTTCGGCAAGGTCTACGTCGGGGGGAATATCGGGTATCGGACGGGTGGAGAGGCCTATGCCGATGTGTACGCCGAGAACAGCATCGGGTTCTATTCCTACGGCGAGTGGTATGGACCGCCCACGTGGAAGAACGGGGCCGAGGGTTACGACTCGACGGGGAACAACAATGCGGCAGGGGAGTACGTGACGGACTACTACCCCGATCCGATCGACTTCGATCGTTTCTGGGACGATCTCGGTTTGCTCGAACGCGCAGCATGCGACGGAGGTGGCCTCTGTCTGGACCCGGCCTACAACAGCAGTATCCCGACGGGCGTTGACGCCTACCTGGTCGAGAGCGTGAACACCACCGGACAGCCCACGCGTCTGAAGATTTCGTATGCGACGAGCCCGCCGTCCGCCAACTACTGCGACGGTGCCGAGTCGTCGTGGACAAAGTATTCCCAGAACGCTTCGTGGACCTATCTCGGCACGTTTGACCTCCCCGTGAACGGGGCCGTGTGGGCGAACGAACACATCGTGATCGGACGGAACAGCACCGCACCCTTCGTGATGAACGGGATCGTTTCGTTCTATGCCGGCAACTCATCGAGCCGCCGCAACGTCATCATTGCGTCCGATATCACCTATGGCAGTGCCCTTACCGGCAATGACATCGTTGGTCTCATCGGGTCGGATGAGGTGTGGATCAACCCAACAAGCGTCGGCACCGACCGGGAACTCAACATCTACGCGGCGATCCTCAATCAGAACGGGCAACTGAAGGCGGCGACGGCCTGCAATGGATCGCGCATCAATCTGTCGAACAGTGAACTCAACATGTTCGGCTCCAACGCATCGCTTGGTACCGGAAACATGTCATGCTGTTTCACACCTCGCAATTACAACTTCGATCCCCGCCTTGACCGTTTGCGCCCTCCGTTCTTTCCACTGTTGAGCGACGAATGGACCTACACCAACTGGCGGGAGACACCAACACCGTGTTGGGCGAAACCCGGCGGTTGTTGATGACGGTGCAGTAAGGGAATCGCGCCGTCCCGGGCGAGTTGGTCCGAGCGGTGGGATAACGCTGAGCGCTGCCCAGTGTCGGGTAGGCTTGTGTGTATGAGTTTGGTCATCGAAGGGCGATCCCTGTGGGTCGCCCAAACCAATTGTTATGTTGTGGCAGCGGAGCGTGGCGGTCCGGGCATCGTGATCGACGCCCCACCGGATGCCGACGCTATCGGAGCGTTGCTTGCATCGTTAGATATCACGCCGGTCGCATTGCTCGTGACCCACGGCCACATCGATCACGCTGGCGGTTCCGACAAGGTCGCCCGTGCCCATCCCGGGGTTGTCACCTACTTACATCCCGACGACGCCTTCCTCTATCGGGACCCGGCGAGCACCCTTGAGCGTCTGATGGGTACCGTGGGTGACGTCGAGGAGATCAATCGTGAGTTCGGTGCACCCGAACAGCTCACGGAACTCGCCGACGGTCAACGACTCGAGCTTGCAGGTATCGAAATAGACGTCCTTCACACCCCCGGTCACACTCCCGGGCATTGTTGTTTCTCGGTACCTTCCGAGGGGCTGCTGTTTAGCGGTGACCAACTGTTCGCCGGGTCTATCGGCCGCACCGATCTCCCCGGAGGCAACACCGAGCAACTCATCGCCTCGATGGTGTCACACGTGCTGCCGCTCGCTGACGACGTTGATGTGTTGCCGGGACACGGGCCGGCGACCACGATTGGTCAAGAACGGGTGGCGAATCCCTTTCTGCAAGGTCTCGCCTAGTGGATATTCGGGCACCAAAGGGCACCGACGACATCCTTCCACCGGAGTCGCATCTCTGGCGGCACGCAGTAACGACCTTTGACAATCTTGCCCAGCGATACGGATATGGGTTGACACTTACACCGCTGTTCGAGCAGACGGAGTTGTTCGCCCGCGGTGTCGGCGAAGACACCGAGGTCGTCGAGAAGCAGATGTACACGTTCGCCGATCGCAAGGGTCGATCATTGACGCTGCGACCGGAGGCCACCGCATCCGTGGTTCGTGCATACCTCTCAGGTGGCGGCGACGGTGTGTTCAAGGGTTCGTACTCCGGTCCGATGTTTCGCTACGAGCGGCCCCAGAAGGGTCGTCGGCGTCAGTTCTATCAGGTCGGGGTGGAGTACATCGGAGAGGCAGGACCCTTTGCCGATGTTGAGGTCATTGAACTCGGTTATCGATATCTTCAGGAAATGGGTGTTCCCGATGTGGCCGTTCAGCTGAACTCGATCGGTGACGTGGCGGACCGTCAGACGTTTCGCACGGTCCTGCAGGAGTGGCTCCGAGAGCGCCAGGAGTTGTTGTCTCCGGATGCTCGCCGACGCATCGAGGGCAACCCCATGAGGGTCCTTGACTCCAAGGCCGACACCGAAGTGACCGCGGATGCGCCGACACCGGCAGAGTTTCTCGGGAGTGATTCGGCGGCTCACTTTGCGGTAGTTCGATCCGGACTTGAGCGCATCGGCATCCCGTATGTGATCGAGCCGAGGCTTGTCCGCGGACTCGACTATTACAACCGTACGGTCTTTGAGTATGTACCCCGTCAATACGGAGCTGCCCAAAGCGCTGTCGGTGGGGGAGGGCGCTACGACGGTCTTGCTGAAGTGCTCGGTGGGCGACCGACGCCCGGTGTTGGGCTGGCAATGGGTCTCGATCGAATCTTGCTCGCTAGTGACGGGGTGGACCTGGGTCCACTGCTCGATGCTTTCATCGTTGTCGCCGAACCCGGGAATACATCAGATGCCGTGGGTCTCGCCAGCCGTCTTCGACTCGAGGGCTGGCGGATCGATATCGACCCTGGTGGTCGCAGCGTGAAGGCACAGTTTAGGAAAGCTGACAAGAAGGACGCTCGAGCGGCAATCGTTGTCGGCACGGAGTGGGTAGACAACGAAGTCGTCGTGCGCGATCTCGCTCGTGGTGTTCAAGAGGTCATCCCCGTTGAGGAGATTGGGCAATGGTTAACCAACCGCTGAGAGACACAAAGGCCGGTCGACTTCGAGCGGCAGACATCGGACGAACGGTGCGTATCGCAGGATGGATAGCGCGTCGGCGTGACCATGGCGGAGTCACTTTCATCGACGTGCGCGACGCGAGCGGAATCGTTCAGGTCGTACTCAACCCGGAGTCGGCGCCCGCAAGCGACGATGTTCTCCATGGGCTGCGCTCGGAGTACTGCATCGCGGTCGAGGGCACCGTCGTACCGCGACCCGAGGGGACCACGAACCCGGACCTTCCAACGGGTGAGGTAGATCTGGTTGCGTCATCGTTGACGGTGCTCAGTGCCGCCGACCCGTTGCCGTTTCAGATCACCGACCGGGTCGACGTTGATGAGGCGAAACGGCTTGAGTACCGGTACCTTGATCTCCGTCGGGACAAGATGGCGGCCAACCTGCGCGCACGATCACGCGCTGTGCGGGCAATGCGTCGGGTGCTCGAAACCGATGACTTTCTTGAAGTCGAGACACCGACACTCATCGCGTCGACACCCGAGGGTGCCCGCGACATGCTGGTCCCGTCCCGAATGCGGCAGGGTCATTTCTACGCCCTTCCACAATCGCCACAGCTGTTCAAGCAGATGCTGATGGTCGCTGGTGTCGAACGCTACTACCAAGTTGCCCGCTGCTACCGCGACGAGGATTTGCGCGCTGATCGTCAACTGGAGTTCACCCAGCTGGACTTTGAAGGGTCCTTCTGGGGGCAGGAAGACGTCTTGGAGACTCTTGAGAACGTCGTGTGCGAGGTTGTCAAAGACGTGAGGGGAATCGAGCTGTCGAGGCCGTTCGCCCGTCTGACGTACGAAGAATCGATGGAGCGGTACGGTACGGACAAGCCGGACACGCGTTTTGCGATGGAGATTACGGACCTCTCAAGTGTGTTTGGTGGTACCGCGTTCAAGGCGTTCGCAGGTGTCCTTGAGAGTGGGGGAACCATCCGGGGGATCAATGCCGGCGCTCTCGGTCTGGCTCGGTCTGGCCTGGACGCCCAGGTGGATCGGGCGATCAGTCTTGGCGCCAAGGGGCTTGTCTGGATGGTCGTGCAGGAGGACGGTTCCCTGCGTTCCCCGGTCGCCAAGTTTCTCTCCGAGGATGAGATTGGTGGCATCAAATCCTCTCTCGATGCTGGCGCCGACGATGTGCTGCTGATCGTTGCCGACTCCCCGAAAGTCGTCGGCAAGGTGCTCGGGAATCTCCGTCTTGACCACGGGCAGCCCGAGGGTCACGAGGACCTGAATTTCCTGTTCGTCGTCGATTTCCCCGTGTTTGATGAAACCGACGAGGGTGGACTCGTGGCCGCTCACCATCCCTTTACCTCTCCGCACTCGGTGACCGAGATGCGCGACAACCCGAAAGCGGCGTTGTCGAACGCCTATGACATGGTGCTCAACGGTGTTGAACTTGGCTCCGGGAGTGTGCGGATTCACGATCCCGTCGTACAGCAGCAGGTTTTCGAGGTTCTCGGTATATCGGAGGAGGAGGCCGATCTACGTTTCGGATGGTTCGTGCGGGCCCTTCGGTTCGGGACACCGCCCCATGCCGGATTTGCGATCGGGGTTGACCGGTTCGTTTCGATCCTCCAGAACGAACCCAACATCCGTGAGGTCATCCCGTTCCCAAAGACGCAGACGGGCGGCGATCCCCTGACCGGGTCACCGGTGATCGTCGACGAAATTCAGCTAGAAGAACTCGGCATTCTCATCACCCCTGCCGTACGAGCTTCCTTGGCCGACGACGCGGAACTCTAAATACCGCCACCCGACGAAGCGGTCTGGGATCCCACCCGATGGGAGAGGAACAGTCCTTTTTGGACTACGGCCACGCATAGTGTTCGGAAATATCTGGACGAGTGGCCATATACCCGTTAATATTTTACTGTTCATTAATACCAAGCGCGTGGGGTGAAGATATGAATAGTGATGGATGGGAATCCGTCGATCGGGCAGTACGGCAGAGGTCGTTGTTCGGTTTGACCTGCCCGAATTGTGACCAACCGCTCTCGGCGAATCCGGTGAACCTGGATGACGACGATCGGGCGGGTTCGTATGCTTTGACCTGCCCTGCAGGACATTCCCACATCGTGGCAATGTCGACATAGAGTAATCGACGATCGTTCTTGCTCTCCTGCTTGAGAGACGGACGGAGTCGGCTAGCGTTGCCGCATGGATCTGTTCGCCGAGCAACGACAAGCGAAACGGCTGAGCGTCGCGCCACTTGCTGCGCGTATGAGGCCGCGTAGCCTCGAAGACGTTGCGGGACAACAGCACCTGTTGGGTCCCGACGCATCCTTCCGGGCGCTCGTGACATCCGGTAGCCCTGTTTCAATGATCTTGTGGGGTCCGCCGGGTACCGGTAAGACGACCCTCGCCCGTCTCGTGGCGAAATACGCCGACGCACGTTTTGTGCAGCTCTCCGCCACCTCAGCCGGGGTGAAGGATGTGCGGGAAGTTCTCGCCACCGCACTACAGCGAATCGACGATGATCAGGGGCGCACGCTGCTGTTCATTGACGAGATTCATCGTTTCTCGAAATCGCAGCAGGATGCTCTGCTGCCGGGTGTGGAGGATGGCATCGTCGTTCTCGTCGGCGCAACCACGGAGAATCCGTTCTTTGAAGTGAACGCCCCTCTCATCTCCCGAGCAACACTGTTTCAGACGAAACCGTTGAGTCCCGACGAAGTTGGAGGGCTCCTCGATCGCGCGGTTGCGGACACCTCGCGAGGTCTAGGTGGTGCGGTCACGCTGTCCGCCGGTGGGCGTGACATGCTCGCCGAACGTGTCGGCGGTGACGCTCGCCTCGCACTGACGACACTCGACGTCGCCGCCAAGATCGCCGCACATCGGGACACGGAGATCGATGAGGCTGCCGTCACCGAAGCTCTGCAACGTCGTGTTGTTCGTTACGACAAAACCGGTGACCGGCACTACGACATTATCTCCGCGTACATTAAGAGTCTGCGTGGCTCGGATCCGGATGCGGCGATGTACTGGCTGTCGACGATGATCGCAGCGGGGGAGGACCCGAAGTTTCTTGCTCGACGGCTTATTGTGTTTGCCAGCGAGGACATCGGTCTCGCGGACAGCCGTGCGCTGACAGTCGCGACCGACTGTTTTTCCGCCGTGGAACGAGTTGGGTACCCGGAATGCGAGTTTGCGCTCTCGCATGCGACGTTATTCCTGGCGTTAGCTCCCAAGTCGAACTCGGTGAAGACGGCGATGGTTGCTGCTCGAGAACTCGTCGAGAACTCGCCATCGGCGGAAGTGCCACCGCACCTGCGCAACGCCGCTGTCCCCGGTCTGGCGGAACTTGGTCACGGAGTCGACTACATCTATCCGCATCTCGCCAGGGGCAGCATCGTCGCTCAAACCTACCTTCCACCGGAAATCGCTTCCGCAATCGTCTATCACCCTCGATCACAAGGTGCCGAGCAACGCCACGCTGACTGGCTTGAAGAAGTCGACAATGTCCTCGGCAAGTCGCCTCGACCGATGGGTGACGAAACCTGACGGCCCTGGGGGCGTTGGTTTCGGGTCACCGCAACCGACTACATTGTGGAATATGTTTATGCGTCTTCGATGGTTCATACTTGGCATTGTTACCGCCGTGGGTGGTGGGGTAGTCGCCGCTGCCAAGTTGCGTCGTGCCCGCGAAGCATTAAACGCACCAAATGCCGCGAGGATTGGTGCCCGCGGCGTTGCTGGCATCATCGACCGAGTAGCGAACAGTGTGAGTCCCGCAAAACCTGACCGCCAGGCCTGAGCGACTACTCTCCACTCCCCATGCAGATACAGCAGATTCGCACAACATTTCTTGACTTCTTCGAGGAGCGCGGACACACAGTGGTCCCCTCGGCTTCTCTTATTCCGATCGACCCCACCTTGCTGCTTACCGTGGCGGGGATGGTGCCGTTCAAGCCGTACCTGCTCGGAGAGGAGCCGGCCCCTTATCCGCGCGCAACCTCGGTGCAGAAATGTATCAGGACGGGAGATATCGACATTGTCGGGACCACCGCCCGCCATATGACATTCTTTGAGATGCTGGGGAGCTTCTCGTTTGGGGACTACTTCAAGAAAGAGGCGTGCCGATACGCCTTTGATCTGATGACCGACGGTTTCGGCTTCGATCCGGAACGGCTTTGGTACACCGTGCACGAGACTGATGACGACGCCGCGGAGATTTGGATCGATGAGATCGGTGTCCCGGCCGAGCGCGTACAGCGAGGTGGCAAGGACAACTTCTGGCAGATGGGTGTGGCGGGTCCCTGTGGCCCTTCCTCGGAGATCTTTTATGACCGTGGCGAGCGGTACGGGCACGGTGGTGGGGCGATAGGCGGCGATGAGGATCGTTTCGTCGAGATTTGGAACCTGGTCTTCATGGCTCATATCCAGGATGTTCCGTACAACATTGTCGGTGATTTGCCGGCAAGGAATATTGATACCGGCGCTGGCCTCGAGCGTATCGGAATGGTGCTCCAGGGGACCGAGACACTGTTCGAAACCGACGAAGTGCGCACCATCATCGCCGCCGCGGAGAAGACGACACAGACAAAGTTCGGTGCAAGCTCCGGGGCCGACGTGAGTCTGAAGATCCTGGCGGACCACGGTAGGGCAGTGACTCACCTGATCAACGACAAGGTGGTTCCATCAAACGAGGGCCGTGGTTACATCCTGCGCCGCCTCCTTCGGCGAGCCGTCCGTCACGGCTACACACTCGGTTCGACTGACCTGGTTATTCCCACAATGGTCGATGCAACGATCGACGCCATGGGTGAGGCCTATCCATCGCTGATCGAGAACCGGGACTCGATTCTGACTCTGGCGGAACGCGAAGAGGTGCAGTTCCGCAAGACACTTGAGGCAGGGAATCAACTGCTCGACGCCGAACTGACAACCCTTGATGAAGGCGGGACATTCTCCGGGGGAATTGCGTTCAAGCTGCACGACACCTTCGGTTTCCCCGTCGAACTCACGCAAGAAATCCTTGCGGAAAGGGGTATCGGGCTGGATCGCGCCGAATTCGATGTCGAGATGGATGCACAGCGTGAACGCGCCCGGGCGGCCTTCAAAGGGGCAGGGGCGGCGGACGCCGCCGACCTGTATCGCACACTTCTTCGAGGCGTTGACCCCACCGAGTTCGTTGGATACAGCGACGAGACCGGGACCGCGACGATGCTTGCCATCCTGCGCGAGGGCGAATCGGTTGCCCGCGCCGAGAGGGGTCAGGACATCGAGATGTTCCTCGATAAGACACCGTTCTATGCCGAGGCGGGTGGGCAGATGGGTGACACCGGAACGTTGACCACGCCGACGGGCACCGTTGTGGTGAGTGACACTCAGCACGCCCTGCAAGGTCTTCATGGACACCGGGGGACGGTAACGACAGGGTACGTTCAGGCGGGCCAGGAAGTAACGGCCGTGATCGACCACAAACGTCGCGAGTATCTGCGCAAGAATCACACCGGAACTCATTTGCTCCACGCCGCACTCCGAGACGTCGTTGGTGACCATGTGCAGCAGGCCGGTTCGCTGGTGGCTCCCGACAGGCTCCGCTTCGACTTCAACCACTACAGCGCCGTCCCCCTAGAGGAGCTGCGCGAGGTAGAGCTACTCGTCAATGAGCAGGTCATCGATAACTCCGCGGTCGATACGGTGGTGACATCAAAGACCGAAGCCGAGCAGATGGGCGCCATCGCTTTTTTCGGAGACAAGTACGGTGACGAGGTCCGCGTCGTGAAGACCGGGTCCTTTTCGACCGAGTTCTGCGGTGGCACACACGTCTCTTCCACAGGGCAGGTCGGACCCTTGTTGCTCATCAGCGAGGGTTCGGTCGGATCCAACGTGCGGCGTGTTGAGGCCCTCACCGGTGTGCGCGCCTACGAACACCTCGTTGGTTTGCGCCGCGAGTTGGAGGGCGTAGCCGCCGAACTTCGAGTCCAGCCCGGCAACGTGCTTGCCGCGGCGCGCGATCTCAACAGTCGCATGGCGGACCGGGAGGCTCGTATTGCGCAATTCGAAGCGCAGACCCGCACGGAGACCGCATCCACTCTTGCCGACGGTGTCGAGACTATCAAGGGGGCGAGCCTGCTTGTGGTTGGACAGGACGACGCCGACGCTGGCGAACTCCGAGCCCTCGCCTATCAGTTGCGTGACCAAATCGGGACCGGGGTGGCCATCGTCGGATCCGTCAACGCGGGTAAGGGAGTCCTGGTCGGCATTGTCTCGGACGACCTGCTCGCCGACGGGATCTCGGCCGGCGACTTCGTCGGCCCCGCGGCCCAGATCCTCGGCGGTGGGGGTTCGCGCGACCCTCAACTCAGCCAAGCGGGGGGACCGAACGGTGACCGCATGGCCGAAGCGTTAGAGAAGGCACGCAGTCTGGCGCACGACGCGTTAGCTAGCCGGTGACCGACGGGCGCATACTCGGTGTCGATCCCGGCGAACGCAGGATAGGCATCGCGTTATCCGACCGTGCCGGTATCATCGCGTCACCGCATGGAGTTATCGACACCAAACAGCATGACTTTGCGTCCCGCATTCGGGCGATCTGCGCCGAAAACGACGTGGTGCTCATCGTCGTGGGGCGCCCGACATCGCTTTCGGGGTACGAGGGTCCGGCGGTCGACCGGGCAAAACGGATCGCCGCACAAGCCCACAAAGCGACGGGGTTGCCCATCGAGTTCGTGGACGAGCGATTCACCACGAAACAGGCTGAACGGGCTCTCCTTGAGGGCAACGTCCGCAGAGCAGAGCGTAAGAAGATCATCGACAAGGTCGCCGCAAGTTTGATACTTCAGACCTACCTCGACAGACCAACGAGACACACACAATGAACGAACAGTATTACGTCGCCGAGCAAGAGCCCGAGCCACCAAACGGCACACCCTGGTGGCTGCCATGGCTCCTGCGAGCCGTCGGTGCCGCACTTGTAGTGGGCATCCTTGTCATCGGTTGGGGTGTGTTGCGCAACAAGATCGAGGGCTGGGCAGACTCTGTCGGTGTCGCTGCCGGCGAGTCCGAAGTCGTGCTTGGAACCCCGGTGGAGTTCTCGATTCCCGATGGCGCTTCCGCGCGATCGATCTCGAAGATTCTCCGCGACACCGGCGTCATTACCGACGCCCGCAAGTTCGAGAAAACCGTTACCGAGAGCGGTGTGGCGAGCCAACTACGTGCGGGTGAGTACACACTTCCAGCGGGCTCATCGTTCGACGATGTAGTGGCTTTGTTGATCAAGGGTCCTCCCGGCAAGGACGTCTTTCGCCTGACAGTCATCGAGGGTCTGCGGATCGAACAGATGCTCGGATCCGTCGCAGAGGCGTCGGGTCTCACCGTTGCGGAGTTGGAGAGCGCCCTGCTGTCGGGCGAAGTCACGTCCGAGTATCTCCCGGCTGGGATACCCGAGGGCTCGTCCCCGCTGGTCGCCTGGGAAGGACTGCTCGCACCCGACACTTACGAGTTTGTTGTCGGGGCGACCCCCACGGATATTCTGCAAACACTGGCGACCACGCTCGAAGGAAGAATCGATGCCCAGGACTGGTCGAAGCTCGAAGCCGCTGGTTTTACGCCGTACGACGGGCTCGTGATCGCGTCCCTCATCGAGAAGGAGGCGAAGCTCGAAGAAGACCGACCGCTGATAGCCAGTGTGATCGAGAACCGCCTCGAGGCGGGTATCGCACTCCAGCTCGATGCGACAGTTATTTACGCCCTTGGTGAGAATCCGGGCCGGGTACTCAAGTCGGATCTGCAGATTGATTCACCTTGGAACACGTATAAGGTCGCCGGGCTGCCGCCAACACCGATCTCGGGGGTGCGGCTGTCGTCGCTCGCTGCGGCCGCGAATCCTGCCGACACGAACTTCTTCTACTACGTTGTCATCTCCGCCGACGGTAAACACGGGTTCTCCGAAACACTTGCCGAGCACAACGCCAAGGTCGACCAGGCCCGCAAGGACGGTATTCTGCCGTGAGCGGTGACGGATTACGTCTGGGGATACTCGGGCGCCCGGCCACCCATTCGCTTTCACCGGCGATACACAACGCGGCTCTCATCGCCATGGGAATCATGGGAACCTACGAGGCGTGGGATGTGGACGCCGAGGGAGCGCGGGTGCGTCTGGGAGAGATTCGGACGGGGCGTTTCGATGGGTGCAACGTGACGATGCCATACAAACGCCTGGCCTTCGATGTCGTCGACGAACGCTCAGACCTCGCCACCCGGACAGGGGCGGTCAACACGGTCACCCGAGCCGACCGTGTGCTGATCGGGCACAACACGGATGTCGCTGGCATTACCGGGGCATGGGCCCGCCGCAAACTACCGGATGAGGGCCCCGTCTTGATCCTTGGTGCGGGTGGGGCCGCTGCCGCGGCAGCCGTCGCGCTCAGCGACCGCGAAATCGTGGTTAGTGCTCGTTGCGAGGATGATGCAAACCGGCTGTTGGACACGACCGCCACCGCAGGCAGGACCGTACCCTGGGGGACACCGATCGTGGGTGTCGTGGTTAACGCGACCCCCATCGGGATGAATGGAGAATGCCATGATCGAGGACTGGTCGACAGTGCAACCGGGTGGTTCGAGATGGTGTATGCACACGGTGAGACGCCTGGTGAACGACAATCACGTACTGACGGCAAACCGGTTGTTTCGGGGACGGACATGCTTGTCTACCAGGCTATCGCGGCGTTCGAACTCTGGACCGGCAAGACACCGAACATCGAGGTGATGTTGCGGGCGCTGCGTGCGGAGGAGAGGCACCGCAGTGACCAACAGTAGGTTACGCCAGCATCCGTCGTAGACAACCCCTCAAGCCCCCCATCGGGGGTGCCGACAAATTCTCAGATGCCCACGTTATTCGTGGGTCCGGGAACGAGGTTGGAACCGAGGGAGAGAAGACGTGCCGAGCGACGCCCGCCATTTGGGCACCATGCTTTTGGAAGAGGGTCTTCTTAGCCGAGAGCAGCTCGATCAGGCGATTGAGACACAACAGACCTCTGGCGTTCCGTTGGGTCGCGTCCTGGTGGAGGAAGGCTTCGTTCTTGAGGCCGATCTTGTCCGCACCCTTGCCACCCAGATCGGCATCGGGTATGTCGATCTAAGCGAAGAGCAAATCGATCCGGCCGCGGTTGCCGCCGTGCCGGAATACTTGCAAGATCGTTACACGGTGCTCCCCATCGGCTACGAAGATGGGCGCCTCGTCTGCGCCATGGCCGACCCTGCGAATGTTCTTGCAATCGACGACCTCAGAGCCGTGACTGGTTTGGATATCGTGACCAAGGTCGCAACTCGTTCCGACCTTGAAGAAGCGATCCGCAGACAGTCGACGTTTGACGAATCGGTCTCCGACCTCGCCGACCTCGCCGCGGAAGAAGAGGGTGATGTTGATCTGGGCGGTCTCGAGATCGCCGCGGAAGAGGCACCTGTTGTCAAGCTGTTGAATACGCTGATCTCGCGGGCCGTCAACGAACGAGCATCAGACATTCATATCGAGCCAGGGGAGAAAGACCTTCGCATCCGGTTCCGTATCGATGGTGTCCTCCACGAGGTCATGCGGACCCCCCGGTCAATTTCCAACGCCGTCGTGTCACGTATCAAGATCATGTCCGACCTCAATATCGCCGAACGCCGGGTACCCCAGGACGGACGCATTTCATTGCGTGTATCGGGCAAGGCCATCGACCTTCGTACCGCAACGCTGCCCTCGATCTATGGCGAAAAAGTCGTCATGCGTATCCTCGACAAATCTGCCGGCGTCGCCCCTCTCGCCGACCTCGGTTTTGAACCCTACAACCTCGAACGCTTCAAGGAGGCGTACGAGAAACCCTATGGTGCGATCCTGGTCACCGGTCCGACAGGGTCCGGAAAGACAACCACCCTGTACTCGACGCTTGACATCCTCAATAAGGAGGAGGTCAATATCATCACGGTGGAAGATCCGGTCGAATATCGATTGAATGGGATCACCCAGGTCCAGGTCAACCGCAAGGCCGGCTTGCTCTTTGCAACGGCCCTCAAGTCGATTCTACGTGCCGACCCGGACGTCATCCTGATCGGCGAGATCCGCGACGGGGAAACTGCCGCGATCGCCATCGAATCGGCACTCACCGGGCACCTCGTGCTGTCTACATTGCACACGAACGATGCCGCCTCGTCGGTCGGGCGCCTCATCGACATGGGTGTGGAGCCCTTCCTCGTGGCATCTGCCCTCGACTGCGTGTTGGCTCAGCGCCTTGCTCGGGTTCTCTGTGAGAAGTGTAAAAAGAAGGATTCTGCGATTACGGCAGCGATGCTCAAGGACGTTGGTTGGGATGAGGAGCTCCATGGGGACCCCAATGTGTACACCAAGGTTGGTTGCAAGGCGTGCTCCATGACGGGGTACAAGGGCCGTGTGAGCCTCACCGAGGTGATGCTGGTCAACGAAGAGATTCAACGCCTGATTGTCGATCGTACTTCCGCTGAGGTCATTGAGAGGGCAGCGTTTGCCTCAGGAATGCGATCCCTGCGCGACGACGGTTTCGCCAAGATCTCTCGTGGCATGACGACGTTCGAAGAGATCCTAAGGGTTGTCGCCTAAAACGCCGATATTCACGACATGCGAAGCAGGGAGCACGTCTCGACATGGACACAGTCGATAGGGAACTAGGAGAAATCCTGGTTGACCGTAGATTGCTGACGCGCGATAGGCTTGAGGAGCATCTCCTCACGGTTGCTTCGTCAGGGACTCCACTGCCCCAGATCCTTGTTGAGGAGGGCGACGTCTCCGACCGCGATATCCTCGTTTCGGTAGCGGAGCGCCTCAAGGTACGGTTCGTGGACCTCGATGGCCCGGAACGTGTCTTCCCGGATCCGGCGGCTCTTCGCAAGCTCTCCGCCGACCTCGCACAAGAACTTCAGGTACTCCCGATCGAGATTGAGGAAAGTGGAGCTCTCGTCATCGCTGTCGACGACCCGCTCGACGAAAAGAGGGCCGAACTGGTCCGCCAAGCAGTCGGCCGCAATATCACGGTTGCACTCGCTTCACGCTCCCTGATCCAGGCCAGCATCGCCCCGGCCTACCTGGGTCTGAACATTGGATCGTCGCTCGGCGATGCGGCACAAGAGGGCACTACTCGTCAAGAAGTCCGTGAACCAATCACCGCCGATCTCGGTGGTGCCGCGGTTATCAAGGATCGCCCCCACGTCAATGATCTGCTGCGAGAACTCGTGGAACGGGGAGGGTCGGACCTTCACCTCACCGCCGGTTCGCCACCTCAGGTGCGCATCAACGGTTCGCTCTACCCGGTCGATGGGTTCGGCCTCCTGAAGCCTGCCCCATTGCGTTCGATGATCTATGAGATTCTCACTGGCCGCCAGCGCGAGGAGCTCGAAGAGACACGGGAGCTCGACGCCTCACATCCTGTGCCCGGCATCGGCCGTTTCCGTGTCAACGTATTCTTCCAACGAGACGCAGTAGCGTCCGTGATGCGTGCCATTCCGAACGAGGTGTACTCCCTTGAGGAATTGGGTATGCCTGAAATTGTTCGTGAGTTCGCGACGTACCAGCGCGGCCTCGTTTTGGTGACGGGACCGACGGGTTCCGGCAAGAGCACGACACTCGCATCAGTCATTGACCTCATCAACTCGTCGCGTGCCGACCACATCATCACTGTGGAAGATCCGATCGAGTTCACCCACCGCCACAAGATGTCGGTCGTCAACCAGCGAGAAGTTGGGACCGACACCATGAGCTTTGCGTCGGCTCTCAAACACGCTCTCCGTCAGGATCCCGATGTCATCCTCGTTGGTGAGCTTCGTGACCTCGAAACAATCGCGACGGCGATTACCGCGGCCGAGACAGGCCACTTGGTGTTCGCAACGCTCCACACCCAGGACGCTCCGAAATCTATCGAGCGAATCATCGACGTGTTCCCCCCACACCAGCAACAGCAGGTCCGGGTGCAGCTCGCCAGTTCGCTCCAAGCGGTGGTGAGCCAGCAGTTGTTGCGGACCAAGGATGGTACTGGGCGGGCCGCTGCGATCGAAGTGATGGTCGCGACGGCGGCGATCCGCAACCTCATTCGAGAGGGCAAGGTCCATCAGATCGCATCGGCCATGCAGGCTGGTGGACGGTTTGGGATGCAAACCATGGATGCCGCGCTTGCGGAACTTGTCCGGAGAGGCACCGTAACGGAGACGCTCGCTCGCGAACGGTGCCAGGACCCTGATGTCTTTGACGCAATCATGCAAGGAGCCATGTGATGGCAGCAACGTTCGCTTACAAGGTTCGTGACAAACAAGGTCAGATCAGGACCGGCAAGATTGAGGGCCAATCACAGAGCCTGGTAGTCAAGTCGTTGCGCGAAAAGGGGCTGACCCCGCTCTCTGTCGAGGAGCAGAAGAACTCCGCTCTGCAGATGGAGATCAAGATTCCGGGTCTCTCGGACCGGGTCAAGGCGAAGGACGTCGTGTTGTTCTCCCGTCAGTTTGCGACCATGGTCAATTCCGGATTGTCACTGATCCGAGCTCTCTCAGTCCTTGTCGATCAGACAGAGTCGTCGGCATTGGCGCTTGTTATCCGCACCGTGCGATCGGATGTCGAAAAGGGGACGTCACTCTCCCAGGCCATGGAGAAACATCCGAAGGTGTTCGGTGAACTCTACGTCGCAATGATCAAGGCCGGTGAAGTCGGTGGTGTTCTCGACGAGACCCTTGAACGTCTTGCTGACATGTTGGAAGCGAACCTCAACCTCCGGTCGAAGATCAAATCCGCCATGGCGTACCCGATCGTCGTTGGTGTTTTGATTCTGTTTGTCACGACCGCGATGATCGTGTTCGTAGTTCCGATCTTTGCAGACATGTATGACGAGATGGGAGGAGGGGCCGCGCTCCCGGCACCCACCCTCGTGCTTGTCGCTTTGTCGAACATCATGACATCGTATTGGTGGGCCCTGATTCTTGGGACCGTCGGGTCTGTCTTAGGGTTCCGCAAGTGGAAAAGCACCGAATCTGGTCGGTACTACTGGGACACGATAAAGCTGAAGATTCCGGTGTTTGGAAAGCTTGCCCACAAAACCTCGCTTTCGCGTTTCGCGCGAACCTTCGCAGTGCTCAGCCGCACCGGCGTACCGATTCTCCAGGCGATCGACATCGTCTCTGCCACGTCGGGAAATCGCAAGATGTCGCGGGCACTCGAAGATGTCAAGGCATCGGTACGCGATGGTGAGTCGCTCGCCGAACCACTTTCCCGGCACGACATCTTCCCCCCGATGGTCGTCCAGATGATGACTGTCGGTGAAGAGACCGGGGCACTCGATGCGATGCTCGGGAAGGTTTCCGACTTTTATAATCGCGAGGTTGACGACATGGTGAGCGCACTCACAAGCCTCATCGAGCCGCTGCTCATCGTCGTGATGGGCATCACCGTCGGGGGCATTCTGATAGCCCTCTACCTTCCGATCTTCAACCTCGCGGCGATCGTGTAACAACCTGACAGAGCCGTCCGGTTCGCCGAGGCGGCACCAAGGGTTGACGGATGCTTCGCTGGTTCCGCGACTGGCGCTCCGCCTGGACGTGGCAGTGAGAAATCGCTCAACTATTTTCCCCCATTCGCCGATGGAAACAGCACGGGTGAGTGATATTCACCGCCCCGTAATCTCATTATCTACATGGAGGTTTGCATATGCGTTGGATGCGCGAGCGTCTCGACAAAGAAGAGGGTTTCACCCTCATTGAGCTGATGGTTGTAGTGCTTATCATTGCAATTCTTGTTGCTATTGCCATCCCGTCGTTCCTGGGTTTCCGCAGTCGTGCACAGGACCGTGCGGTCCAAGCCG
Organism: Actinomycetota bacterium; assembly: GCA_013151445.1. GTDB lineage: Bacteria > Actinomycetota > Acidimicrobiia > Spongiisociales > UBA5794 > BMS3BBIN02. The sequence continues at coordinate 40,144 of JAADIG010000136.1, forward strand.
AAGTGCGTAACGTTCTTCTCGCTGAGAAGGGTTACTGGGTTGACAACACGTCGTTCACGACGGTGCAGGCCGACCTGAAGGCATTCGAGTCGAGCATCGTCCTGGATGTCAGTACAACCTCCGCTGTCGAAGAGGGTGTTGTAGTCACGATGCCCGTTTCGTCGAACAACAACGTTGTGTGTCTCACGCGGACTAGCGATTCCGGCAACATCTTCGCGATCTTCGAAGACTCGTCAGCGACCGGTGGTACGTTCTACAGGGCCGTAGCTTCAGGCAGCACACTTGCCTGCCCAACATCCGCAGGAGCACCCACTGGCTGGGTGACCGGCGGCTTCCCGACTCCATAGAACATCTCGGATCAAACGCTAGAGAGGGACGGCGCGGCCGTCCCTCTCTCGCGTCCCGGGCATCCGCGCCGGTGCCACGAGATTCCCCCATCCGCAGGTAGGGTCTCATGAGGCAAAATACCAGGAGGAGGTTGTCGACATGACTGATCAGGTCACAGTTCTTGGCCTTCTTGGCTTACTCGGACTCTCGATTGGCTCGTTCATTAACGTTGTTGCGTATCGGGTCCCACTCAAACGATCGGTGATGCGTCCGCCCTCAGCGTGTCCCAACTGCAACCACAAATTGTCGTGGCGCGAGAACATTCCGGTTATCTCCTGGTTGGTGTTGCGCGGTACATGCAGTGAGTGCGGTATTCACTTTTCTATTCGATACCTCATCGTTGAGGTCCTGACCGGTGTCGTCTTCGCGGGTACGGTCGCGGTCATCGGTGTTGACTGGGTGTTGCCCGCGTATCTCTGGTTCGCCGGCGTCACGATCACATTGACACTCACCGACCTTGACCACAAGCTCATCCCGAATCGGATCTTGTATCCCGGAATCGTTGTTGGTGCCATTCTGCTGGTCGGGGGTGCCGTCGCGGCGGGGGACCCTCAAGGCGCGATCCGCGCACTCCTCGCAGGAGCGTCCTATTTTGGTGCTCTACTTGTGATCGCGCTCGTCGCTCCTGCCGGGGGATTCGGGTTCGGTGACGTGAAACTCGCGATTCTGTTGGGAATGTTCACCGGCTACCTGGGCTGGGGACAGATGAGCGTGGCGTTCTTCTTTGCATTTCTGTTGGGTGGAGTGCTCTCGATCTTGCTCCTGATCACCGGGACTAAGGGACGTAAGGACGCGATTCCGTTCGGCCCCTATCTGGTTCTCGGAGCGTATGTAGCCATAGTGGCGGGTGATCGTATTCTGGATTGGTACCTCGCCTAGTCCCATCGCGGGCTCGGAAATGGATTCGGTTTGTGGTGGTGATACTCCGATGCCTAAGCTCGTTTCAGATCAGTAGTTAGTCCTCGGCGCGCCCCCTAGCTACTGGAAGGCGGAGTTTTCTAGGTGGAGAAGAGATGGCGGTCTCAATTGGGCTGGACATAGGCGGTGAAGCCGTCCGGGTCGCTGTCTTAGACACCTCGAAAGCGAAACGAACCCTCCGCCGATATGTCGAGATGCCTCTCCCCGCGGGAGCCGTGGTCGCTGGGGATATTCTTGATGAGGGCGCCGTCGCCGAAGTTGTTGCTGCGATCTGGAAACGCCACAAGCTTCCGCGCAGGGGTGTCGTCGTAGGAACCGCCAACCAGCGTCTGGTGGTTCGCCAGGTAGATCTTCCACAAATGGAAGAATCCGAACTCGCAGAGGCTCTGCCGTTCCAGGTGCAGGACTCGATCCCGATGGGCGTCGACGAAGCTGTGTTGGATTTCGTGCCACTCGAAGAGTTCGTGACGCCCGGGGGAGAGCCGATGATGTCCATCCTGGTTGTCGCCGTGCATCGCGACGTCGTTGATACGTTGATGCGGGTCCTGGGTGAGGCGAAGATATCGCCAAAGGCAATCGATCTGCAGAGTTTCGGCCTCGTCCGTGCGGTGTACGGAATGGCGCCTGCCGTTGACAATCCACTTCAGCTCATCGTTGATATCGGTGCGACGGTGACTCAGGTCGTCATCGCCAAGGGTGGGTCGGCTCGGTTCGTCCGGCTGCTGCCCCGCGGAGGCGACGCGTTTACCAAGGCGCTTGAAGATGGCATGAACGTCGACCGGGAGGACGCAGTTGAAACGAAGGCGCGCGTCGGAGTGGAACCCGAGCGGGGACTCGAAACCGACGACGCGGATGCACCAGCCAGAGGCATTCTGACCCAGGCTGGTGATCAGCTGATCGAAGAGGTCCGCGGGTCAGTCACATTCTTTCGGTCCCAGAACAACAACGAAGAAGTGGTGCGGCTGGTGGTCGCCGGCAACGGGGCACGGATGCCTCACCTGGCGAACCGGCTAGCAAGCGATCTCGGCATCCCGCTGGAGCCAGCCCGGATTCTCGACCTCGTCAACGTCGGTCGTGTCGGCCTCTCGGATGAGGAAATGCAAGCGGCCCAGCCGGTGCTGCCAACAGCAATCGGGTTGAGCCTCTGGGGAGAGCTCTAGATGCGTGCCATTAACCTGCTCCCTCCGGAGAGTTTTCAGAAACAGGCGACCCGACGCAAACTCGCAGGTGTCGTCATCGCGGGAATCGCATACCTGGCAGTGCTCGCTGTAGTCACGACGCTACTTGGCGGCCGGATCGGCGAGATCGAGAGCCGAATCGAAGTACAGCGGGCGACCAACGACGGGTACCAGTCCCAGATCTTGGAGCTCGCCTCAATGGAGGACCTGCTTACCGAGTACGCGGCCCAGAGGGCCACGCTCGAAACCATCCTGGCACGCGACGTATCCTGGGGACGAGTGCTCAACGACCTCTCCCGGGTGATCCCCGATCGGACCTGGCTCACAAGCTTCAGCGGGTCGACCAACCTGGCCCTTGACACCCCCGGGGTCGGTTCGATCCGGATGACCGGTGTGGCGTTCGACTTCCCGGACGTTTCCGCGTGGCTGCGATCACTCGACGCTGACACGTTTCCGGCGGGTGAGGGGACGTGGGTGTCAACGATCATTGATTCGCTGGAGGGGGAAATCGAGGTACTGAACTACACGAGCCAAACGACGCTGACGGCCGCGGCAGACGCGCAACGGCGTGAGGATCGAATTCCCGAGGTGAGCCCGTGAAGCGCACCACCCTCGCGTTCGGATTTCTTGGGGTCTTCTTGGTAACGTTGCTGTGGTGGACGTTCGTCATCGGCCCGCAGAACTCTGACGTCGACCGTGCGAATCAGGAATTGCAGGCCGAAGAGGACAGTACCCTCACACTGCAGACGCGACTTGCCAGGCTCAAAGAGATCAAGGCAAACGAGGTTTCGTATCAGTTTGCGATCGGAGCGATGCAGAGTTCGATTCCTGAGGAGCCCGAGCAGGCCGCCTTCATCTCGGACATCAACTTTCTGGCTGACAGCACGGGTGTCCGTATCTCACAGGTGTCCCTGGCGCCACCGGCCCCGAGCCTATCCGAAACCGAAACGCCGGTGTTCGAGGTCGCTGTATCAGTCACGGTCACCGGCCAGTACTTTGAGGTGCTCGGATTCCTTTACGGGATCGAGGCGATGGACCGTCTCGTGAGAACCGATTCCATCACGCTCAGCCCGATTGAGACGGTTGATGAATCCGGCGATGGCGGGGAGGACGCCTCGGGGGACACCACGGTCAAGCAACGGCGTCCGGTGTCCGAGCTGACCATCGACCTGAACCTGCGGCTCTTTACGAGAACGGGTGTACTGGTAAAGCTCATCGACGAGGCAGTGACAGACGGCACGACGGCCGCTGACGGCAATACCGTGGACGATGGTGCCAGTCAGGTGGTCGGGGAATGAGGGCAGGCAACCGCTACATCGTGGCTCTCACGGGCTCATTGCTGCTTATCGCAGCGGGTGTTTTCGCAGGATGGATGATGATTTCTTCGGGAGTGCTCTCCTCGGTTTCCGAAGCATCCCAGGGACCATCACGGCCAATTGTCGCTGTCGCAGATGGGCTCGGGCAGGAAGCGCCGCCGGTCAACGTTGTCGCCGGTTCGTTCCAGTTGTCCCAACCGCGCGACCCCTTCCGACCGTTGGTCGGTGACGGATCTCGCGGTGGCCTCCCCGGTGTTGGTGGCGGGGGCGATGGTGGAACGTTCAACCCGTCCAATACGATCACACTTCAGGCAATTACGACGGTAGACGGGGTGTTGCAAGCAACTGTTGTGGTAAATGGGACGTCCTATCAGGTTGGCGTGGGAGACACCTTCGCTGGTTCATACAAGGTCGTGAGTCTGACGGCCGACAAGGGTGTCTTCATGTTCGGTGACACCGCGTTCGAGCTTGCGGTCGGCCAACAGATCCTGAAGTAGCGAGAACTCCGCTCTTGAGCGGAGCCCCGAGATGAGAGGGCCGCCGCCACGGCCCTCTCATCCTTTTGCCAGCCCACTTCCGTCGATTCGCCGAAAGCCCTACTCTCACACCCATGTTTCGATATCTCACTGCAGGTGAATCTCACGGGCCGGGGCTGGTTGCTGTCGTTGAGGGACTTCCCTCGGGCATCGAGGTGACCGCTGAGAGCCTCTCCGACGAGTTGGCTCGTCGCCGATTGGGCTATGGGCGTGGCAGACGCATGCGGCTCGAACAAGATGAGATCGAGTTTCTTGGGGGAGTGCGGTTCGGCAAGACTCTCGGGTCGCCGGTCGCGATTCTTATCCGCAACACCGAGTGGCCCAAGTGGAAAGCGGAAATGTCGGCGGCACCCGGTGAGTCGGATCGACCGCTCACCACCCCGCGCCCCGGTCATGCCGACCTGGTCGGGATGATGAAATATGACACACGGGACGCCCGCGATATTCTTGAACGTGCCTCGGCCCGAGAAACTGCGGCGCGAACGGCCGTCGGATTCCTTGCGAAACGTCTGCTCGGTGTCGTCGGTGTCACCGTGTTCTCCCACGTGGTCGAGATCGGGTCCGTTGCATCCTCGGGTCCCACGCCTTCGTTTAGTGATCTTGGCGCAATTGATGCCTCGCCGGTCCGGGTGTTCGATGCGACTGCGGAGACCGAGATGATTGCGGAGATTGAGGCTGCCAGGGCCGACAGAGACACCCTCGGAGGTGTTGTTGAGGTGGTCGTTGAGGGTCTCGTCGCTGGGATCGGATCGCACGTCCACGGTGATCGACGTATCGACGCCCGGCTGGCGGAAGCGCTTATGTCCATTCAAGCGATCAAGGGTGTCGAGATCGGTGACGGCTTCGAGTCCGCTCGCCGCAGGGGTTCGGATGCTCACGACGAGATCTATCGGACCGAGGGGCAGTACACCCGTCACACCAACCGTGCCGGGGGTACCGAGGGTGGCATGACCGTGGGCGGAATGCTGCGTGTACGAGCTGCGATGAAGCCAATCTCGACGGTTATGAAGCCGCTAGACACGGTGAATGTTGAAACACGACAAGCCGAAAAGGCCTTCCGCGAGCGCAGCGACGTGATTGCGGTGCCTGCCGCGGGCGTCGTTGCCGAAACCATGGTCGCAATCACCCTGGCGCAAGAGATGCAACGGATGTTTGGCGGTGACACCGTGGGAGATTTTGCGGCTGCCGTTGATCGCTATCGAAGCCGCCTCGAGGACTTCTAACAATGACGCGGCGCATCTGGCTTATCGGGATGATGGGGGCTGGCAAGACGACTGCGGCGGCGGGACTCGCCACTCGCCTCGGAGTTGAGTGGGTTGATACCGATGATCTCGTCACAGGGCACGCCGGCATTTCGGTGGCGGAGATCTTCGAGAGTCGCGGTGAGGCGGTGTTTCGTCATCTTGAGTCCGCAGCCATCACCGCCGTGAGCGAGTCCGAGACTCCAATTGTTGCGACCGGCGGTGGAGCCGTCCTCGACGAACAGAACCGAGAGGTCATGAAGCGTTCGGGGACCGTGGTATGGCTTAGGGCGCCGGCAACGATATTGCGCGCACGGATCGGCGAGGCCGCGACGCGGCCGCTGCTTGGGAGCGACTCTATTGATACCGACCTGGATGCCCTGCTGGCGGCCCGCACCGAGGTGTATCGGTGCGCGGCGGACGCCATCATTGAAAGTGCCGACTATGACCGCAGGGCCATAGTCGATCAATTGGAGGTTCTGTGGAACGCGTTGTAATAACCGACGGCTCCGGAAATGCGGTCTCGACGATAGAGATCGTCGACGGTGCTACTGCATTGAGACGCGGCGAACTGCTACTTCCCGGCGACCTCTCACGGCACCGTGTCGGTGTCATCGTGCAACCGTCCGTTACCCGTATTGCCTCGGCAATTGAGGATTCATGGCGGGAGCGAGGTGCGTCGGTTAGGACCATTACGGTGCCAGACCGCGAGGCTGCGAAAACGCTCTCCGTAGCGGAGGATTGTTTTATACAGCTCAACGAACTGGGCCTGACGCGTGACGACCTGATTGTTGGTATCGGTGGAGGCGCAGTGACGGATCTGGCGGGGTTTGTCGCCGCGACGTATCTGCGGGGTGTTACCAGTGTTCTGTTTCCGACCACCATGTTGGCAGCTGTCGACGCATCCATCGGAGGAAAAACCGCTGTCAACGTCGGGGGGAAGAACCTCGTCGGTGTGTTCCACCATCCCGACCGGGTGATCATCGACTTGGAGATCCTGCGAGGCCTTCCCCCGGAGATCCTTCTTGAAGGATCAGCGGAAGCTGTCAAGGCTGGTTTCATTGCTGACCCTGATCTCGTTGCTCTTTACGCCGCTGACGGACTATCGGCGAATATCGCCGACGTGCTGGTGCGGGCAGTGCGCGTCAAGGCAGGCATCGTTTCGGAGGACTTTCGGGAACGCGGTGTGCGCGGGACTCTGAACTTTGGCCATACCGTCGGGCATGCAATCGAAACGCTGACCGGTTTGTCGCACGGTCATTCGGTTGCAATCGGAATGGTTGCAGCGTCATACTCGTCCGCAAAGCAGCTCGGGTTTCCCGAGACACCCGCGGTCGTGGAGATACTTCAGAAGCTCGGGCTGCCGACAGCACTTCCCGCTGGGGTCGCACGTTCCGACATCCTTGAACTCATTCGGCTCGACAAGAAACGGGACCACGGTGGTATCCGAATGGCTTTGTTGTCACGCATCGGTGAATGTGTCGTGATGTCGGTCGACGACGCTACCGTACTGGTCGGCCTGACCGCAATCGGCGTCACGAGTTGAGTCCCACCTTGAAACACGGCGGTCGGCGCACACAGTTCAACTTAGATTTGTGAGGAATTCAATGGATCATGCAGCGCGCGTCGCGCGACTACAGGAGAAGCTTGAGAGACCGTTGCTGGTGGCCTCGCTGGCGAACATCCGCTACCTCACCGGGTTTTCCGGGTCCTTTGCCTTTGTCGTCGCGGGTCCACAGTCCTTCACCTTTATCACCGATGGTCGGTACGGCGAAAGTGCGGCCCCGCTCGTCGATGCGATTGCGGGCGCCGAGCTGGTCATTCACAGTGGTGGTATCAATGCGACGATCGCCAGGACTTTCACCGATGCCTCGGCTGTGGACGTAGAGTCGGCTCATATCTCGTGGGAGGTTATGCGCTCACTGGCAGCGGAGACGCAAACGAGGCTCGAACCAACGGTTGGTGTCGTTGAAGACCTACGTCGTGTGAAGACACCCGACGAGGTGGAAGCGGTACGGGCTGCGTGTGGGGCTGGCGATGCGGCGTTCGACCAGCTCGCCGAGATAGCGGCCGCTGCCGACACGGAAGGCGAGCTCGGATGGGGACTTATCGATGCGATGCGCCGCGCCGGGGGAACTGCCGCTGGCTGGTCTCCGATCGTCGCGATTGGTGTACACGCCTCGGTGCCACATCATCGGTCAGGGACGGGCGCGATTGAAGACGGACTGCTCCTCCTTGACTACGGGTGTGAGGTCGACGGCTACCAGAGTGACATGTCCCGCACGGTATGGCGTGGTCCCGGGGAGGACGTCGAAATGGAGCGTGTTTACGCAGCGGTGCGTGACGCCCAGCAGGCGGGTGTGGACGCCGTGGGTCCTGGTGCCGTCGCTGGTGACATTGACGAGGTGTGTCGGTCTGTTCTGGACCGCTACGGATATCTCGACTACTTTCTCCACTCCACGGGCCACGGGGTCGGTCTTGAGATCCACGAAGCCCCCTGGATTCGATCCGGTAGCGAGGACATCCTTGAGGCGGGTCACATCATCACCGTGGAACCCGGTGTGTACCTATCGGGGCATGGTGGGGTTCGGATCGAAGACACCGTGGTGGTTACAGACAGCGGGTGCGAGAACCTCACCCTTTCTCACAAGGAGTTTCACCTGACATGATTTCGACAAACGACGTTCGCCCGGGTTACGCCTTGGAGACACCCGATGGACTCTTCCAAGTCGTCGATCACCAGCATGTGAAACCCGGCAAGGGGAAGGCATTTGTCAGGATGAAGTTGCGCAACCTCCATACGGGGGCATTGTTCGACAAGACGTTCCGCGCTGGCGAGAACGTCAAGCGTGCAACGATCGACCGACGCGACATGACCTTCCTCTACAAGGATGATGTGGGTTTCAACTTCATGGACGGTGAAACTTTCGAACAGGTTTCTGTGAGCGAATCACTGATGGTGGATGCGGCCCCCTACCTCGTTGACGGAGCGACGGTCCAGGTTGCCCTCCACGAGGGTCAACCTATCGGTGTTGACCTTCCACCAGCTGTCGAACTCAAGGTTTCGTATGCCGAACCGGGTGTGAAGGGCGACCGAGTCTCGGGAGCGACAAAACCGGTGACTATGGAGACGGGACTCGTTATCCAAGCACCGCTGTTCGTTGATGTGGACGACGTTGTCAAGGTTGATACCCGTTCGGGTGACTACATCACGCGTACCTCGTGAGTCGCACCGAGGCCCGCCAGCAAGCTCTTGAGGCCCTCTATGCGGCCGAAACCCGCCGGCTTGAAACACCGGATGTTGTCGGACTGTCGGCCCGTGCAGCTCGGCTTGTCGAGGGAGTGTGGAACCAGCGCACCGAACTCGACGTTTCGATCGGGGAGGCCGCACGGGGGTGGCGCGTCGATCGCATGCCCGTCGTTGACGTCTCGTTGCTTCGTCTCGGCCTCTATGAACTGCGCCACACGGATATGCCCATCGGTGTAGTTGTCTCTGAGCTTGTCGAGTTAGCGAAGGAATACTCGACGGAGAACAGTTCGCGGTTCGTCAACGGGGTGCTTGCGAAGCTTGTTGAGACGGAACGGCCCACCTGAGAGCGGTGTTTTGGCCGTGGCCTAGCCGACGGTGTATGGTCACCTTGTTCAACCTTTAAGGACCGGTCCAGTGAGGCCGGAAAGGACGGAGCGTCAATGGTGCAGAACGTACGCGCATGTCACAACGTGCGACGAATACCCCGGCCACACGAGTGGGACCGAGTATGCGTCAGGTAATGGAGCCGAGCGACATCACGCGGGCCCTCCGCCGCATCGCCCACGAAATCATCGAAGGTAACAAGGGTGTCGACGATCTGGTGCTATTGGGAATCCCAACGCGCGGAGTGCCTCTTGCGGAGCGTCTTGCCGGAGTTCTCGAAGCCATCGAGGGTGTCGCCGTGCCGACCGGGATCCTTGATGTGGCTCTGTATCGCGATGACGTCGGTCGGAATCCAACCCCGAATGTCGGTTCCACTGAGGTCTCGACATCGGTCGAGGACAAGACCGTCGTCCTCGTCGACGATGTGCTCTACACGGGGCGAACTATTCGCTCCGCCCTGGATGCGGTCACAGACCTTGGTCGGCCCGCACGAATCCAACTGGCGGTCCTTATTGACCGCGGTCACCGAGAGCTTCCGATCCGCGCGGACTACGTGGGGCGCAACCTGCCGACAGCTTTGGCCCAACGTGTCACTGTGCGGGTTGTCGAAACCGATGGGGACGACGGTGTGTTCATCGAACAAGGGGAGGGGTTCTAGTGCAACACCTTCTGTCGACCGAGCAGATGGGCCGCTCCGAAGCAGAGTCACTGCTCGACGATGCCGATGGGTTTCTTGAGGTTCTCGATCGGCCCATACCGAAGGTGCCGGCGCTGAGGGGCAGGACCGTCGCAACGCTGTTCTTCGAACCGTCGACGCGCACCAGGATGTCCTTTGAACGTGCGGCGAAGGCACTGTCTGCCGACACGCTGAGTTTCAGTCCCAGCGGATCGTCGGTCTCGAAGGGTGAGAGTCTCAAGGACACCGTGCTCACCGTCCAGGCAATGGGTGCGGATCTTGCGGTAGTGCGGCACAAGGCCGTTGGTGCACCGTGGCGAGTCGCCGAATGGGCGCAGATGCGCGTCGTGAATGGAGGGGATGGCGCCCATCAACACCCGACACAGGCACTGCTCGATGCGCTCACGATACGTCGGAGTCTGGGGGGACTCGATGGGCTACGCATCGGGATCATTGGGGATATCCGCTACAGCCGAGTCGCACGGTCAAACTGTTTTCTCTTTCCAACGCTCGGTGCGGATGTCACGCTGATTGCCCCGCCGACACTCCTTCCCGTAGATACCGAAGGATGGCCGGTGCGTCACTCAAGCGACCTCGATGCCGAGATCGGCAGCCTCGACGTCGTGTACCTCCTTCGGGTCCAGACCGAACGTGGGGGTGCATCGGTGTTCCCGAGCCTCTCGGAGTATGTACGACGATACGGGTTGACACAACGACGTTTCGGCATGCTCAAAGATGAAGCTGTCGTCCTGCATCCGGGTCCGATGAATCGCGGCGTCGAGGTTTCGGATGTGGTTGCGGACGATCCGCGGTGCCTCGTGCTTGACCAGGTTGCCAATGGAGTAGCGGTTCGGATGGCGGTCCTGTTCAGGCTGCTGGGGGGTACCAGTGGATAGTGTCCTCATCGTTGGTGGCTCCGTACTGTCATCCACCGGCGTAGTTTCGGCTGACGTCCTCATCGTTGGCGATCGTATCGAGCGCATCGGTGAGGGCATCAAGGACGAGACCGCGCGCGTGATCGACGCGTCCGGATCGTGGGTCGGGCCCGGCTTCGTCGATGTGCACACCCACCTTCGGGAACCGGGTCAGGAATGGAAGGAAGACATTGCAACGGGTTCGGCCGCTGGTGCTGCCGGCGGCTACACGGCCCTGGTTGCGATGCCGAACACCGATCCGGCGATAGATTCGGGGCATCTCGCACGTTTCATCACAGGACGCGGCGAAGAGGCGGGGCTGGTGCAGGTGATTCCGGCCGGGACGCTGACGATGGGCCGCCGTGGTGAACAGCTTGCCCACCTCGATGATCTCTGGGCCGCCGGCGTGCACATGTTCAGCGACGACGGTGACACGGTTGCTGACGCTGGACTTCTGCGCCGCGCAATGGAGTACATCGCTCAGCTGGGGGGTGTCGTCTCCGAGCATGCAATCGATCCGGGCCTGGCAAGGGGCGGACATATGCACGAAGGTACGGTTTCGTCACGGCTCGGCATGACCGGAATCCCGGCTATTGCCGAAGTATCGATTGTTGCGCGTGACCTCGCCCTCGTCGAACTTACCGGAGTCACATACCATCTGCAGCATGTGTCGACGCGTGGGGCCGTTGAGCTCCTCGCCGCGGCGAAGGACCGGGGCCTACCGGTTACCGCGGAGGTCACTCCCCACCACCTTGCCTTCGATCATCAGGCGGCTGCCGCGACGGATGCGTCCTACAAGATGATGCCCCCACTACGCGAGTCCGACGATGTCGTGGCCGTGCGCGAGGCCCTGAAATCGGGGACGATCGACATGGTTGCAACTGACCACGGCCCGCACGCTTCGCATGAAAAGGACGTGCCGTTCGAACATGCCCCGTTTGGTGTCACCGGCCTCGAGTGGGCGGCGGCTGTGGTCAACAGCGTTGACGGCCTGGGACTCGACCAGGAAACGTTCTTCGACCGGATGTCCCTTTCGCCGGCGGCTCTGCTCGGTCTCGCCGACCAAGGAGCACCACTAACCGAGGGTGCCGTTGCCAACGTTGTCGTGTTCGACCCGGGGGCAACCTGGACACCAACCGAGACCCTGTCGAAATCTCGCAACGCACCGTACTTCGGTAAGGAATACACGGGTCGCGTGACCGCCACGCTGTACCGGGGTGCGCTCACGTACGAAATGGAGAGCGGGCGATGATGGAACGCGAGGGGTTGCTCGTGCTTGCTGACGGGACGGTGTTCCGTGGGGTCGCTGTCGGTGCGGACGGTATCGCAACTGGCGAGGTTGTGTTCAACACTGCAATGGCCGGGTACCAGGAGATTTTCACAGACCCGTCGTACGCTCGACAGATCGTGACCATGACGGCCCCGCACATTGGCAACTATGGCACGACTCCCGATGACGCCCAGGCAGCGAACCCTTTTTGTACGGGAGTAGTGATGCGGTCGATGTCACACACAGCCAGCAGTTGGCGCTCGCGCGGTCTGCTGAGCGATTGGTTCACCGACATGGGTCTCATTGCTCTCTCGGACGTGGACACGCGCCGGTTGACGCGCCACGTGCGTGACCATGGCGCCATGCCGGCCGCGATTGGGAGCGGTACCACCGAGCGCGAAATGCGTGATGCAGCAACGAGTGCGCCAGTCATGGAAGGTCGGGCGCTGGCGCTTGAGGTGTCCATTGCGCAACCAACTCTCGTCCGGACGGAGGCAGCCCGCCGGGGCACCGTCGTTGCATACGACTTTGGCATGAAGCGAGCCATCGTTGACGCATTTACGGTGCGTGGTTTCGATGTGCAGATTGTCCCTGCTGACACGCCCGCAGGCGACGTCCGTGCGTTCAACCCCGATGGTGTGTTTCTCTCGAACGGGCCCGGAGATCCCGAACCGCTTGACCGTTCGGTTGCAGCGGTCAGGGACCTGCTGGGCACGGTGCCCCTCTTTGGCATCTGTTTGGGACACCAGGTGCTCGGCCTTGCGGTCGGTGGCAGAACCTACAAGCTTCCTTTCGGGCACCATGGCGGCAACCACCCGGTGAGACGGATCGCCACGGGGAAGGTTGCCATCACATCGCAGAATCATGGTTTTGCCGTCGATCTGACACCGCTGGGCTCGGGTGATCGTTACGAATCAGAATTTGGCGAGATTGTGCCGACGCATGTGAACTTGAATGACAATACGTTGGAGGGACTTCGGTGTCCGGATGCGAACGCATCCTCGGTCCAGTATCACCCCGAAGCCCGACCCGGTCCGAACGATGCACAGGATCTCTTCGACACGTTCTGCGACCGGATGGGGGTTTCGTAGTGCCGAAACGCTCCGACATAAAGAGCATCCTCGTCATCGGCTCCGGCCCGATCATTATCGGACAGGCATGCGAGTTCGACTACTCGGGCACACAGGCGGTCCGGGCGCTGCGCGCTGAGGGATACCGCGTTGTCCTGGTCAACTCCAACCCAGCAACGATCATGACCGATCCCGAGTTCGCCGACGCCACCTACATCGAACCGATCACTGCCGAGGTCGTGGAGGCGGTCATCGCCAAGGAGCGGCCCGATGCTGTTCTTCCGACACTCGGTGGCCAGACCGCCCTCAATGTCACCATGGAACTGGCCAAGACCGACGCATTCGCTCGGTACGGCGTGGAACTAATTGGGGCCGGGCTTGAAGCGATCAACATCGCCGAGGACAGGGGTCTCTTCAAGGAGGCGATGGAGTCCATTGGTATAGAAACTGCTCGGTCCAGGTATTGCAACACGCTCGAAGAGGCCGAGGCTGCTGTTGGGGAAATTGGCTTTCCCGCCATGATCCGCCCGTCGTTCATCTTGGGTGGGGGAGGCACCGGTATCGCCCACGACCTGGCGACCTTTGTCAAGATTGCGGAGAACGGGCTCCACACATCTCCAGTCACCGAGATCCTCGTTGAGGAGTCCCTTCTTGGCTGGAAGGAGTTTGAACTCGAAGTCATGCGCGACGCTGCCGACAACGCAGTGATTGTGTGTTCCATCGAGAATCTCGATCCCATGGGTGTCCACACCGGCGACTCGGTGACCGTCGCGCCAGCAATGACCCTGTCCGATGTTGAGTATCAAGAGATGCGCGACGAGGCGCTCGCATGTCTGCGACGTGTCGGAGTCGCGACAGGCGGTTCCAACGTACAGTTTGCGGTGGATCCGGATTCTGGGCGCCGCATCATCATTGAGATGAATCCCCGGGTGTCGCGTTCGTCCGCACTCGCATCGAAAGCGACCGGGTTTCCCATTGCAAAGATCGCCGCACTCCTCGCAGTGGGTTACACACTCGATGAGATCACCAACGACATTACGGGGGAGACTCCCGCTTCGTTCGAACCCGCGCTCGACTACGTCGTCGTCAAGATCCCACGATTCGACTTCGCAAAGTTTCCTTCCGCTGCTCCGATCCTTGGCACCTCGATGCAGAGCGTTGGCGAGGCTATGGCGATCGGGCGGACGTTTCAGGAGTCCCTACAAAAGGCCCTGCGATCGCTGGAATGCGGACACGGTGGCCTCAATGCGGATCCGGCCGAGCGCGATGTCCGACAGATGGACACGGAAACGTTGGTCGCGGGCCTTGCCGATGCGACCCCGGACCGACTGTTCGCTGTGGGCGAGGCGCTTCGTCGGGGCGTGTCGGTGGAACGGCTTCATGAAGTTACGAACATCGACCCGTGGTTCCTGGACCAGATCAACGAACTCGTGGCAGTGCGGCTTCATCTCGAAGAAACCGGGATGAGCGCAGCCTCGCTGCGAACGGCGAAGCGGCACGGATACTCGGACTACCAGCTCTCGTATCTGTGGGATATCACGACCGATGAGATCGCCCGGGCACGTCGCACTGCTGGCGTCATGCCGACCTACAAGACCGTGGACACCTGTGCCGCCGAGTTCGCTGCACAGACGCCGTACTACTACTCAACATTTGAGGAGGAGTCCGAGGCCCCCATCGCTGGTGATCGAACGGTTCTCGTGCTCGGTTCGGGCCCCAACCGTATCGGCCAAGGGATCGAGTTCGACTACTGCTGTGTGCATGCATCGTTTGCGCTTGCCGATGCCGGATACGAATCGGTCATGATCAACTGCAATCCCGAAACTGTCTCCACCGACTACGACACGAGTGACCGTCTGTACTTCGAACCTTTGACTACTGAGGATGTGCTCGCAGTCATCGAAGTTGAACGTCCCCAGGCAGTGATCGTCCAGCTCGGCGGGCAGACACCGCTCGGCCTGGCCCGTTCCCTCGAGGCAGCGGGAGTGACGATCGCGGGCACTTCGCCCGACGCTATCGACGTAGCTGAGGATCGGGAGCGCTTCTCGGATCTTTGCACCGAGCGTTCCATCCCACAGCCACCGCACGGGACTGCGCGTTCCCTGAAGGAGGCCCAGCGAGTCGCCGCCAGGATTGGATTTCCCGCTCTGGTTCGACCGTCCTACGTCCTTGGCGGTCGCGCGATGCGGATCATCTACACCGAAACCGAGCTGGTCGAGTACCTCACGGAACTGTATGGGCTTGTACCCGGCGGTGAAGTTGACCTGTCTGAAGCTCCACTGTTGATTGACCGGTTCCTGGAGTCTGCGATCGAGGTCGACGTTGATGCGCTCTACGACGGCACCGACCTCTACATTGGCGGAATCATGGAACACGTCGAAGAGGCCGGTGTACATTCGGGTGACTCTGCGTGCGTTGTGCCTCCCCCAACGCTTTCGTCTGTCGCACGTGAAGAGATTGAGCGGATCACCGGTTCGCTTGCCGAGGGGCTGCAGGTTCGCGGCCTATTGAACATCCAGTTTGCGGTGCGCAACGATGAGGTGTTCGTACTTGAGGCGAATCCCCGGGCCTCGCGGACGGTGCCGTTCATCTCGAAGGCGACGGGCGTGCCACTTGCCAAGGTCGCTACCCGCGTCATGATGGGGGAGTCATTGGCGACGATGCGTGAGGCTGGGCTGGTACCTGCCAAGACGCCGGTACTGCCCTACGTCGCGGTGAAGGAAGCCGTTCTACCGTGGAAGCGGTTCCCCAACGAGGACACGGTGCTTGGTCCCGAGATGCGAGCCACGGGCGAGGTGATGGGTATCGCCGAGGATGCCGGGGTGGCGTTTGCAAAAGCCCTGTTAGGTGCCGGTCACAGCATTCCCGAAACCGGAACGGTGTTCATTTCGGTTAAGGACGCTGACAAAAACACGGCTGTCGAGATGGCACGGACCTTTTGCGACCTTGGTTTCAAGGTGCTGTCAACACACGGCACTGCCGGACATCTCGTCAGAAACGGTATCCCGGCGACACACGTGGACAAGGTTGGAGAGGGACCGTACGACCCGGTCCGACTCCTGGCCAGTGGTGATATCGACCTCGTCATCAACACCCCCCGGGGTCGTCGGGCGAGGGGCGATGGTTCGCTCATTCGCAAGGCCGCAACGCGCCAGGGCGTTGCCTGTGTCACGACGGTCCAGGGTGGTGTCGCCGTGGCAAACAGCCTCAAGAAGGGTCGCGACGAGACCTATGCGGTGCGTTCACTTCAGGACTATCACAAGGACCTTTGATGCACTCCCTGGAAACATCGCTCGCATCGGTCAGCCTCCGAACGCCGATCATCGGTGCGTGCGGCACGGTGGGTTCGGTTGTCGAAATGGCAGGGGTGGCAGATCTCGGCATGTACGGTGCAATGGTCGCCAAGTCGGTCAGCCTGGAACCTTGGCCCGGACGTCCCGCTCCCCGAATGGCGCCCGTCGGCACGGGCATGCTCAACGGCATCGGGATTCAGAACCCCGGAGTTGCTGCGTGGGCCGACACCGTCGGCCCGCAGATCTCCGGCCTCAATGTCCCTGTATGGGGATCTGCTGTCGGCGGCTCCCCGGCCGAGTTCGCCGCGGTGGCATCGGGCCTTGTCAGTGCCGGAGTTGGTGCGATCGAACTCAACCTGTCCTGTCCCAATCTGGAACATGGAAGCATCTTTGCACTTGACCCAGTCGCGTCCGCTGCGGTGGTCGCTGCGGCACGGTCAGCGGTGTCGGCACCGCTCGGGGCGAAACTCTCACCCGACTCCGAGAATATCTGTGCAGTGGTTGATGCGGTGATGACGGCCGGTGCGGACTGGGTCGTACTCGGGAACGCGGTCCGCGGTTTCGGTATCGACATTGCCACGAGGAGACCGCTCATCACCGGTGGTATCGGTGGGTACTCCGGGTCCCCTATCAAGCCGATTGCGTTGCGCAGCGTTTTCGAGGCTGCCCAGGCCTTTCCCGAGGTCCCGATTGTCGGGTGCGGTGGGGTCTCCACGGCCGAAGATGTCATCGAGTTCATGCTCGCAGGAGCTTCGGCTGTCGCCGTCGGGACGGCCCATTTCGCTCGACCACGCATCGCGGCAACCCTCGTCAAAGGGATTGCTCGTTACTTGAAGAAACATCGACTTGAGTCCGTCAGCGAACTTATCGGAGGCGTGCAGCTGTGGCCGTAAAGAACCCAATTATCGTGGCCCTCGACCTACGTACCGCAGAGGAGGCGGTACGTCTGGCACAACAAGTCTCGCCGTATGTCGGTGGGTTCAAGATCGGGATTGGGTTGCTCTACGGTCCCGGACCCGCGACGATCGGCGCACTGGCTTCTTTGGGGAAACCCGTGTTCGCTGACGCCAAGTTGCACGACATCCCCTCACAGGTGAAGGCTGCGGCCCGATCGCTCGCCCGCCACGGTGCCCGATGGATTACGACCCACGCATCCGGTTCGTCGGCCATGCTGGAGGCTGCCGTTGAGGGAGCCGCCTCGGTGCCGTCCGCCGACGCCGGTATTCTCGGCGTGACCGTGTTGACATCCCTCGACGAAGCCGACCTCGCGAAAGTCGGGTTCGGTACGACTCCCGGCAAGCTTGTGTCCCGACTGGCTCGACTCGCTGCCGCTGCCGGCTGTGAGGGGGTTGTGTGTTCGCCACTGGAACTCGGTGTGGTCCGCGAAGTTGCACCGACGCTCGTGCCGTTTACGCCGGGGATCCGGCCACCGGGTGTCCCGACCCAGGACCAGGCCCGCACCGCCACGCCTGGGGAGGCGCTGGAACGTGGCGCAGGGTATCTCGTTGTCGGACGTGCCATCACTGGGGCTGTCGACCCGGTCGCAGCGGCACGGGAGATTCACGAGACATTGCCTGGTGTTCGTGAAAACAGTTGATAGAGTCTGTGATGACTGGAGGACTCATGGCACTACCACCACAAACAGATGAAGCGAGAAAGGCGGCGCTCGCAAAGGCCGGGGAGGCCAGGCGAGCCAGGGCCGAGATGAAGCAGTTGCTCCAGGTTGGTTCGCTCACACTCGCTGAAGTCTTCGAACGTGCCGAAACCGACGACATCATCGCTGGCACAAAAGTTGCCGCAGTGATCAACTCGCTTCCCGGTGTTGGGAAGGTCAAGACGATCCGCACGCTGGAGGAACACAACATTCCGGATAACCGGCGTTTACGCGGCCTTGGGGTTCGACAAAAGGCAACACTTCTCGAACTGTTCGGGTAGCGTCCGGCGTGTGCGAAGCTGCCGACTGTTCTAGTGACGTACCTGTGTTTCAATGTGCGAGGTGTAACTGATGTCCGGTGTCCTCTTCGTGGTGTCCGGACCCTCGGGTGTCGGCAAGTCTTCCATCCTCGCCGAGGTCCGTAAAGCGGTTGACTTCTTCTTCTCCGTTTCGATGACGACTCGTGACCGTCGACCACACGAGATCGATGGTGTTGACTATTGGTTCGTCAACAGGTCGGTGTTCGAAGCGGCGGTCGCGGCGGGCGAACTGATGGAATGGGCGGAGTACGGAGGCAACCTGTACGGCACTCCGCGGGCACCGGTCCTCGCCGCGCTCGAACGTGGTGAGCATGTCCTATTCGACATCGAGAACAAGGGTGCCCAGCAAATCAGGGATGCCTACAAACACGCTGTTCTGGTCTTTGTGTTGCCCCCATCGCTTGAGGAGCTCGAACTCCGCCTGCATAAACGCGGTGACACGAGTGACGAAGACATCGCTCGGAGGCTGGCCGTCGCCCAAGAACAGATCGCAAATGCAGCGGAACTGTATGACTTCCAGGTGATCAATGACTCCATTGCAACTGCGGCCGCGGAAATGGTATCTATACTGATAGCTGCGCATGATCAAGGTTGTGCGTAACCGCAACATTCACGTCGTGCCTGGAGGCATATCCGTGTCACTTATTGAACCCCCAATCGGACGGTTGCTCGAGAAGGCGGGAACCCGGTTCGGGCTCGTCGTCTTGGCATCGCGCCGGGCCCGGCAGATCAACGCCTATTTCAACGAATTAGGTGAGGGCCTCGGATCCTATGTTCCCCCTCAGGTCCATTCGTTGTCGCGCAAGCCGCTGTCTATCGCGCTTGAAGAGATCGACGCCGACAAGGTGACGACCGCTCCTAGCGAGTAACACCATGCTGGAACAACGCCGCATCGTCGTAGCCGTGACGGGCGGCGTTGCCGCGTTCAAGGCAGCGTATCTGGTGCGCCGCCTCATCGAACAGGGTGCCGAGGTGCGCACCGTCATGACCCAAACCGCAACGCAGTTCATTGGTCCGGCGACACTGGCGGCGCTTTCGGGCCACGCTCCCGTGACATCGCTCTTCGGTGATGACAGTGTCAGCCCACACACGGAACTTGCCCAATGGGCCGAGGTCATCGTCGTCGCACCAGCGACGACGGCGACGATTGCCCGCCTCGCCCACGGGATCTCGGAAGACGCGGTCTCTGCCACGGTCGTTGCCGCGAGGTGCCCTGTGATTATCGCACCGGCAATGCACACCGAAATGTGGGAGTACCCCGCCACCCAGCGCAACGTTGCACAACTCGCGGCCGACGGTGTGATCATCGCGGGTCCCACCGAGGGTGTCCTCGCTGGTGGGGATAGCGGTGCAGGACGCATGGTCGAGCCCGAAGAGATCGTCGCCGCGGTGTCCCGTGCGCTCGGCGTGCGCGACCTTGACGGCGTGTCCGTGGTGGTCACAGCCGGTGGAACGCGAGAGCCGATTGATCCGGTGCGCTACGTGGGCAACCGTTCATCGGGGAAGATGGGGAACGCAATCGCATTGGATGCTGCCCGTCGTGGCGCAATGGTTACCCTCGTCACAACGGCACCCGCACCGACACATCCGAATATTGCAGTACTTGAAGTCGAGACAGCCCAGCAGATGGCCGAAGCCACCTGGGAGGCGGCTGCCACAGCACAGGTCGCGGTGTTTGCGGCCGCAGTCGCCGACTTTCGACCCAGCGACGTGTCCGCAGGCAAAATCCGTCGCGCTGAGGGACTCCCAACCGTGACCTTTGAACCGACACCCGATGTTCTCAAGGGTGTGGTAGAAATGCCTGATGGGCCGTTTGTCGTCGGTTTCGCCGCCGAAGTCGGTTCCGTCGACGCGGCCGTCGACAAGGCGCAACGCAAGGGCGTCGACCTCCTCATCGCAAACGACGTTGCCAAAGCCGGCTCGGGGTTCGGCACGGATACCAACGAAGTGACGTTGGTTCGCTCCGATGGTTCGACCGAGTCGTGGGAGCTGATGTCGAAGGCTGCGGTTGCGCGGCGACTTTGGGACGTCGTTGTGGCACAGCGGCTTGCGGGTGCGTCCTGACGCGGATTGCCCAGGTCGTTCCGAGCGTGCCGACTTTCGCTGTCGACGATGGGTTCGCCTACACAGTTCCCGAGGAAATCCCCAACGTTGTCGTTGGTTCCCATGTGACAGTGCCCCTCGGTGGTCGCAAGGTGAAAGGGTGGGTAACGTCGGTCCGATCGGGTGAATCCAAGCGCAAGCTGAAGTCCGTCGTTGGAGTCTCGGGCGACCTGCCCCACTTCGATGAGGCCTTGCTGGAGACCCTGCGTTGGGTCGCATTGCGGTACGTCGCCCCCATGTCGACTGTGTTGGCGAGGTCGGGCCCGCCGAATATCTCCCGCCTCAAGGGGCCGGTCGTACCCGTGGCAGCGACAGAGACCCGCCAGCGCGCAGCGACGTGCATCGTAACGGGCGAGCCGTACGGTCCGACACTCTCCAAGATTGTGACATCGGTTGTCGATAGCGGAGCGAATGTCTTGGTCGTCTGCCCGACCGCGGACGAAGTAACACAGTACGCCGGCATACTCGAAGACGCCCTTGGGCAAACAGTCCTGCGCGTGGGATCGGCGATCCCCGCTCGCACCGTCACCGACGCATGGACCGTCGCCGCCACGACTCAGGGAAACATAATTGTGGGGACCCGGGAAGCAGTGTTGTGGCCGCTCGGTAACCTCGGTGGGGTGATCGTTGTCGAGGAGGGGAGACGTGGCATGACAAGTCCCCAGACACCTACCTGGACGGTTCGGGATGTTGTCGTGCAACGCTCCAACGTTGAACACTTGCAGACGTGGTTTATCGGGCCTGTCCCGTCGGTGCAGCTTCTGGCGACCACCCCCGTCGTTGTCGGTGCCGACAAGAGGGCATGGCCACTTGTCGAGGTGGTCAACCGGTATGACGAGCCACCGGGAACGGGCCCTGTTCTAGCTGCGACTGTCATGGCCATACGCACCACCTTGAAACGAGGCGGCTCGGTGTTTGTCTTCGTGAACCGCCGAGCGTATGCGCCGGTCTTTCGGTGTCTCACCTGCAAGGAATTGCGCCGTTGTCCGGCTTGTGGCGCGGGCGCCGAGAGGGGAGATCGATGCCCGCGCTGTGACATGGAACTCGGCGGTTGCGCGGCGTGTGGAGCGCGGCGGTTCGAACCGGTTGGTGCAGGCATCGGTCGCACCATCGAGATCCTGCACCGGTCGCTGGGGGATGCCGTTGGCGCCGCGGGGAGCAACCGTGCCGTCGTTGTCGGAACCGAACGGGATATCCCTCCTCCGGCATCAGTCGACCTCGTGGTGATTATTGACGCCGATGGAATGTTGCTGGCACCCCATTACCGTGCCGAGGAGGAAGCCATCAGGATTCTGGGCCGTGCCGCAGCAAGCGTTGCGCGTGGCACCGGCAACCGCACGCTCATTCAGACCAACCAGCCCAAGGATCGGGTGATCGTGGCCCTGCGCTCCGGCCGTCCGGTTCCCCTGTTATCCGACATCCACAACGAACGTGAGGCAGCCGGATTTCCGCCTTTTGGTGAGGTGATCATCATCAAAACCTCCGCGACGTCACCCGACGTGGAGAAACAACTCCAGGTCCTCGGCGAGAAGTCGGGTGCCACGGTGCTGGGTCCGGTACCGGTTGCAGACGGCCACCGATGGTTGGTCCAGGGTCGTGATCTCCACAAGTTCAGGCTGGGGTTGCGCAGTGTTGTCGGTGTGTGGCGAGAGAGCGGAGTCAAGGTCCGTGTCGATGTGGACCCGATCGACCTGTGACGCTGATCGAACCGTCTTAGAATGGCACCATGGCCATCTTCCCTATCCGTACTTTTGGTGATCCTGTGCTGCGCTGTGAGGCGTCGCCCGTTGAAGAGATCACAGTTGCTGTCGAGCGTCTGGTTGAGGACATGATTGAGACGATGTATGACGCACCAGGGGTTGGCCTCGCAGCTCCCCAGATCGGCGTGCCTCGTCAGATCTTCGTGGGCGACGTTGGCGACGGCCCGTTTGTCATGATCAACCCAGTGCTCGTGGAAACCAGCGGCGAATGGGAGTTCGACGAAGGCTGCCTATCGGTTCCCGACCGGTTCTGGCCAATCAAGAGGTTCGGTTTTGCCCGTGCGAGGGGTCTTGACGTTTCCGGGGAGGAAGTGGAGTACAGCGGAGACGAGCTGATGGGGAGGCTCCTTCAACACGAGATCGACCATCTCAAGGGTGGCCTGCTGCTTGATCACCTCTCTCCGATGGTGAAGAAATCAGCGCTTCGCGAACTCCGCGAAGAGGCTCTTGGCGTAAAGCCACTCGCCTGATGCACGCTGTCTTCCTCGGAACACCCGCTGCGGCGGTAGGATCGCTTGCTGCCCTGTCCGATATTATTGATATTTCGCGGGTGATTACCCAGCCCGACGCTCCACAAGGTCGCTCGAAGCGGCTAGCCCCACCACCGGTGAAGGTCGCCGCCATCGAGTGGGGTTTCTCTGTCAGCCAACCCACAACGGCGAAGGAACTTACCGCCTTGATCACAGAACTACAACCAACGCTCGGCCTCGTCGTCGCCTACGGACGTTTGCTGAAGCCGGACGTCCTGGAAATCCCGTTTCGTGGATTCGTGAATGTGCACTTTTCTTTGCTGCCTCGCTGGCGTGGTGCGGCGCCCGTCGAGCGTGCAATCCTGACCGGTGACGAGTCGACCGGTGTGTCGCTCATGTCCATCGATGAGGGCCTCGACACTGGACCCGTTCTGGCACGTGTGGAGACGCCGATCGGTCCGGAAGAAACCGGCGGCTCCTTGACGGCCCGATTGGCACACCTCGGCGCTGAAATGGTCGATGATGTCCTGCCTTCTTTCCTTCACGGAGAACTCCGTGGAGCTCCTCAGATCGGGTCAGCTGCAACGCATGCGGCCCGACTCACGAAGGCCGAGGCGCAGCTCCATCCCGAACTGTCAGTAGCCGCGTTCCTACGAGCCGTCCGGGCGTACAATCCGCGACCGGGAGCCTGGTTGTCCGTCAATGGCGAGCGAGTCAAGGTGCACACAGCGGGTGAGGGCGTCGTAGCGGCCGAACCGGGCCTCATCACCCCCGATGCGGATGGCCGTCCCAACCTCGGCTTAGCGGATGGTTCGATCGCCCTGGTGTCCGTTCAGCCGCCGGGCAAGCGCATCATGTGCGCTGAGGACTGGCTGCGAGGCATCCGTGGCGACACTATCAGTGTCGGGGGACCGGTATGAAACCCGGGGTGCGGACCCGTGCCGCCGCCGCCCGTGCGTTGATGGATGTCACCGAAAACGGTGCCTGGTCGAATCGAGTGGCCGAGGTCCTGGTTGAAGAGATGCCACAGCGGGAAAAAGCGAAGACTCTTCGTCTGTTTATGGACGCGGTCAGGTTCAGACGACGGCTCGATCGTGCCATCGATTCGGTCATAACGCGCCCGCTGGACGATGCCGACCCCGAGATTCGGGCCTGCTTGCGTATCGGGGCAGTCGACCTGTTGTTACACAGGACCCCGTCGTTTGCTGCGATCAGCACGGCGGTTGAAGCGACCCGAGAACTCGATGTTGGACATGCATCAAGCTTCGTGAACGCCGCCTTGCGCAAGCTGGACGAACGCGGCGAGCCAGCGCTCGAGGGGGAAGCACGTTACGAGCAGTGGGGTGTGGAGGATCATGTGTTCGGCATCGTTGCTGAGCTGCTCGGTGAAGATGCTGCAGCGGCGTTCTTTGAGGCATGTATCGAGCCGCCCTCAGTGTCGTGCTTTGTCGCCTCGAACAGCGACACACCACTGTCTTTCGTCCCTCACGATTCGATCAAGGGAGCGGGCCATCTTGAGCATCCGTCGGATGCCGATCCCCCCTACATCATGGACGCAGCCTCGGTCGCGGTTGGGCGGGTCGTCGGTGCCAAGCCGGGAGACACGGTGCTCGATATCGCGGCGGCTCCGGGCGGTAAGACACTTGTGATTGCAGACATGATGCAGGGGGAGGGGCTGCTCGTCGCCGCCGATCGTCACTGGAACCGTCTAGTTCGAGCCGCCCGCCGCTGGGACGACCTCAGTTTGTCTGTCGGTATCGTTCAGGCAGACGGCCTTGCATCCCCGTTTCGTCCCGGATCCTTTGATGTTGTCCTTCTCGACGCACCGTGTTCTGGGTTGGGAACTCTGCGGCGGCGTCCCGAGATCAAGGATCGAGTTTCCACCAAGAACATCGCGAGCCTCGCGGAGATCCAGGGTGATCTTCTTGCAGCCGCTCTGCCTCTCGTCCGACCCGGTGGTCGGCTGGTGTACTCGGTGTGCACGCTGACCAAGCAAGAAACCATCGACAGGGTCGAAATGTACGACGCTGCTCCCCCCGAGGGCCTGCCCGGGGAGATCCTCGGAAAGGGCTTTCTCCTCGCCCCACACCTGACCGGCACGGACGGTATGTTCATCTCGGTCATAACCCCCTGAGACCACCACGGCTTCCCGAACGCGAAGCTCGCTGAGAGGGACGCCGCCACGCCGCGCACCTGGTGGGTAGTTCAGGTTCTCCGGGAGGTTGCCGCTCAGTTGCCCAAACACCCATGGACTGTGGACGTAAGGCGGGTGCGGACACCCCGGCGGCACGCAAACCGCCCGCAACCGGCGAGGCGTGTCACTCGATCACTATCGTGTCGAGGCCTGCTTCGGGTTCGGGGAATTTCATGTCAAGGGCTTTGAGCGTGTCCACCAGGATCTGAGTCACCACGATGTTGCGATGCCACTTTGCGTTCGCCGGGACGACATACCACGGAGCAGTGGCGGTGGCGGTGCGGGCGATCGCATCCTCATATGCAGCCATGTACTCATCCCAAAGCTTGCGATGGTCAAGGTCGCCGGCGTTGAATTTCCAGTTTCGTTCCGGATCGTCGAGGCGAGCCTGGAGACGACCGGCCTGTTCGTCCTTCGAGATGTTGAGGTAGATCTTGACGATTGTCGTACCCTCGTCGACGAGGCGCTGCTCGAAATCCACGATGTGGTCGTAGCGCCGTCCCCACCGCTGGCTCGGTACCAGGTCGAGTACGCGAACAACGAGCACATCCTCGTAGTGGCTGCGATTGAAGACGACAATCTCGCCATTGCCAGGGGCATGGGGATGCACCCGCCACAGGTAGTCGTGGGCGAGTTCTTCTGCGGTCGGTGCCTTAAAGTTCGTCACCCACACGCCCTGAGGGTTCACCCCCTTGAAGACGTTGCGAATTGTGCCATCCTTACCCCCGGTGTCCATTGCTTGGAGCACCACCAGGAGTTTGTGTTTGTCCTCGGCCCACAGCAGGAACTGCAACTCCGCGAGTTCCTTGCGAAGATTCTTCAGGTGCTTCTTTGCCTCATCCCTGGAGCCCTCGAAGGCCGAGGTATCGCCTGGTGAGAATTGGGCGAGGGAAAACCCCGCAGCGCTCGTGACCCTGTACTGATCCACCGATATCCTCCGCCGTCGTCACAATGTTCTGGTCCCAGACCATACCCGTGATGCCGCCTATGCTCAGGTCCCATATGAGAGAACTAAAGATCGCACCCTCAATCTTGGCAGCGGATTTCGCCAACCTCGGAGCTTCTGTCGCCGAGGTGGCCGACGTCGTCGACATGTTGCATGTCGACGTCATGGATGGCCACTTCGTGCCGAATCTCACCATCGGTATGCCCGTGATCGCGGCCCTGCGCCGGGTCACCGACCTTCCCTTCGACTGTCACCTCATGACGACGAACGCGATCGACTATCTTCCGGCACTGGCCGAGGCTGGCGCAACCCACGTAACGGTGCACGCCGAGGTTTATCAGGACCCGACCCCCGTAGTCGCCCTCGCCGCAGAGCTCGGGCTCACCGTTGGCATCGCCATCAACCCGATCACGCCGCCCGAAGCAATAGCGCCATTCGTCGAAGATGTCACGATGCTGCTCGTCATGTCCGTCGAACCGGGATTTGGTGGCCAGACGTTTATCGAAGCAGTCCTGCCAAAGGTCGAAACATTGAGAAAGTTGGTTGATTCTCAGGGACTCGGGACCGATATAGAGATTGACGGCGGAATCTCGCCTGCGAACACACGTCGGGTGTGGGATGCAGGTGCGAACGTGTTGGTTGCGGGGAGCGCGGTGTTTGCTGCCGATGACCCGGTCGCGGCCGTCATGAAGATGAGAGCAGCAATTACCTGACAGGAAGACAATGCGAGAACGGATTCTGGTTGTCGACGACGATCCGGACATTCTTCAGTTTGTACGGATGAACCTCGAACTCGAGGGTTTCGATACGCGCACTGCTGAGAGTGGCAAAGAGGGGCTGGCCATGGCGAAGGAGCAGCCACCCGACCTCGTATTACTTGATGTCATGATGCCCGGCATGGATGGCCTTACGGTGCTGAAGAACCTTCGCACGAATCAGGCGACCGCTAACTGTCCGGTGATCATCCTGACTGCCAAGGTTCTCGCCGATGACCGGGTGCGGGCGCTCGATCTGGGTGCCGACGACTACGTTTCGAAACCATTCGATCTCACCGAGTTGCTTGCCAGGGTGCGTTCGGTTCTCAGACGTGCCCAGCAGATGCGAGACATTTCTCCTCTCACCGGACTACCGGGCAACTTCCGAATCTCCAACGAGCTTGAGGAACGGGTTTCATCGGGGGAGGGCTTTGCGTTCGTCTACGCAGATCTCGACAACTTCAAGGCCTTCAATGATCATTACGGTTTCATGCGCGGAGACACGGTCATCAAGTTCACCGCAAAGTGCCTCCTCGAGGCGGCGGCCGAGGTGGGTGGGGACCAGGCATTTGTTGGCCACATCGGCGGTGATGACTTCGTCGCGGTCCTGACCCCCGAAGAGGCTGAACCGTTCTGCAAGGCGGTGATCGAGCAGTACGACGCGGGGATTCTTGAATTCTACGACACGGCTGATGCTCTCCAGGGGTACATAGAGGTCAAGGATCGGCGCGGTGAACGCCATGCCTTCCCGGTGTCGTCCATCTCGATAGGGGTCGTAACGAACGTGACCCGGACTATCGAATCCGAATGGGAAGCATCGGCGATTGCCGTGGAAATGAAGGAATACGCAAAGCGGCAATCCGGCTCGGTTTACGAGATCGATCGTCGCCTCTAACTACCGAAACCGGGGACTCGGTATTGAGGTACAATCCTGTCAATTCAATAACAACGCCCCCTTCAGGGCAGGGTGTAATTCCCGACCGGCGGTGAAAGCCCGCGACCCCTTGAAACGGTGGACTCGATGAAACTCCGAGGCCGACGGTAACAGTCCGGATGGAAGAAGGAGGCCGCGTGTCAAGTCGCGCGAGTTCTGACAATTTGTCTGGGCTCTCGGGTGCGGAAACGTTGATGCATGACGCCATCGAGCTCGCTCGACGGGCGTTGCCTCATCCGAATCCGCGTGTCGGGAGCCTCATTGTGTCGCCACATGGCGACGTTATCGGCCGCGGCTATCACCACGCCGCCGGAACATCCCACGCCGAAATTCTTGCCATCGCCGATGCAGGCGCCGCGACCCGCGGCGCAACCCTGATCGTGACGCTGGAGCCGTGTAACCACCAGGGCCGGACGCCACCGTGTACTGATGCGATTCTGGCCGCGGGGATAACGCAGGTGGTCGTGGGTGCTATCGATCCCGACGAACGTGTTGGGGGAAGCGGCGTGGCACGTCTGAGATCCGCCGGAGTCATCGTGAGAACGGGAGTCGAGGCGAATGCAGTTCGATCTGCCGACCCTGGTTATTTCCACCACCGCACGACCGGGCATCCGAGGGTCATCGCAAAGATGGCTGCTACCTTGGATGGCCAGATAGCTGCGCTCGACGGCACCTCTCAGTGGATTACGGGTGCAGCCGCACGCGATGACGTACATCGACTGCGTGCCGATGTTGATGCGGTTCTCATCGGGGCTGGGACACTGCGTGCCGATGATCCCTCACTCACGGTCCGACTCGCCGGATACACCGGTCCCCAACCAAGACCGGTTGTGCTTGGAGGGCGCGTTGCGCTGCCCAAGAAGGCGGCTGTGTACGATCGGGATCCGATTGTGTTTGTGCCCTCGGACACCGCCGTCCCCGACGGTTTGACCGATGTTGTTCGCATTGCCGACGACGTCGTCGCACCCGATGCAGTAGTCAAGGAGCTCATGCAGCGCGGCATGCTGCATCTTCTGGTCGAGGGCGGTGGGACCGTTGCGCGGGCCTTCCTGGAGGCGGGGGTGCTCGATGGCGCAGTGTTCTACCTCGGGGGAAAAATTGCCGGGGGACAGGGGACCGGGATGTTCACCGGAGCGTTCTCGACCCTTACCGATGCGTACGAGGTGCACCTCGAGTCGGTTACTGCGTTGGGCAATGACGTACGCATCGATGTAGCGTTTCCGACCGCCACCACGGAGGCGACATAATGTTTACTGGGATTGTGTCCGAGCTGGGTCTGGTTTCGAGGATATCTCGTTCCGCCGAGATCACGGCACTTGATATTTCGGCGCCCCAGACTGTCACCGGACTCCGGATCGGGGACTCCATTGCGGTAAACGGCGTCTGCCTTACTGCGGTCACGATCGAAGGTGACATCTTTACGGTCGAGGCCATGCACGAGACCCTCGCGAGATCCTCGCTGGCGCAACTCGACGAGGGTGTCGCAGTCAACCTCGAGAGGCCCATGCTGGCCTCAGGCCGGTTCGATGGGCACATCGTCCAGGGGCATGTCGATGCGGTGGGGACCGTTGTGTCTGTTGCCGCAGATGGTGCCGCAAAACGCTTCACCTTCTCAGTTCCTGACACTGTCGCCCGGTACATCGTCGAGAAGGGCTCCATCACCGTTGATGGTGTTTCCCTGACCGTAACCGGGGTGACGCCGGTAGCTGCAAGACAGCAAACGTTTGAAGTAGCCGTGATCCCCCACACTCTGGTGGCCACGGTATTTGGCAAATACACGGTGGGTTCCGCCGTCAATATCGAAGTCGATGTACTCGCAAAGTACGTCGAACGGCTCGTGGAGGTCCGTTGATGAACACAGAGAGAGTCCGACGAGCGTTGGATGCGATGCGCAACGGCGAGTTCGTGCTCGTCGTCGACGACGAGCACCGTGAGAATGAGGGAGATCTCATTCTCGCCGCCGAAATGGCGACGGAAGAAGCGATCGCATTCATGGTTCGTCACACCTCCGGCCTGATTTGTGTACCCACAACGGGAGAACGACTCGACGCCCTCGGACTGCCGCTGATGGTCATTGAGAACACTGACACGCACGAGACTGCTTTCACCGTATCTGTTGATGCGGCTTTTGGTGACATGACGACCGGGATTTCTGCATCCGATCGCGCAACGACCATACGAGCGCTCGCAGATTCCGCAACGCGGCCTGATCAACTCACTCGGCCAGGACACATCTTTCCGTTGCGATATGCCGAGGGCGGTGTTCTGGTGCGGCCGGGACACACCGAGGCTGCGGTGGATCTCGCCCGCCTTGCCGGACTGGCACCCACCGGCGTTGTTTGTGAAATTGTCAACGAGGACGGATCCATGTCTCGTGGACCGGAACTGGAGGCTTTTGCGGACCGTCACGGGATAACCCGGTTGTCGATAGCCGAACTCGTCGACTACCGCTGGGCAACGGAGAGTCTTGTCGAGCACGTCGACGCGGCGCGCCTCCCAACCGCACATGGGGAGTTCATCGCTCACGGCTACCGGGCCCACGACGGATCCGAACACATTGCCCTGGTTTTGGGCGATGTTGCAGGAGCCGAGGATGTTCTGGTCCGCCTCCACTCTGAATGCCTCACCGGTGACGTGTTCGGCAGCAACCGGTGCGATTGCGGCGCCCAACTCAACGAAGCGCTGAGGCTCGTTGGCAAGGAGGGGGCAGGCGTCATTGTCTACAACCGTCGTCATGAGGGGAGAGGCATCGGGTTACTCCAGAAGTTGGCCGCCTACCGGCTCCAGGATGAGGGAATGGATACCGTCGAGGCCAACATAGAGCTGGGACACAAACCGGACATGCGCCACTACGGGAATGACGCGCAGATTCTTCACGATTTGAAGCTTGACTCTGTTCGATTGCTGACGAACAACCCCGACAAGGTCGCTCAGCTCGAAGCCTTTGGAGTACATATCTCGAAGCGACTCCCCATCGTGGTTGGTGAAACACCCGACAACAAGATGTATCTTCGGACCAAGAGCGAGAAGTTGGGGCACCTTCTCGATGGTGGGTCCACGTGAGGATCGATTCGGTTCGCCCGACTGCGGGTTCAGGTGTGGGGCTGCGGATCGCGGTTATCACAGCGTCGTTCAATGCACCGGTCACCGAGGGTCTGCGAGCCGGAGCGCTTGAGTACCTTGAAGAAGTCGCGACGGACGAGGTCGTCTGTGTGGAAGCACCGGGGGCCTTCGAGCTTCCGCTGCTCGCAGCGACCGCACTCGGTTCCGGGTTCGATGGCGTGGTGGCGCTCGGTGCGGTGATAGAGGGGGAAACGGACCACTACGAACATGTGGCCCACCGCTGTTCGGAGGGTCTCATGCGCGTAAGCCTCGATACCGGGGCACCCGTAGGTTTCGGCGTCCTGGTGGCGAAGTCGGTGGAGCATGCCGTCGCCCGGTCCGCTCCGGGGCCGGATAACAAGGGCCGCGAGTGTGCGATCGCGGTCGTGAACGCGCTTGCGGGGCAGCGTTCCCTGGATCGAAAAGCCGCCCCACGTTGACAGTTGGTAGCCGTTTCGTATACTGACGTGACAATTTCATGACGAAAGCGGAGGCGCCTGCTTCCCACCCGGCCACTTGAGTGCGCTGTGGTCGACGAGCCGGGCAGTACTTCTATGGTGCTGCCTTTTTCTATGGATCAACGTGAATCAGCACGATCGAAGGAGTTTGTGATTTCCAAAGAGCCACGAGTTAACGAACGAATCAGGGTCCGCGAGGTCCGACTGGTTGACCCTGACGGCGGACAAGTCGGTATCAAATCGATTGAAGAGGCTCGTTGGCTGGCGGATCAGCTGGGACTCGATCTCGTGGAGGTCGCTCCCGACGCGCGTCCACCCGTCGTAAGACTGATGGACTACGGAAAATTCAAGTACGAAGCGTCGGTGAAGGCACGCGAAGCTCGCAAGCGCCAGACCCGAACGGTCATCAAGGAAGTGCAGTTTCGCCCCAAGATCGCATCGAGTGACTTCGAGGTGAAGCGCAAGCGGGTTGAGCGGTTCCTTAGCGACGGTGACAAGGTGAAAGTAACGATGAGATTTCGGGGACGTGAAGTAACGCACCCGGAACTGGGCCGAAATATCCTCGTGCGGCTCGCCGAAGCTGTTGAAGAGGTCGGCACGGTCGAGACCATGCCGCGCCTCGAGGGCCGGCAGATGACGATGGTTCTGGCTGGCATCCGCCAACAGAAACCAGCCCGCAAGCCCGACAAAGAAGAATCAGCGGCCAAAGCGGCCGGTGACACAGATGTAGAAGAGACGTCAAGCCCCACCGGCGACGAAGCTGCCTCCGAGCAGCCCGCCACGGATTCGGTGATCGACGTTGAAGAGACAAAGAACGAAACCGGCGACGAAGCTGCCTCCGAGCAGCCCGCCACCGAGCAGGAGAACGACAGTGCCGAAGCAGAAGACGCATAAAGGCGCCGCAAAGCGGATGAAAGTCACTGGTAGTGGCAAGATCAAGCATCGAGGTGCATGGCACGGTCACAACCGATACAAGAAATCAGCCAAACGCTGGCGCCGTGTGAGCCACGATGGTGTGCTCTCCGGCAAGGACGCAAAACGAGCCGCACGCCTTCTGGGCCGTTAGGAGACTCTCATGGCACGTGTAAAACGGGCAGTGAATGCGCATAAGAAGCGCCGCAAGGTCATGGAACGGGCTTCGGGGTACACCGGAGCGCGGAGCCGCAGGTATCGCACCGCACGCGAGCAAACGATGCACGCAATGCAGGACTCGTTCGCCCATCGGCGAGCCCGCAAAGGTGACTTTCGGCGCCTCTGGATCACGCGTATCAATGCTGCGGCGCGCATCCACGGGATGAGCTACTCGCGTATGATCGCGGGTCTGAAGGCCGCTGAAGTTGATGTCGACCGCAAGATGCTCGCCGACATGGCAGTCAACGATCCTGATGCGTTCAAAGCACTCGTGGACGTCGCAAGCGCCCACGTCGACGCATAACTATTTACCCGCTACACAGCAAAAGGGATCCGGGTCTTTTCGGATCCCTTTTGCGCGAGACGAGGTCGCCGTGCGCCCCGCGCTGACATCAACGAAGAACCCGATCGTGCAGGATGCTCGCCGCCTCCATGCGGCAAAGGAACGTCACCGAAGTGGTCGTATCCTCATTGAGGGTCCGACCCTGGTTGCAGAAGCGGTCAAGTCTGGCATCGAATTCATTACGCTGTTCATCGCCGATGGTGAACAGGACGAATCGGGCTCGTTCATGGACAGCGGCGTGTCGGTAATCCCGGTGAGTAAGCACGTTTTGGCGGCGATTGGCACCACTGTCAACCCCAGGGCACCGATCGGTATCGCCCGGCGACCCGTTGCTTCCTCGAAACTCGGAGCGGTCGACTGCCTGGTACTTCACGATGTGCAGGAACCCGGAAACGCGGGCACCATGGCCCGCACGGCTGTAGCCCTTGGCCTGCACACAGTCTCGGTGCGAGGGAGTGTCGACATGTGGTCGCCGAAGACACTCCGTGCGGGTGCTGGTGCCCAGTTTGGTGACGTTCCACATGTCGTGGCGTCCATTGAGGAGCTCCGTAGCGCCGGACTGCATACGGTCGCCCTGGTAGTTTCCGGAGGTGAGTCCCTCGACGTTCTCGACTCTCGTGGGCCGGTAGCGATCGTCGTGGGCAACGAAGCAAAAGGTCTTGCGAGAGCGACCGTCGATAGCTGCGATACGACTGTGACCCTCGACATGGCGGGTCGGTTCGAAAGCCTGAATGCCGCGACGGCCGCATCGATTGCGATGTGGGAACGGGCACGGCGGAGACCCGGGTAGGCGTCGGTAGGGATTTGCAGTACAGTTGCCCGATGAACGCAGCCCTCCGCCAGCGATTTACGTACACCGGGCCATCCGGTGAGCATTGCTGAGCGCTGCTTCACTCGATATGTAGATGGACCCGGGCGACTTTCGCCGGGGTCCTTTTTTGTGCCCGCATCGGTACCCGGAATCCGCACCACTCAGGACTAACGTGAACACACTTATGGATATCAGACAAGAACTACAGACCCTGGCAAGCTCCGCCCCCGCAATAATCGCCGCGACGACCACAACCGCCGAACTCGCTGATGCAGAGGCCGCAATCACTGGCAAACGGTCACCGATCGCCATGGCACGGCGCGGCCTGGGAAAGATCGACCCGGAGCAAAGGCGCGACGTAGGCATTCTGATCAAACAGGTTGCCGACGCTCTCCAGCATGATATTGATCAGAGGCGAAACGAACTTACCGAGTCCGAGGAAACCGCCGCCCTCGCCGCAGATGCCGTGGATATGACGCTGCCCGGGCGTGCCCCGGTCGTCGGGACCCATCACGTTATTCAGCAAGTCATTGATGAGATTGTCGACATCTTCGTCGCTCTTGGTTTCACGGTTGCTCGTGGCCCGGAGATCGAAACGAGTTTCTACAACTTCACGGCCCTGAACATTCCCGACACTCATCCTTCCCGTCTGGAGTCCGACACTATGTATGTCGACTTCGGCGACGCCGATGAGGGTGTGTTGTTGCGCACGCACACCTCACCGATGCAGGCGCGCTACATGGAGCAACACGACCCACCGGTGTACGTTGTCGTGCCGGGAAAGGTGTTCCGAGCCGATCCTCTCGACCCCACGCATTCGCCGGTGTTTCACCAGGTCGAAGGTCTCGCTGTTGATACGAACATCACATTCGGTGATCTCAAAGGGACGTTGGAGATGTTCGCAAAGCAGTTCCTTGGCAAGGACACCGAGGTCAAGTTCATTCCACACTATTTCCCATTTACCGAGCCGTCAGCCGAAATGCATGCCTTTTCGAACGGTCGATGGTTGGAGCTGCTCGGATGCGGGATGGTGAATCCCGCGGTGTTTGAGAACGTCGGCTATGACCCGTCTGCGGTGACGGGCTTTGCATTCGGAATGGGTGTCGAACGGATGGCGATGGTGCGCCACGGTATCCAGGACCTCCGTCACCTACTGGAGAACGACGCCCGCGTATTGAGGCAGTTCGTATGAAGTTCCCATTGAGCTGGCTTCGTGAATTTGTTGACGTTCCCGCAATGGAGACCGCCGCCATCGTGGACGCATTCGAGAGTCTCGGGCACGAAGTTGAGGAGGCGTCACCGCTGGAGCCGGAATTCTCGGGTGTCGTCATCGGCAAGGTTCTCGATATTGCACCACACCCGAATGCCGACAAGGTTCGGGTCTGTCAGGTCGATATTGGCAGCGAGGTAGCAGAGATCATCTGCGGTGCGTGGAACTTCGAGGCCGGCGCCTATGTACCCGTCGCGGTCCCAGGCGCAGTACTCGGTGGGGACTTTGTGATCGCAAAGAGAGAGATCCGCGGGCTGACATCCAACGGCATGATCTGTTCCGAGGCCGAGCTCGGACTGGGAGATGACAGTGATGGAATCATGGTTCTCAATACTGACTACCCACAAGCTTCCGAAAGTCTCGGAATGGACTTTGCGAGCGTAGTTGGCCTTCCCGATGTGTTTTTCGATATCTCCATCACACCGAACCGGCCCGACTGCATGTCAGTTGTCGGGCTCGCTCGGGAGCTTGCAGCGCGCCTCGATCTTCCGTTGAAAGAACGGTCACCTCGTCTTGAGGCCACTGCCGACGCGACCCCCCTGACGATCACGATCGAGGATGACCGGTGTCCACGGTTCACGGTGCGAACGGTACGCAATATCACCGTGGGAGCATCTCCCCACTGGATTCGACGCCGACTGAGTATTGCGGGGATGCGTCCGATCAACAACGTTGTTGACGCCTCGAACTATGTCATGCTCGAACTTGGGCACCCCTCGCATGCTTTCGATCGCCAACGGCTGGGCGACTCGATCGGAGTCCGCAGGGCTCGCGACGGCGAGACAATTACAACACTCGACGATCTTGAGCGCACTCTTGTTGCCGAAGACATCGTTGTTGTCGACGCATCGGACCAGGCGGTCTCCATTGGTGGAGTGATGGGTGGAGCGTCCACCGAGGTCCACGCCGAGAGCGTTGAGGTCGTTATCGAGTCCGCAATGTGGTACCCACCGATGATTCTGCACTCATCGAAACGACTTCAGCTGCGTTCCGAGGCTTCCGCTCGTTTCGAACGAGGCATGGATCCCAACTTCTGCATGACCGCGGCCGACCGCGTCGCCGAACTGCTTGTCGAACATGCCGACGGAGTCGCCGGGTCGGCCTACGACGTGTATCCCAACCCTGTGGAACCTCTCGTCATTGAGTATCCACTTTCGGAAACGAATCGAATTCTGGGTATCGATCTCGATGCGACAACATCAATCGGCTACCTCGAGAAACTCGACTTCGGGGTGACGGGCGAGGACCCGTTGAGCGTTGTCGTCCCCACGAGGCGTCCAGATGTGAAACGACCCGTCGACATCGTCGAGGAACTCGCACGCCTCCACGGGTTTGCCGCAATCCCGGGAAGAGTTGTGAGCGGCACCGGCGGTGGACTGCCACCCGATGTTGTCGCCGAGCGCAAACTGCGTCGTGTGCTGACGGCCCTCGGGCTAAGCGAGGCTATGACGTTTGCTTTCATCGGACCCAGCGATCTAGACGTGTTGCGCCTCGCTCCCGACGATCCGCGCCGCGATACGATTGCGGTCATCAACCCGTTGCGTGAGGAGGAGGGTGTCATGCGTACGACACTGCTCCCGGGCCTCATCAAAGCCGCGGCCGGGAACCAT
Source organism: Actinomycetota bacterium (assembly GCA_013151445.1). Taxonomy (GTDB): domain Bacteria; phylum Actinomycetota; class Acidimicrobiia; order Spongiisociales; family UBA5794; genus BMS3BBIN02. Next base: position 76,438 of record JAADIG010000136.1, read on the forward strand.
GCTCGTGGGTTTCTCGATATCGCATATTTCGAGATCGGTAAGGTGTTCTTGCGTTCCGATGACGTGTTGCCTGCCCAGCCGGATCATCTTGGTTTCATCCTGACGGGGGAACGCGATGCCGATATTGGAGAGCAGGCGCGTGGTGTCGATGTGCGCGACGGTGTTGGCATCCTGGAGCGGCTCGGCTCGGCGACGGGCGCATCGTTGACTGTCGCTGCGGCGAATGAAGGCGGATTTCATCCCGGCCGATGCGGCCAGGTCTCGATCGGGGGACAAATCGTTGGGTTGGTCGGTGAACTGCGGCCCAGCGTCGCCGCTGAGGCAGGACTCAAGGGGCGTGTCGTCATGGCCGAGATTGCGCTCGCACCGCTCCTGGCCACTGTCGAGCCCTGGCGACTTGTCGCCCCGAGCTCGTACCCTCCGGTCGTATTCGACCTCGCTTTTGAAATTGGCAAGAACGTCGGCGCAGGCAACATCGTCGAGACTATCAAGGACGTCACGGGTCCCGAACTCGAATCGGTGTCCATCTTTGATGTGTACTCCGGAGACGGCATCGCGGACGGGCGCGTTAGTGTCGCAGTGCGGATTACGATGCGGGCCGCCGATCGCACCATGACCGAGAACGAGGTGACCCCCATGCGCAAAATCATGGTGGAGGCCGTCGAGTCGCGTCACGACGCAACGCTGAGAGGAAGTGTTTGATGGACTTCCTTCGTATCTCGGATGTCGGCGTCGATGGGTTGCGTACGATTCTCGATGCAACGGCTCGGGTCAAAGCGAACCCCGACGCCGTCAAGGGGCTTCTCGCGGGAGCATCCATCGGCGTTTTCTTTGAAAAACCGTCAACGCGGACCCGCGTGTCGTGCGAAGTCGCCGCGGTCCACCTCGGGGCCCACCCCGTCATGCTTCGTGGAGAAGAGGTCGGCCTGGGGAAACGAGAGGCCTCGAAGGATGTTGCACGGGTTCTGGATCGCTACGTGGATGCGCTCGCATTCCGTGTATTCCGCCACCAGCATCTTGAGGAACTCGCCGAGTACGCCCATGGCCCCGTCATCAATCTATTGTCGGACATCGCCCATCCATGCCAGGCAGTTGCGGATCTTGCCACGATTGCAGAGCACATGGCGTTGCCGGGCTGCCGAATCACCTACATCGGGGATGGCAACAACGTCTGCAACTCGCTGCTCTTGGGCGGGGCAATGACCGGGATGCATGTCACGATATGTACACCACCGGGGTATGAGCCGGACCCCGTCGAGGTTTCCGCTGCCCGGGCGTTCACCGTGGATACCGGCGGATCGATTGTCGTCACGACGGACCCCCGAGAGGCTCTTGTCGATGCCAACGTTGTGTACACCGACGTGTGGACATCGATGGGTCAGGAGGGGGAGTCCGCACAACGGCTCCGGGACTTCGACGGCTACCAGGTCGATCTGGCAGCCCTGAACACTGCTTCCGATCAGGCACTGTTCCTCCATTGTTTGCCGGCGCATCGCGGTGAAGAAGTCACAGACGAGGTGATGGAACACCCTCGGTCGATGGTGTTCGACCAGGCCGAGAACCGTATGCACGCGTTCTCGGCGGTGCTCCTGTACGCCACCGGACAGCTCCCCCAATGGTGACTCCTGCGACGGACCTTGCGGGCATTTTGGAAGGGGACGTCGTCGAAGTCGCAAGACGGCTGATCGGCGCGACATTACAGACTCGGATCGATGGTTATCAGACTGCCATTGTCGTGACGGAGGTCGAAGCTTATGGAGGACCCGAGGACGCCGCGAGCCATGCGGTACGGGGCCGGACACAAGCCAACGCAGCGATGTTCGCCGAGGCAGGCACGTTGTACGTGTACCGGTCATATGGGGTTCATTGGTGTGCGAATGTCGTAGTGGGTCCCCGAGATGAGCCCGCGGCAGTCTTGTTACGCGGTGGTGAGCCGAGCCTCGGCATCCCAATCATGGAACGCCGTCGCAAGCGAACCAACAACCTCACCGATGGTCCCGGGAAGCTGTGCCAGGCGTTGGGGATCACCGGCGAGCACGACGGAGTGTTTTTGGGTGGGCCGATCGAACTGATTCCAGGAACCCCGCTCGGACCGGTGGTGGCGACTCCGCGAATCGGGATCACGAAGGCGACCGATCTACCGTGGCGGTTTGCGGCTCTCCGCTAACCGATCAGGGGTTCACCCACAATGTGACAACGTCCGCACCGGGCGTACCAGATGCCGGTGCCTGCTTCCACACCAGCCCGGATCGTCGAGCGGCGTCGGAGGGATTCTCTTCAGCCAACAGGAAGACCTGCACCTCGAAACCGAACAGGCGTGCCCGCGCCTCCTCAAGCGGAAACCCAAGTACTGCGGCGACCGAATCTGTGGGTGTCTCACCCGCGACGGACAGTTTCACAATCGTACCGATCTGGGCATCGGACCCCGCAGGAGGACTCATGTTGAACACTGTGCCGGTTGCAAGGTTGTCGATTCGGACCCACTCGATTCGCACATCGAATCCTTGATCGAGCAGGAGCAATGCAGCATCCTCAAGGCTGAAACCGACAACGTCGGGAGTTGCGGTCGCACCGACAGCTGTAATGCCAGCGGGGTTGTGAATCGGGCACACCACAGTCGGAGCGGCATCACGGGGCAGGCGGAGTCGTTGAACACTCGACCGGGGGCAATACGGACCGGCAAGGAACCCGGTTGAGAGGTCGACCTCAACGGTGACCATGCCATCATCCTGTGCGGTCGCGAGTTCGCCATAGGGGACACCGGCAAGAGCGGCCGACGCGTACCGGGACCAGATCTGGGCCGGCCACGTTCCGCCGGTGATCGTGTACGGCGTTCGTGGCACCGTCAGCGGGATCTGCCCGTCAGGGAAACCGACCCAGACGGCGGTGACCAGCTCAGGCGTGTATCCAACGAACCAGGCATCACTGTTGTTCTGCGACGTGCCTGTCTTGCCTGCGGTTACCCGGCCGATGCGAGCCTGTTGCCCGGTTCCACGGCGGACGACCTCGGTCAACGCCTGTGTGACACGGTCGGCTACCGACCGTGGGAGTGCTTGGGTGACGACCGGTTTGGGGGAGTAGATAACCGTGCCCGAGCTGTTCTCAATGCGGGTGACGAATATCGGTTCGACGTGGTTGCCGCTCGCTGCAAAGGTTGTGTACGCCGATGCCATGTCGAGTACGGAAACCTCCTGGGCGCCGAGTGCAAGCGAGTGGTACGGCAAAAGTTCCTGGGTGATGCCAGCCGACATAGCTATCTCGGCTACGAGGGCAGGACCAACCTGGTCCATCAGCCGGGCGTAGATAACATTCACCGAAAATACTGTCGCTTCCAGCACGCTCAGGTCAGGGAAAACTGAGTCGTTGTAGTTCTTGACCACCCACGGACCCGATGGTGTATCAATCGATACACGCTGGCCACCGCGAATGATGGTGTCGAGTTCGATGCCGGATTCGAGTGCCGCCGCGAGTACGAATGGCTTGAACGCCGATCCCGGCTGGCGACGTCCCTGGGTCGCGAGGTTGAACTGGGCGTTCGGGTCCTCAGGGTCATAGAAGTCCTTGCCCCCTACGATCGCAAGCACGTGTCCCGTTCGCGGGTCGATCGAGACGAGACCCGCCGACGGTTCTTCTCCCCCCATGACGTCAGCTATCGCCGCTTCAGCGGTTTCCTGCATGATCGGATCGATCGTTGTGTAAATCTTCAGACCACCGCGGAAGAGGGCATCGTACCGATCCGTCGCGGTTGCACCGAGGGCGGGATCGTCCAGAAGCCGCCGCTTCACTTCCTCGGTGAAATACGGGTAACGCGCCTGGTCGGAGAGCGGTGTTTGATCGGCGAGGGTGATCGGCGAGGCACGTGCCTGTTCGGCATCGCTCGCCTCAATCCATCCAAGTTCGAGCATCTTGTCGATGACGACGTTGCGCCGGTCACGGGCCACTTCCGGATGGGTTTGCGGTTCCGTGCGAGCAGGTCGCTGGATGAGCCCCGCAAGCAACGCCGCTTCCGCCAGGTTGAGCTCGGAGACATTCTTATCAAAGTATGTGAGTGCCGCGGTGCCGATACCGTACGCTCCCGAGCCGAAGTAAACGGTGTTCAGATAGCGGACGAGGATTTCTTCCTTGGTGAGCGTTTCCTCAATCCGTAGCGCCAGGACAGCTTCCTCGACCTTGCGATCCACGGTGACCTCGGGTGTCAGGATCACGCTCTTGATGTACTGCTGGGTGATGGTCGAACCACCCTGGACGACATCTCCGGCCTCGATGTTGGCAACCATGGCCCGGGTGAGTGCCTGCAGGTCCACGCCGCCATGGTCCCAGAACCGTTCATCCTCGATTGCCACGACGGCGTCGCGTACGACCTGTGGGAGGTCCGTTGCAGTGACAAGAATTCGGTTCTCCCCGGCGTGCCATTGAGCGAGAACTGAGCCGTCAGATGCATAGACGGTAGTCGTCAGCGACTGCTCAATCTCGAGACTGTCCTCATAGGGCGCGACGCTGCACGCCGCCGCGAGCAGGGCGAAAACAACGACAGTCAGAGCGATGCGGGCACGCATGATGGCAGAGTACACCGGTTCGAAGTGGCAAGCATTGGCGGCAATGCAGCGGCCCGGTATCCTGGCACGATGGTCGACTCCTTACTCCCAGCGCAAGAACAACTCGCGATCCTCACCGACGGCGTTGATACAGTGATGCCCCAGGAAGCACTTCTTGAGAAGCTCCGCCTCGGGCGTCCTTTGCGCGTGAAACTCGGCGTCGATCCGACTGCACCCGATGTGACCCTCGGATGGGCCGTCGTCTTCCGCCTGTTACGTCGGTTCCAGGACCTGGGCCATACCGCGGTTCTCATCCTTGGCGACTTCACGGCCCTTGTCGGCGATCCAAGCGGCAAGTCCGAGACCCGCAAGAGGCTCTCCGAACAGGAGGTATCTGCCTACGCGGCAAGCTGTCTCGACATGATCAAAGATGTCCTGTCGGAGGAGCGTCTCGAGGTTCGCCCCAATTCGGAGTGGCTTGGGACGATGGATATGCACCAGCTTCTTGAACTGACATCGACCACGACGGTGGCGCGGCTTCTCGAACGGGACGATTTCGCCAAACGATTCGCCGCTCAGCAACCCATCTCGCTCATCGAATTCATGTACCCGATACTGCAGGCGATGGACTCGGTCGCCGTCAAGGCCGACATCGAGCTTGGGGGTGCGGATCAACTTTGGAACCTCCTCATGGGTCGGCAAGTGCAGTCCCGCTTTGATCAAGAACCGCAGGTAGCGGTGACAGTGCCGTTACTCGTCGGCACCGACGGCACTCGCAAGATGTCACAGTCCTACGACAACTACATCTCGATACGAGAGGCGCCCGAGGAAATGTTCGGGAAGGTAATGAGCGTCCCCGATGAGGCCATGGAACAATGGTTTCTCCTTGCGGCCGGTTACTCGGAATCTGATGCCGCCAGCGTCGCGAGCGAGGTCAGCAATGGGACGCGTCACCCGGGGGACACGAAGCGGCTTCTCGCTCGCGAAATCGTGACGATCTACCATGGCGCCGAGGCTGCGACCGAGGCAGAGAGGGCATTCGACCGGCTCTTCAAGGATCATGCTCTACCGAAAGACATCCGCGAAATTGTCGTTCCTGCATCGATGGAAGGCGAAGTCTTTGTTCCTGCGCTCCTCGCCGAGGCAGGCCTCGTATCGTCCAACGGCGAGGGCCGCCGGATGATCAAACAGGGTGCGGTGAAGCTGGACGGGGTCCGCATCGAAGTCGAGCGTCTCCCGAAGGCCGATGTTGTCGGTAAGGTCCTCCAGGTCGGCAAGAGGCGCTTCGTTCGTATCGCTTGAAACGAACGTGACCGCACGAGCGAGGTCCCGTGGAACCCTTCAAGAACGTATTCTCACCAGCGCTGGTGATGTGCATTGCCGACCATCTGGAACGCAATGTCGAAGGTTTCGACCGCGAATGCTTCGAACGCCCGATCCTCGCCGAGCTTGAGACCCTTGAACTCAAGGCCCGTGCACAGTTGATAGCAGACCGGGTGCATCTCGCCCTGCCCTCCAACGCTGACAGAAGAGACGAGGTCCTTCGTGCGATGCTGCGCCCGGTCGTCGACGGCGAGGCCGAGCACGTCAGTGACGACCTCGGTATAGGGGGATGGGGAGTGATGCCGCTGTCGATGGTGGTCGGCCAACACGGGATCGAGGACTTCGAGGGATCCCTTGCGTTGTTGAGAGAGATGACGACTCGGTTCTCTTCCGAGTTTGCGGTTCGATACTTCTTGCTCGCCGATCAAACACGGGCGCTCGTCATCATGCGGCAGTGGATCGATGACCCAAGCCATCATGTACGGCGTCTTGTCTCGGAGGGAACGCGACCTCGCCTCCCCTGGGCGATGCAACTTCCACTACTGGTTGCGGACCCGTCTCCGATGCTGCCAATTCTGACTGTGCTGCGCGACGATCCCGAGGAGTATGTTCGGCGTTCTGTTGCGAACCATCTCAATGACATCGCCAAGGACCATCCGGACCTGGTTGGGGGGATCGCCTCGGAGTGGATGACGGATGCGGATAGGAATCGGATGCGTCTCGTACGTCACGCATGTCGCACATTGGTGAAAGACGGCCACCCCGGGGCACTCGCGGCGTTTGGGCTCAAGCCCCCGGAAGTTGAGGTGCAATCACTAACCATCCTGTCTCCGCAGGTCGCGTTCGGTAGTTCCCTGGAGTTCTCGGCAACCATCCGTTCCACGGCAGATGAGCAGCAGGACCTTGTTGTTGACTATGTGCTCCACTTGCGCAAGGCGAACGGAAAGCTCGTACCCAAGGTGTTCAAGTGGAAACGGTTCACGCTCGGATCGCGCGAGATCCGTACCGATGATCGGTCCCATGCGATTCGACCGATCACGACCCGCCGCTACTACCCAGGTGAGCAGCGACTGTCGTTGCGCATCAACGGGCAGGACTTTCCGACCGAGAGTTTTGACCTCGCCATACCGTGAGATCGGTGAGCGGTGAACCCCGGTGGCCGGCACCCCACAAGAAGAGGGGCCGGAGCGCAAGCTCCGGCCCCTCTTTCTCCTCGCAAGATTGAATGGCTACGTTGCGGGATCGTCACCGAACTTACGCCCGGACCCGACGAGTGCTGCCCCGAGTGCAAGGAACATGATCCCAAGGAACGCAAACTGGTCGATGTTCAAACCCGTGATTGGAAGCGACCCGGCTATTCCGAAGTCGGCGGTGAGATAGTCTTCGCCGGCAGCCAACGAGATGGTGAAGGACCCGACCGTGGTGAGCGATGTGCTCTCCGGGAATGACGACTTCATCACCTTGACCTGGTAGTTACCTGGGTCGAGAGCGGAGAACAGATACCGGCCCTCGGAGTTCGTAACCATGCTGATGGTCGTGTCGGTATCGGTGTTCGTCAATGTCACCGTGACACCAGAGACACCCTTTTCGCTGGGGTCCTGGGTTCCATCCTTGTCGTCGTCGAACCACACCGTGTCACCGATCAAGGCAGAGGCAAGCACCTCAGCCGCCGTAACCGTTGCATCGTCCCAGTCGTCGCCCTCGCCGTCGCCAGGCGTCGAATCTGAATCGAGTTCATTCGCCGCAGTGACCTCGGCTTCGTTGGTGAACGAACCGGCCTCGTCGACTGTGGCGGTCAAGGTCATCGCGACACTTGCTCCGACAGCGAGGTCACCGATGGTCCAAACCCCGGTTGCCGAGTCGTAGCTGCCGTCGCCGGCATCGGCTACGTAGGTGAGACCGGCGGGGAGTGTGTCGGTAACGACGACGCCCGTAGCGTCATCGGGTCCCTGATTCACGACGGAAATGGTGAACACCGTTTCGTCACCAACGGTGACAGTCGCCGGGTCGACATCTTTGGTGAGTTCAAGATCAATGATTGAGTCAACCTCGACGATCGTGACGGTTGCGTCGTCCCAATCGTCACCCGTGCCGTCGTCCGGCGTGGAGTCACTGTCCTGCTCGTTTGCATCCGTCACCTCGGCGACGTTCGTGAATGACCCGAGTTCGGTACCCGTAACGACAATGTCGAGGGACACCGATGCACTCAGGGCGAGGTCGCCTATGGTCCAGACGCCCGTCCCCGGGTCGTAGGTCCCGTCACCGCTGTGCGACACATAGGAGAGTCCGGCGGGGAGTGTGTCGGTAACAACCACTCCCGTTGCATCATCGGGTCCCTGATTCACGACGGAAATCGTGAACGTGGTTGCGTCGCCCGGGTTGATCACCTGTGGGTCGGCGCTCTTTGTTACCTCAAGATCGATGATATGAGGGCGTTCGATTGCACTCACTGACGCATCGTCCCAGTCGTCACCCGTGCCATCGGCGGGGGTCGAGTCGATGTCCGGTTCGTTGGCGGCGGTGACCTCTGCGACATTGGTGAACGAGCCGAGCTCGTCGACGGTGACCGTGAGGGTCATGGAGACTGTTTCGTCGACACCAAGATCGCCGATAGTCCAGATGCCGGTTGCGGCGTCGTAGGCCCCGTCGCCAGCATGGGAAACGTGCGAGAGACCCGCAGGCAGAGTGTCAGTGACGACAACTCCGGTCGCCGGGTCGGGTCCGTCGTTGCCGACCGTGATCGTGAAGGTGGTCTCCTGGCCAACAAACACGACGTCATCGCTGACGGTCTTGTCGAGCCAGAGATCCATGACGACCCGCTCACCGGTGATATTGAGCCCGTCGATCCCACCGGAACCACGGAAGTTCACAACCATTCGGCGAACACCGGACTGGTTGATGGCAACTGTTTCTGTGCCACCATCGCTCGTGGAGGGTATCGCTACCGTTGCGATGAGCGCATCGGCTGCATCGTAGAAGTCAATCGTCGCCGCCGAGGTCTCGATATCGATCAGGTCCAGGCTGTTCACCGTGACCAGGCCTGCATCGCCCCAGGATCCAAAACCGAATGTCAGGGTCGAATCCTGCTGTGCAGAGTCGTCGGGGTCGGTACTGTCTCCGTCATGGGAGACTATCAGGATATTGCCATAGGATGGCGCAAAGAGGTCGGGGTCTTCGCCGGTACAGCTGGCTGCTGAGCCGCCGCATCGTGAGTCGAAGATCATTGCTGCGTTGCCGGATACTCCGGTTGCTGAACCAAACACGGAAATCGTGCCGAGGTTCGCCCCCGAGATTCCATTACCGCTCGACAGGGTCGAGACCGTGTCACCGGCAGACAAACCTGCCTCGAAATCCGCTACTGCGCCGAAGGACGCTGCCTCGGCGCGCGTCGCACCGAGCGACACGACCGCGATGATGAGTGTCATCACCACGAGCGCGATGAGGCTCCTATGTTGAGGTCGGGTCCCACTAAACGTGCGCACCCCCGTTACCGATGCCTTCACTGTAATCCTCCGTCTCTTGCGAGTAAGCCCAACGTGGTTAGCCCTAACCACGTTTGAGTCATCATCGTATACCACACACGGTGTTCGTGCTAGTGCTCACCGTGGTCATTCCAGCTGACCAATAGTTAACTAGTGCGCTCCCATAGTTGTATCCTACGCACTTCAATCCGGCCATGAGGCGGTCGCTCCATATAGTGAGGAGCAATGGGCACCCGATCGACACGTGGGGACCGGGGCAGGGGACCATCTCTCCGCGATGCCGGATCCCCACACGGCCATCGAGATTCGACCGTCTCTCGTGATCTAGCTCGGACCGGGGGAGCGTCGCACCCGGTGAATCGGGCGCTCGGCGATCTGGACTTGCATCGAAAACACAGGTGTGTCATACTCCTATTCGCACGGCCGAGACCCCCTAGTGGACTCGGTCGTTTTGACCGCCCAAACCGGGCGGTTCTATAATGTGAGACCCCCTTTTGGAGCCGCGAGGTGACAAGAGGACTCCGGGCTCCTTGACAACTAAACAGCGTGTCAAAAGCCAACAAGCGTGGCTTCTCGCTCGACTTCGGTCGAGATCGATGAAGACCACGACTGTACAAGTCGGCTACGTCACTATGGGGACCCCCGTCCTCGACGTAGCCAGTGTGACGGCAACTTCGGTTGCCCGAGACACAACCTTTGATAATGACTCCTCGGTTCCAATTCCGAGGAAACAGTTCCGAAGAATATGGAACTGAGTAGTTAGGATCAGCAAACTTTCGATGGAGAGTTTGATCCTGGCTCAGGACGAACGTTGGCGGTGCGCTTAATGCATGCAAGTCGAACGAGAACCGTTCTTTCCGTAAGGATCGAGCGGGGACAGTGGCGAACGGGTGCGTAACACGTGAGAAACCTGCCCCAGAGACTGGGATAACCCAAGGAAACTTGGACTAATACCGGATACCTTCCTTCTATCACATGATGGATTGAATAAATGGTCCGCCGCTCTGGGATGGTCTCGCGGCCTATCAGCTAGTTGGTGAGGTAATGGCTCACCAAGGCAAAGACGGGTAGCTGGTCTGAGAGGACGATCAGCCACACTGGGACTGAGACACGGCCCAGACTCCTACGGGAGGCAGCAGCAGGGAATATTGCACAATGGGCGAAAGCCTGATGCAGCGACACCGCGTGCGGGATGAATGCCTTCGG
>JAADIG010000138.1 GCA_013151445.1 Actinomycetota bacterium
TTCGTTCGGGGTGTTCGGATTGATGATCGTGATGCGTTGCGCCACAAGCGCCGGTCGGCCGCGCACAGCGATCTCGTCGAACGTAAGCTGAGAGTCGGGGTACGTGTCTTCGATCTGCTGCCGGAAGGCCTCGAAGAACGCTGCAGGGTCTCCGGCCAGTAGGTCCCGCACTTCGGTGTCGTCACCCGCCTGTTCGACCATGTTGATGATATTGATGTTGACGACCCGGTCGCCCTCACCCCATCCGGTCCGTCCAGGGAGCAAGAAACTCTGTGTGGTGCTGTAACCGTCGGTCCAGACGTCGGCAACGGCGAGTTCTAGGTCGTCCGGCACGACAGTCGGCACCATGAAGATCGTTGCGGCGGCCCCGCTCCCCGGGGAGATCGACACAGATGCGGGTCGCTGGACGACGGCGACAACAGTACCGACGACGGCGAGGGCAATGACGAACCCTGCCAACGTCGCAACCAGGGGGGAACGGTTCGGGCGGTCGACCGTACGTACAACCTGGAGTTGGTTCAGGTTCTCGAAATCGGTGGGTGGGGGTGCTTCGGCGATCATTGAGGCCAATACATCGCAAACGGCGTGCTGTTCATCGGTCTTCATTGAGTGCTCTCCTCAGGTGATGTCGGGCCCTTGCCAGGTGGCGCCGCACCGAACCGGCGCTGATTCCCAGATAGGCGGCGATCATGTGATCCGTCATGTCTTCCCAGTACGCCAGGTACACGGTGGCCCGCTGCCTGACGCTGAGTCGGGCGACGGCGGCCCGCACTTCGGGGTGGACCTCCTGGGGATAGGTGGCGCGGGGAACGGGGACCCGGGTTTCTCGATGTTTTCTTCTCGTTTCGCCGCGGCGAAAGTTGTGTGCCTCGTTGGCGACTGCCTGGTGGAGATAGCTGCGATGGTTCGAGACCGATGCCCATCCGGCCGAACTGATCACCCTGAGGACAGCCGCAGAAACCACATCCGCAGCATCGTTGGGACCGACCAGGACCGTTGCAAACCGAACGAGTGCAGCGGCATGTTCGCCGTAGATCTCCGCATCCGTCACCGCCGGCGTGTCGAGCCGCACATCATCCCTCTCGTGTGAGTGTCATGTATTAGACACCACGACCTGCTCGTCTCGCTGACACCTGATTCGGGAAATCATGTGGCATCGGTGCCCACGCAGGGGTTCCTTGCCGCTACGCAGTGTGGTCAAGAGTTGCAAGAACGGAGCTGCCTCGACGATACTTGGCTGATGGGGACACTGATGTCACGTATCGCGGGCTTGGTCTTGATTGCAGCCGTCTCGGTCATCGTTGGCGAGGCTCCCGGCACCGCGGATGCGGAATTCGGATCTGACCCCGGAGTCGCTCCGGTCGCAAACACCAGCACGTCTCCCTCCTGGGGGATATACGACCCAGCTTCTTTTTCCGTTGACCGATTTCTTGGGTTCATCGTTGATGACGGACGGAATCAGTTGTTCTTCCTTGACACGAAGGACACGGCGTTTAACACGAACACCACGACGATCAGCGTCACCACACTCGACGGAGAGCTGATTAAGGAGATTTCGGTCCCCGGACGCGATACGAAGATAACCATCAATGATGAGGGGTCAACAGTTTGGGTTGTTTCTGACGCAAAGGTGTACTCCATCGATACGACGTCACTTGAGTTGACACTTGAGTTGACAGGTACGTGCACCCGATCCGCTATCGAATGGAAAGAGTTTCTCATTACGTCGGGTGATTGTGAGATCGTTGCCCGTGACCTCAATGACCTGTCCTCGGTTGTGCACACCGTTCCGAACTCTGGCGGAGTCGCACTTGGTGGGTTGTACCTCGAAGTTATTGATGTTGAATCGCCGGTGTTGCTTATGGTGGATCAGGACATTACGCCCATAGCGCTCCATACTGTTGATCTCGTCACTTGGGAGTTGATCGCAGTGTCGCCGGATCGTCTGCCGAATGTTCGCGGAATTGCGGTTGATCCGGATGGCTCCAGAGTCCTGCTTAGCGGCAGCCCAGGTTCTATCGAATCGTATTCCATTCCAGACCTCGTCAAACTCCCGAGATTCGCCGACGTAGGTGCCGCTCAGATGGCTTTCATGGACGATGGGACGCTCTTGGCGAGCGTGAACAGTTTCCCCAGTGGCAGCAACATGGTGCGCCGTTTTGCCCCCGGTACGAGCATTCCGTCTCGGATCTACCACGTACTCGACAACACAGGGGTGGGCGGGTTCGGCCTTTCGGCCGGCGGTGAGTCGCTGTTTGTCGTGTCCGTGAGGACGGAGAATCAGGGGGAGCCCGGTATGTGGATCAACACTATCGATCTCACCTCTGACCCGGGTTCGATGAGCGGAACGTTGCGGCACGGCTTTTCTGAGTTCCACAACGGTGTGGCGCCGCTCGGGCATGTGGAGATCTACAACGACCAGTTCGAATACCTTGCGACGGCGGACGCAGCGCCGGACGGCACCTATCAGATCGACGAGATCGCGGCCGGTACGTATTTCGGTGTGTTCTGGAATGGCGAGTATGGATCGCAGCCCGGGGAGCCGAATACTATCTTCGACTTCTTTCCACAGCTCTTTGAGAACCAGCCGTTGTTTGGCGTCGCGAAGCCAATCGTTGTCACCGCGGGTCAGGAAACCGCGGGCGTCGACGCCTTTCTGGCACCGCTTTTCTTCGACATGTTCGGTCACACGTTCGCTGACGATATCTACTGGTTGGGCAACGTGGGTGTTACCAAGGGTTGCAATCCTCCCGAGAACTCGCTGTTCTGTCCCGACGATCCTGTGAGTCGTGGCCAAATGGCAGCGTTCCTCACGAGGGCGTTTGTGCTGTCCCAGGGGTCCGGTGATAGCTTTGTTGACGACGACGGATCCATCTTCGAGGCCGACATCGAACGTCTCGCCGCAGCCGGTATCACGAAGGGATGCAACCCTCCAGCGAATGACCAATTCTGTCCCGATGCTTCGGTGACCCGCGGCCAGATGGCAGCCTTTCTGAATCGGGTCATGGTGTTGCCACCGCCTGGCGGCGCCACATTCGGTGATGATGACGGATCGCCGTTCGAGACCGATATCGAACGCTTGGCCGCAGCCGGGATCACCAAAGGATGTAACCCTCCGGAGAACGACAAGTTTTGCCCGGACACCCCCGTGACCCGCGGTCAGATGGCTGCGTTCCTCAAACGAGCGTTTGCCTACCTGGCAAGTACTGCCCCGCAGGCCGCAAGTGATGTCTCCAGCGTGTCACGCTCTGGCGATGATGACTCGGTAACAGAGGGGCCGCTCGACGTGCAGTGGCTGTTCGACCGTTTCAACCTCGGTACCGCCACGCTAGAGGCCGTCACGGTAGAGGATGGCGTGCTCCGTCCGTAGCGAACCGGTACTGGCCAGCCGGGTACGGTGATGGATCGTATCGGCTCGGTGACGGCCGGTTCGTGTGAGCAATCGCCAGTAACTCTCGTCGCCCGCTAGGTGTTCTAGAATCCGTGACCTGTCGGGTGCCCGGAGGCGGGTGATCGACATGCTCAGAGAAGGCTTCGGAACGGGCGGTTAGCGGTTGACTTCACTACGTGGACGATCAATAGGTTGGATACTGCTACCGGTAGTTGTTGTGGCTGGAGCGATCATGGCGACGCCTCGGTTATTGAAGCGGGCATTTGCTCCACCGCAACCAGCGGCTGATGGAACGCCAGCGGGTCTCGGGCTTCCCGAGGAGCGGGTGCATCTTGAGAGCGTGAGCGGAACGCGGCTCCACGGCTGGTACATCCCCGTCGATGGAGCAGCCCCCGGTGTTGTTGTCCTCCACGGGTGGGGGAGTAACTCGTCCCTGATGCTGCCACTCGCTCCCCATCTCCACGCCGCGGGTTTTCACGTGTTGTTTATCGACGCGCGCAACCACGGGCTCTCCGAGCACGACAGTTTTTCTTCGTTGCCTCGATTCGCCGAGGACCTCGAAGTGGCAGCAGCCTGGCTGGGCGCCAAACCCGAGGTGACATCCGTCGGGGTCATCGGTCACTCCGTGGGTGCCGGCGCCGCGATCCTCGCGGCCTCACGAAGCGACTTGCTCGACGCCGTCGTTTCCGTCTCATCGTTTGCGCACCCCGGGGAGATGATGCGCCAGCAGATGGACCGCATGCCGCGAGCAGCGCGATTTGTGATCCTGGAGGCGGTGCAACGAATGATCGGCCTCCGGTTCGAAGAATTTGCACCCCGCAACCGAATCTCTCAGGTGAAGGCCCCCGTGATGCTCGTGCACGGCGACGCAGACGACGTCGTGCCTATCGCCTCGATGTATGAACTCTCGGCCGCCGACCCGACTGCGGAGCTACTCACCGTGCCCGATGGGGCACATAGCGACCTTGCACCCTTCGAGCCATATGTCGGGGATATCCTCGACTTCCTCAAACGCAATCTTGGTGCGACTGACGGCAAAGAATGAGGGTGTACGGCGCCGCCACCAACACCAGGAGCACACCGGATGGCTGACGGCTCGGGCGGGGAACTCTCGGGACACTACTTTGACGCTGAGGCGTTCGACGGTGCGGACTGGTCCGAGGCGCTCATTGAGCATGCCGACTTCGAGACCTGTGTGTTCACCGACGTCGTGTTCAGGGGAGCGAGAATCAAGGTCGGTCGGTTTGCTGACTGCACGTTCGTGAACTGCGACCTCTCCCTCGTCGAATCGGTCGACACGATATTCACCGGATGCACGTTCCGTAACTCCCGCATGGTTGGCATGAACTGGACACTGACCAGGGAGGAGCCACACCGTCTCCACGGCGCCCATGTTTACGCGGGCTGTGACATCAGTTTGAGTGACTTCACTGGTCTCGATCTTCGCGATGTTGAGTTCACTGAATGTCGTGCCAGGGATGTGATGTTCCGCGAGGCAAAACTGGTCAACTCGTCCTTCAACAAAACCGACCTGGCCGGGGCAGACTTTGCGCACGCCGACCTGTCAGGTGCTCGGTTGGTGGATGCGATCGGAGTGTCGCTCGACCCGCGGGTCACCACGCTCGACGGCGCGATCGTCAGCCCCATCACTGCGATGCAAGTCGTCGAAGCCCTCGGCATAGTTGTCGAAACCGACGAGTAGCGTTCCCGGATCCGCGATCGCGACACCCCCTGCTTGTTCTTGTGACGCTAAGAGGGAATAATCCCCGTCGATCGTCACAAGAACGAGGAAGTGGGAGGTGTGTTAACCGGCCTTCTTCGCCTTCTTTGCCTGGCGTTTTTCCTTCAGTGACTTCGCAGCAACCTTCTTGGTGCTCCTGCCGCCCTTGTCTTTGTTACCCATGTGTTACAGCCCCTTCCGACCCATCTTGAGGAGGGTCACGTTCATCGCTGTTGCTTTAAAGATAGCCGGGGTTGTCTGATGAGTTCCGGCAACCCCGGTAGCGAACAACATGACCGACTTGTTGTGTGCCCGTTACTGCGGGTTCGGGTACTTGATCCCACGGTCCTTGAGGACACCCTTGATGATGCCGATCCTGGCCTGAACACGCCCAGCACCACCCGCATCCATCATTCTGGCGTTTAGGGAAACACCGCCGATATTCCCCATTTCGCCGGCACCACTGCCGCCACCGGCCTGGGTTACGAGGTCGATCTTCTGCTTCTCAAGTTCCTTGAGCTGGGACCGCATCCCCGAGAGTTCGGCAAGAAGGTCCGCGTCGGGGCGCTGGGCATCGAGGCCGACGGCGTATTTCGATGATTCCTCACGAAGGTGATCTCGTTCCTTGAGGAGCTTGAACTTCTCCGAGAAAGCATCGTCAGGGAGCGCCCAGAGGGCGTCATTGACGGCGACCAGCTGAGCGAGGATGTCAGATTCGGAGTCCCGTTCCATGATTCAACGGTACTACCGGTACCGCCGTAAGTGCTGGTAGTCGTGTCACCGCGGCGAATCGACAGGACGATACGGATCTCCGAGCGGCACCCGGCGGTCCTCCTCGCCCTTGTTGGGCCACATCGAGTTCGCTCGTTCGGCCATGGCGGTGATCGTCAGAGACGGATTCACGCCGAGGTTCGCACCGATCGCAGCCCCATCGATGACGTGAAGTCCCTCGTGGCCAAATACTCGGTGGTACCCGTCGATGACGCCATGGTCAGCATCCGGGCCAATTGGTGCGCCACCGAGAATGTGTGCGGTTAGGGGCGTGTCAAAGAGCACTTCGTTGACGGTACTTGAGCCGAAACCACCAATGATGTCGGCGGTTTTTCGTGCGGCCTCGTTGGCGACGGGAATGTACGTCGGGTTCGGTTCACCGTGACCCTGCTCGGACGTGAGTTTGGTACGGAATAGGCCACGCTTCCGGAGGAGTCGGATGCTGTTATCCCTGGTTTGCATGACGAGGAGGATTATCGAGCGTTCCGACCAGTGCCACACTGAAAGCGACCGGACAAACGTGATTGGGTGGCGGATCACCGTTCCGAGGAAGCGGACCTGGCGTGGCAGACCCGTTCCACCATCGGTGAGAACGGTCGCAAGAAGGCCGAGTGCGTTCGATCCCTTGCCATAGCGCACCGGCTCGATATGTGTTTCAGCATTCGGGTGAATCGACGAGGTGATCGCGATTCCCGCGGAGTAGTCAACGTTGCGACTTCTTGAAACGGCGCCAACGATCGCCTCGGAGTTCGTTCGGGTTTGGTACCCGATCCGGTTAGAGAGGAGGGGGAGGCGACCGCGCTCGGCGAGTTCCAAGAGCAAGCGTGTTGTGCCCAGAGCCCCCGCGCTAAAGACGACGTGTGGCGCCCGGAAGACGCGTCGTCTTTTTCGAAACCAGGCACCAGATCTCTCCGTCGTTACCAGCCACTCGTCGCCGTTGCGTTCAACATCGACGACAGTGTGTTCGCTGAACACCTGCGCTCCAGCCTGTTCGGCAAAATAGAGATAGTTCTTGTCGAGCGTATTCTTTGCGTTGTATCGGCAGCCCACCATGCAGTTTCCACAGGCGACACACCCCGACCGGCGAGGTCCCGCACCATTGAAGAACGGGTCCGCGACCTCGACCCCAGATGCTCCGAAAAACACTCCCACCGGCGTCGGATGGAACGTGTCGGCGACGTCCATCGCCGCGGCGAGCTTGCGCATGGCGTCGTCGGCTGGTGTGTCGAGCGGGTTTTCGACGACACCAAGCATCTGCTTTGCGGTGGCGTAGTGCGGTGTTAGCTCGGAGCGCCAATCGGTGATCTCAGACCATTGCTTGTCGGAGTAGAAGGGTGCCTGTGGTTCGTAGAGGGTGTTGGCGTACACCAAGGAACCTCCTCCGACCCCGGCACCGGAGAGCACCATGATGTCGCGCAACAACGAGATTCGCTGGATACCCTTCATCCCGAGCCGCGGGAACCAGAGGGCCTTGCGGGCGTTCCAGTTCGTCTTTGGGAAATCCGTGGACGTCCACCGTTTTCCAGCTTCGATCACCCCGACGCGGTAGCCCTTCTCGGTCAAACGGTGCGCCGTGACGCTGCCACCGAACCCCGAACCGATCACGACCACATCGAACTCGCTATCGGAAATTGCTCGATCTGGCATTGCGGGTTCCTCGCGGTTGGGTCTCTATGTCTGGCCGTGGACCGGGATGGCGGCCCCATTGATGACTTGGGCATTCTCCGATGCCAGGAAGTCGATCACGGAGGCGATCTCGGCCGGTTTCGGCCATTTCACGTAGTCGGCGTAGGGGAGTGCGTCTCGGGTTGCCTTGGTGTCGATTACCGAGGGAAGGACGACGTTGGCCGTGATCGGGGTGTCATCAAGCTCGACGGCAAGCGACTTGATCAACGCCACGACACCAGCCTTGGAGATGTTGAATGCAGCCTGTCCAGCGGGAGTATCGATGCTTGCTCGGCTTCCGATGGCGATGATTCGTCCCCAGTCTGCGTCGCGCATATGCGGAATCGCAGCCCGGATCGTGTAGAACGCGGAGCGGAGGTTGAGGTCGATCATGCGATCAAGGCGAACGTTATCTGTCTCGTCCACCATCCGGCCACCGGCCCAACCGCCGACGAGTGAAGCCGTAACGTTGAAGGGGCCGAACATGTCAGCGGCCTCCTGCATAAAGGCGGTAATCGCATCCGAATCGGAAGCATCGACCCGGCGCAGCAGTAGCTGGCTCTCGTCGAGACCGAGCGCATCCTCGAGTGCGGTTGCCTCCTCCGGGATCAAATAGGTAACAGCGAGCTTGAAATTGCGGCGAACAAGCAGCGGGAGCAGGGTTTTCCCCAGAGCACCGGTACCGCCCGTCACAACCGCGACTGGTGATTCATGCATGGCAGTACTGTAGCCCGCCGCATGGGGATGCGGTCCTAACTTCCTGCTACGGTGACGTGACGACGGAGCTATATAAGAGGTAAGGGAATGGCGTCGATAACACTTGAAGGACTGGGGAAGGTCTATCCCGATGGGACACGCGCCGTGGGAGATGTTGATCTCACGATTATTGACGGAGAATTTCTCGTACTTGTTGGTCCATCTGGATGTGGCAAGTCAACAATTCTTCGCATGATTGCGGGTCTTGAAGAGATCACTGAAGGCAAGTTGTACATTGGCGACAACCTCGTCAACGACGTGCAGCCGAAGGATCGCGATATCGCGATGGTATTCCAGAACTACGCCCTCTACCCCCACATGTCGGTGTACGACAACATGGCGTTCGGACTGAAGCTTCGCAAGACGCCGAAAGAGGAAATCGATGCTCGTGTGAAAGAGGCCGCCGAGGTCCTCGAAATCACCGACTACCTCGACCGCAAACCAAAGAACTTGTCGGGTGGTCAACGTCAGCGGGTCGCAATGGGTCGTGCCATTGTTCGCGAACCGAGCGCGTTCCTCATGGACGAACCGCTGTCGAACCTTGATGCCAAGCTGCGTGTGCAGATGCGTGCATCGCTCGCGGTACTGCACACCCGCCTCAACACGACCACCGTGTATGTCACCCACGACCAGGTTGAGGCCATGACCCTTGGGCATCGTGTTGCGGTCCTCAAACCGGTATCCGTCAAACGTCCCAACAACCTCCAACAGGTTGCTCCGCCCGCAGAGCTCTATCACAACCCGGTGAACTTGTTCGTCGCGGGGTTCATTGGTTCGCCGGCGATGAACATGATCTACGCCGTTCTGGAGTCCGATGGCGACCAGGTGTTCGCGAAGTTCGCTAACGAACGTCTCCTCTTGTCCAGCGTTGCTCTGGAACGACATCCCGGTATTGAAAATTGGATGGGCAAACAGCTCGTCATGGGGATACGTCCGGGAGAGTTCGCCTCGGCAGATCGGATCGGAGCGGATGATTCGGCTTCCATGTTGGCGAAGATCCAGGTAGCGGAGGTGCTCGGCGCCGAGACCTTCATTCACTTCGAGGTCGATACCGCACCGGTGATTACCCCCGACATTGAGGAACTGCTCGCCGACACCGGGAGCGATATCAGCTCGCTGGGAGATACGGTGCAGTTCACCGCACGAGTCGATGCCGATGTCCCCGTATCACCAGGCAGTGAAATACGGCTCGCTATCAACACCGACAAGGTACATTTCTTCGATCCAGAAAGCGGTATGCGCATCGGCGTCTAAGTTATCGCTCGTTCCGTGCTGTGAGGACCCTTCGGGGTCCTCACTTTGTTGTTACCAGCTCTTCGGGGCACCTACGGGGTGAGGCGGTGAAACGCCTCCGCCTGATCGAGTCCGACGTCGCGTCCGGCGCGTTCCGCCCATTCACGCATGCGTTGGGCGAACACCTCGGCGTGCTCGACATCGGTGACGTCACCACCCATCGTCGTTGTGCCCTGGGACGAATGGCATAACAACGCCTCGACCTTGGTGTTGCTGTGCCCGGCAATGTCTTCCCAGTGATTGTCCTCGTCGGCTCGCCAGAGAAGGATCGCTGAGGGTCGGTGCGGTGGGAGGTCTTGTTCGGGGAAGAACAGGTGATCCCGCGCGGCAACAACTCCATCGGTCGCCGCAAACCCCGTGGCGCGATGGTCCGGGTGGAGTTGGTAGCGCATCCACGGGTCGTGGCTGAGAACGACCTCGGGTTGATGAACGCGGACCTCCCGACAGATACGTCCGCGCAGCTCCATGGAGTACTCGAGTTCGCCGTCGACATAGCCGAGTTGCACGGTACTCGCCGCACCGAGTGCGTCGGCGGCTGCCTGTAGTTCTGCGCTGCGGGTGGCGATGAGTTCGTTCTGGTCCTGGTTCGGATCCCAGGACCCCTTGGAACCGTCCGTGACGATCACCATGGTGATCCTGCACCCCGCTGCAGCCCATTTCGCCAGCGTGCCCCCGGCCCCGAATTCGATGTCGTCGGGGTGGGCGCCAATCGCAAGCGCGGATTCGGGGACCGCCAAGTTGATGGTGCCGCTGGTGGTCGCGGGGGTGATTGGTGATGTCATGGATGCAGCCTATCCGATGAC